>CAYMME010000065.1:0-23940 GCA_964391465.1 uncultured Planctomycetales bacterium
GACGAGGCACGCAACTCCCGCTGCCGCAAGGAGGATGGGGCTTTCGGGAGGTACAGGAGTCCACGATGACGCGTGCGGGATCGGCCGGAAGGTGGTTCGACCTCCCCATGCACCGAGCCGCGCTGACCGGTATCAGTATCATGGCTCTTGTCTTGCCGGTGGCCCACGGCAGTGTCGTCGCCGACCGGGTGGGCGTCGTGCGCGTTGCGGTTTGCGGCGATCACCTCGTGATCGAAGCGCGGCCGCCACGTGACGGGCGTGCGAGATTGATCGAGCTGCAACCTTACGAGCGGGCTCCTTCCGCCCCGCCCATCGAGATCGCCCGGCCGCAGGTTGGCAAACTGGCAACAGCGCGCATTCCGAGGTTGAAGGGTCGACGCGACAGACTGTTCTCGCGATTCCGACTGATCGAGCGTGCATCCGAAAAGGGGCTGGGGCCCGCACGCTGGGTCGACAATGTGGCGGCATTGGCACAGCGCACGTTCGCTTTTCCCGCACCGCGGGGCATCAAGGGCCTGCAATGCATCGTTGACGTCGATGACGCGCTGCACCTCGGCGTGAAGCACGCTGCGCACAACGTCCCGTTGAACATGCTGGTTCGTCGGTCGGGAGGCGCGGAAGCCGAGTGGTGGGACGTCGACGGAGAGACGATCTGGTTCAATCGCAGCTTTGTCCGGCAGCTCGACGGGCGAATCCGGAAGCTCACCGACGCCAGCGTGGTCAATACGCTGGTGATCTACAGTTACGTTCCAACGGCTCCCGATCCGCACAACCGATTGATTCATCCCCGGACCGATCTCGCTTCGGCGCCCAATCACGTCGGCGCGTTCAACCTGTCCGACGAGCGCGGGCTGCGGGTGTTCCGCGCGGCGATCGAGTACCTGGCGGATCGCTACTCCGATCCCCGAAAAACGCAAGGCTGGGTTTCCGGGTTCATCATCGGCAACGAGCTTCAGTCGCACTGGCACTGGTACAATCTCGGTGAGATGTCGCCCGAAGCGGTGGTCGCCGAGTATGCCCGTGCGCTGCGCGTCGCGCACCTGGCGGCCCACCGCATCCATCCAGGGATCCGTCTCTACATTTCGCTGGACCACCATTGGACGGCTCGGGCTACGGAGAACCCCAAGCGTTCCATGGGCGGAAAGCGTTTTCTGGAGCTCCTCGACCACACGGTTGGTGCCGAAGGGGATCTCCCGTGGCACGTCGCGTTTCATTCGTACCCGGAGGATCTCCGTGACCCGAGGACATGGGAAGATCGGGCCGCGACGCATTCGTTCGAGACCCCCAAGATCACGTTCAAGAACATCGAGGTCCTGCCGGCGTTCCTGCGACAGAAGCCGTTCCTGTACCAGGGCACCGCGCGGCGGATTCTCCTTTCAGAACAGGGGTTTCACTTGCGTGCCGTCGAGCAGGGCGAACTGGAGCAGGCGGCCGCCTACGCCTACGCCTACCATCGGGTGCGGCAGGTTGACGGAATCGACGGCTTCATTCTGCACCGACACGTCGACTATCCGGGGGAAGGGGGACTGCGACTGGGGTTGCGGGCCTCGCGTTCGGATCGAGGAAGCGTCGCGGGCCGCAAACGGGCGATCTATGACGTGTTCCGCCTGGCCGACACTGATCAGTGGCAAGCCGCTTTCGATTTCGCGCGGCCGGTCATTGGCATCCGGCGTTGGGAGGACCTCCGGCCGAAACCCGTTGCCGATCACGGCGACAATCGATGATTCTCCTTGGCAGCGGTTGCGCACGATTCCGGTGCCTGTGGCCCCGTTCCGGGCACCGTGTCTTTCGATCGTCAGGCGCTGTGTTCTCTTGATCGTCATTCACAGGAGGCTCAGAATGAATCGCACACCCCTGCGTCAACACACCGCATTGAACGCGCGGCTCGCACCTTGTCTCATCCTCCTGATCGGGACAGCGATGTTTGGTGACAGGGCCGGGGCGAGCGATCTCGGCAACCGCAGCGCGCGCATGTGGGAAACCGAGGAATACAGCCTGACCAACAGGACCTGGTCCGGGAACCCTTTCGATCTTGTGGCGACCGTAACCTTTACGCATGCCAAGGAGGTACGCACGACCGAGATGTTCTACGCCGGAGGCGACACGTGGAAGTTCCGCTTTGCAGGCACGCGAACCGGAGCGTGGACGTTCTTGACGTCGAGCACGGCCGCGGATCTCGACGGTCACACGGGCTTTTTGACGGTGGGTCCGCGGGCCAACCCTGATACGAAGGGATTCCTGACGCATGTGGGCAACAAGTACGCCATCATGGAGGACGATACTGAGCACCTGGCAGGATACGTCTACCAAGTGTTCATGAACCAGCAGGACTACGAACAGCAGCACGAGCACTCCTCGAGAATCCTGGGGCATCCGAGCCGGGCGAATCTCATCGATGCCTACTGGAACAACACCCGGGACAACGGGTTTGACATCTACTTCTTCGCGGTGTTCTACAGTTGGTTCCGGATGGGCGCTCTGAGCATCGACGATTTCTCCGGCGGGGCCGATCCCGACCTGGACCAACCTGACCCGGTTCTGTTTGACACCCTCGAACTCGCCATCAAGTACGCGCACGAACGGGGCGGACGCACACATATTTGGGCCTGGGGTGACAACGGTCGGAAGCAAACGCCCAATCACCTCGGCGGCGGATTCCGAGGCAAGAGGCATCAGCGGCTCATCCGCTACATTGCGGCCCGACTGGGGCCGCTGCCCGGGTGGAGCATGAATTTCGGCTTCGACACCATCGAGATGCCCAACGCCGAGGCGGACGGGGCTTGGTGGGCCAATGAGATCAACCGAACGATGGGCTGGCCGCATATCTTGACTTCCCGCGGATGGGATGACGGCAGCTTCGGTGCCCACTCCTACGCAGGCTTCGGAGGCAGCCCCTACGACCTGGAGACAACCGACAAGGGGCCGGCCGATTACGATGAGATCAGGCAGGATCTGGAGGGCCGCAAGGATAAGCCTTCCATCTACGAGGAGCGTCATACGTACAACCGGTGGAAGTGCTGGCCGGGCTCCGTCCGCGATCCAGACAGGCTGAGCGAAACGGGTTCTCGTCGTTTGATTTGGTGGGAGGCCATGGCCGGAGGAATGGGCGGTTTCTTCGGCCACTTTTCGGAGCGGTTCAACAAGTACGGACCGTTCCATCCGAGCGGCCCGTGCGGATACCATCCCGATTCGCTCAAACGGGCATTTCGTACATACCGTGAATTCTGGAAACCGGGACGGCTGAAGCTGAGCCTGTCGCCGGATAACAGTCGGATCAGTGGGGCTGCGGGGTATTGTCTAGTTGCCGCCGACAGGAAGCACTTCGTCTTCTTTACTGAAGATGCCGACTCGGTGACGGTCGACCTCAGCGGTATGCCGGGCAGCCAACCGGTCATCTTGGTGGACGCCAAGGCACGCTATGCCGAGATCGACAAAGGCCGCCTAACGGCCGGCGTCCACACGATTCAAATGGGCTCAACCTCGGACTGGGCGATTGCGGTGGGGGCGTACGGAGGAGGGCTGCGCCTACCGTAAGCGTCATCCGGCGTCGTGGAGGGCATGGCCCACGGCCAGCACGGGTTGACTGAGGACAACACACCACGACGGTACCTGATGTGAAGCGCATCGGAGCAGGCGTCTTCAACCAACCCGAACCGCGACAGCTCACCCATCCGGGTGACGCGGCGACAACACGGCCAATCGCGGCGTGTCACGCGTCGGACGATCCGGACGAGCACACCACATCGGCCCAGCTCGCGTGCCTTCCGTCGATGAGTAGCCGCTCTACGCGATCTTCGGCAGCTCGTAGCCCTTTCGGCGCGGTCGGGAGAGTAGCTTGTCGGCCTCGTCGTCGCCGATGAACTTCTCGGCCTTGGGGTCAAACTTCAGCTTGCGACCCAGCTCGCGACAGATGTTCACCAGGTGGCAGACGGTTGTTGCGCGGTGGCCGGCCTCCACGTCGGCGTTGGGCCGCTTCCGCGAGCGCATGCACTCGAAGAAGTTCTGAAGGTGGTCGTCGCACTCACCTTCGCCCTCGATCGTGACCGGGGGAGCGCCCTTGAGCAACTCCGACGGCTCGGCGGTGTAGCTGCCGCGCTTGATCTCGATCTTGCCCTTGTCGCCGATGAAGATCGCCCCCAGGTCGGCGTGGTCTCGCTTGGGTCCCTCCAGCTTCAACAGCGTGCCGCCGGCGTAGCGCATGGTCATCTTGGCGTTCGGCCCGGACTCCTCCAGCCACATCTCGACCGGCCCGGTGTCGTCGGTGCCCAAAGCGCACTGCACCTGATCGAGCGAATGCGTCCCCCAGCCGGTAACGCCCCAGGATTGACCACCTCCGTCGTACGCTCGATACAGAGCCCACTTGAACTGGATGTCCGGATGATAGGGCCGCAGCTCAGTCTGGTTGCACCACTCGTCCCAGTTCAGTCCATCCGGAATCGGCTTGGCGGGCTTCGGCTCCCACCGCACGGGAGCCAGGAAGTTGCAGGCCACAACGGTGTGGATCTTGCCGATGGCGCCGTCACGGACGAGCTTGCTGGCGTGCATGTTGATCGGCATCGAGCGCTGCTGCGTACCGGTCTGCAGGATGCGCTTGTTCCGGCGCACGGCATTGACCAGGCTCCGGCCCTCGGCCACCGTCAGCGTCAGCGGCTTCTCGCCGTAGACGTCCAGGCCGGCCTGGGCGGCCTGCATGCAGATCAACGCGCGGGCGTGCGACGTGGTCTCCACGAACACCGCATCGAGCTTCTCCTTCTCGAACATCTTCCGGTAGTCGTCGTATTTCTTCCACTTGTCGCCGCCCGGGCACTCCGTGGCCGCCCGGTCGAGGCGAGTCCGGAAACAGTCGGCGATCGCAACGACCCGGGCTCCCGAGAAGGCCTTCTCTTGCTTGAGCAGCCAGCGGGCCCGTCCCCCCAGGCCGACGAAGCCGCAGATGATCCGATCGTTGGCCCCCGGGCGACCGGGCGCCGCGAGCACGCTGGAGGGAACGAAATACGGGGCCGCGATCCCAGCCGTCGCCGCGGCCGCTGACTTCCGCAGAAAATCACGTCGTCTCATGACTTGCTCCTCCCATGGATGTGTGTTCGTGTCTGTCTTCTCCGGACGGTTCATGCGGCGTACGCGCGGCGGACACGCTCATGAGGCGTGGGGCCGGCGTCCCCGCCCTTCCTCCGCAGACGGCCATCGCCGATGAAATCGAAGTCAATCGTATGGCCGGCGGGGTTCCGTCGCAAGGGAGGACTCGGCTGTGGTCGGGCCCCGCAGTGCAGTAGAGGTCGCAGCGTTGGCCCTCAGCGACTTGGCTCCGGTTGCCCGGGATGGCGCCCGCTCGTGCGTCCGGGGCGACGCGAGAGCAGGCGGTGGGCTCGGACCCAGAACGAACACGGGTGCTCCCGCCTCATCACGAGGAGGAGCACCCGTTCGCTTCCTTACGGTTGGTTTCAGATGAAGAGTCCGCCGCCGCCCGCATCCCCGCGGGACGGCGCCAATCTCGGGGACCCGGAGCGTACCGTACTCCGCGGTCAACCCTGCCCGCCGAGATCATCCCAGAACATTCGGAAGATCAACTCCGGTCCGCGTGCCTGTAGGCGCCGCTCCTCGTCGACCCACCTTCTGATCCGGTCGTGAAGCGCCAGTCGATTCGCCTCCAGCCGGTCGCCTACCGCGGCGACATCGGACCGGAGAAGATCGAGCCCGGCGGCGTGGGCTTCACGCTGCTGGGTCCACCGCTCGAGATGGGCCAGCAGGTCAGGGCGGCACGTCGAGGCAGGACTGGCCGGCACACGCATCCAGCTTCCCGAGATCCGATTCGCCGTCAGCCGGGCCAGTGTGGCCAGTTCCTGCGCGACCTGCTGCCGCCACCATGGAAACGCCTGGCCTCCGGCTTCGACGGAGGCCAGCCTTGACAACCGACTCAATCCCTCGACGACGCCGGCGCTCGAAGCCGCACCATGCGTCGCCGCATCCGCCTCGACCACAGCTCCGCCGAAGGGCGGACCACGGACCTCCAAGGCTGGTTCGCGGTCCCTCCGCCAGGGGTTCGAACCCTCGAGATTGTCTCCGTGAAGGTTTGCCGGATCCGGGCGGGGGCGCCTTGCTAGCCGCATGTGTTTCCTCCCATTCTCGCGTCGGCGTGCTGCCGTTTCCTGTCGGGTGGCATCGACACAGCTCGCTCCGCGGGCTGCGCTCGACGTTTTCCGGAAATCGGCAGTGCACGCCGTTGTTCATCCGAGGCCGCGGGGGGGACGGCCTACTCAGCCGTCCTCCCCGCGGTTGGTCTAAATCCGTCTCCCCAGATTCATCCAGGTTCCCGCTTATTGATCTCCTTGGTCCGCTCGGCCGCCACTCTCTTCCCGTTGCCGGACCGATCCGGCCCCGGTGGCGTATCCGCAGGTCCCCATAGTGCACGACGCGCGCCAGCAGCTCCCGGATTCGCCGGAATCCTGTAACTCTCTTGCTAGACGGACGTTGTGATTTGCAGTCGGCTGCTGGTCCGATGGCCCTGTGTGGTCTGAAACCGGCCTGTGTGGCCCCTGGCGGCCAGTTCGGCCGTCAGCAGGCGCATGCTGGGCCTTCGCTGGCACGAGATTCAGGGTCGGCACCCGTTCCCAATGGCGAGCTGCTCCTTGTCACGTCACACACGCGGGAAGGGATTGCCACGACGAGAGGGGCGAGACCCTTGACACGGCGTTGCCGCGTCAAGGGCAAGCAGGATTCTCGGACCAGCTCTGTCGGGGAGCGGTGGGGAAGTAGGACGGGGCCGGTTTGGCTGGACCTGCATGCTACTCCGCGGGATCGACCTGCACGTCAGTCTCGACGCGGACACCGAGCTGGTTGATCTTCCGTCGAAGCGTAGTTCGTGGGATCCCCAGCATCTTGGCGGCCGGGGCCACGCGCCCGCGCGTGCGGAGGAGGCATGTGCGGATCAGCTCCCGTTCGACCCGTTCGACGGCCTCGCGGTGCAATCGTCCCTCGCGGCGCGGGTCGGACGCGAGGGCTTCGGCGAAGCTGCGCAGCTCGGTTGCGGGTGTGGCCGTCGTCTCCGCCGGGAGGGGCTCGGCTCCTGCGGGCTCGGCCGCCGGTGGTGGGTTTCGCAACTTCTCGGGGAGAAACGCCGGCTGAAACACGGATCCCCGCGCCACCACCAGCGAGGCCTTGATGACGTTCTCCAACTCGCGGACGTTCCCCGGCCAGGGGTAGTTCAGCAGCAGCGGAAGCACGCGCGGCGAGAAACGGAGAATGCGTGTCTTGAGCTGCCGGCTGAAGCGACGCACGAAGTAGTGGGCCAGCAGGACCACGTCGACCTCGCGCTCGCGCAGCGGAGGCACCTCGACGGCCGCCACCTTCAGTCGGTAGAAGAGGTCCTCGCGGAACCGCTTCTCGGCAATCATCCGCTCGAGCGGTTGGTTGGTTGCGGCCAGGATCCGCACGTCACACCGCAGCACCGTTGTGCCTCCCAGCCGCTGGAAGGACTGGTCCTGCAGGACCCGCAGCAGCTTGGCCTGGGTGGGAAGCGGGATGTCTCCGATCTCGTCAAGGAAGAGCGTGCCCTTGTCGCACTGCTCGAACTTGCCTGTGTGCCGGCCGTCTGCGCCGGTGAAAGCGCCCTTCTCGTGCCCGAACAGCTCGCTCTCGAGCAGGGTCTCGGGGATGGCGGCGCAGTTGACGGCCAGGAACGGTCGTTCCTTACGGGCCGAGTGATGCCAGAGGGCGCGGGCCACAAGCTCTTTGCCGGTTCCGCTCTCGCCCGTGATGAGCACGTTGACATCGCGGGGGGCGATGAGGCCGATGAGCTTGTACACCTCCTGCATGGTCGGTGACTCCCCGACGATGCGCTCGGCCGGCGGGCGTTCCGCGACGTCTTCGTAGGGCGGCACCTCCAACTCGCGATAGATGTGCAACGCGTCGGAGATCGCGCGAACGAGCACGTCGTGCTTGAGGGGCTTGATCACGTAGTCGAGCACACCGAGCTTCATCCACTCGATGGCCTGCTCGCTGTCGGCACGCTCGGCGAGGAGGACGGCGCCGAGTCCGGGCCGATCCTTCCGGAGGGTCGAGAACGTTTCGAAGTCAGACAGCAGCAGGACGGGCCCGCCTGCGTCCACCCGTGCCGCTGCCGAATCGAGATCGTCGACGACCTGGAGTTCAGCCGCCAACTCGGCGCAGGCCTGCTCGACCGACGATCGGACGGCGGACTCGGGACGGATCAGCAACACCTGGTCGGCCATCGGTCGGTTCCGGTCTCCCGTTCGGTGCCCCCAAACCGGATTGTTCGCGCACCGGCCGCTCGACGCAAGGGCGAAGATGCCGAACGGGTGTCCCCCGGGGAATCTGCTCAAGCGGACCGGGCCCCTCGCCGATCAGGGCGCCATGCCTGCGTCGGTGCAGCGCGGAAGGGCGATAATCATGTCAGCGAGCGAAGCCGAAGGGGTTCCGTCGAGGCGGGAGCGACTGATCGGGCAGATCCTGTGCCGCATGGGGGCCGCGACCCAGGACGACGTGCTCGCGGCCGTCGAGGAGCAGGTTCGCCAGACGAAGACGGGCAATCCGGTCTGGGCGCTGGGCCGAATCCTCGTGGCACGCGCGGCGGTTTCCACCACCGAGATCAACCGGGCCCTCGCCATCCAGGCCCGCATCCCCGAAACCGTCGAAGTGTAGCCTATTCGTCGACCGGCATTTGGCTCGCTGCGATTCCGCGTTTCACGTTCACGAAGGCCAGCAGGGCCATCCCCACTACGAAGAATCCGCCCGTTGCCAGCACGGCGGGTCTCTGACTGCCGGTGAGTGCCGAGATGGACCCGAAGAGGAACGGCCCCACGAAGGCGAGCGCCTTGCCGGCAATGCCGAGAAAGCCGAAGAACTCGGCCGCGTTTTCTTTCGGCGTGAACAGTGCCATCAGGCTGCGTGTCACCGATTGGCACGAGCCCATGCCGATGCCGGCCAGGGCGGCGACGCCGTAGAACGCAGTCTTCGTCTCGGCCGAGTACGCCAGGACGCAGGCGACGATCCAAATCGTGAGCGAGAGGTAGAGCGTTGGCTTCTGTCCGATGCGGTCTGCGAGCGCACCGAATCCGAGGGCGCCCGCGGCCGCGATCACGTTCATCGCGATGAACATGGTCACGACCTCGCTGGCCGTGAACCCGATGGTCTCGCTTGCGTAGAGCGCGGCGAAGTAGATTACGGTGACGATGCCGTCGTTGTACACGAGAAACGCGATGAGCAGCTTGAAGATCTCTCGATAGCGGCGGATGCGTTGCAGCGTCCGACGAACCTGGCGGAACCCGACCCTGATGTACCCCTCGCCGGGCGGAAGCGGGCGTGCGATGCTGCGGTCGCGAAGGAACAGAAACGTGGGGATAACGGCGACGGCGTAGTAGCCGGCCACGACGAGCGGCACAAGCCGGGCGTACGAAAGCTGCTCGGGCGTCGGGTTCTCGACGATGTTCTCGGCCAGCGGCCTGCACAGCACAAGGCACAACAGCCCGCCGGCATAACCGAGCGCCCACTTCAGCCCGGAGATGCGCCCGACGTTGGATGCCGTCGAGATGCCGGGAAGGAAGCTGTCGATGAAGACGGCTCCGCCGGCAAACCCGACATTGGCCAGGATGTACAGTGCGAGCCCGAGCACCGCCATTCCGGGGCCTACGAACCACAGGGCGGACGTGAAGAGAATGATCGTGACCGCACAGCCTGCTAGGAACTTCTTCCGGCTCCCCGAGTAGTCCGCGATGGCTCCGAGGATCGGCGCGAGTACCGCCACGGCGACTTCGGAGATCGATGCGCCGAGCCCCCAGAGAAAGTCGGCTCGCTGCGGATCTCCGACGGCGATGTTCTTGTAGTACAAGGCGAACAACGTGGTGACGATGACGGTCGTGAAGGCCGAGTCGGCGACGTCATACATGCACCAGCCCAGGATCTCTCGTCTGGTGACCGGAGGAGAGGATGCCGGTTGCGGATTGCGGATTGCGGATTGCGGATTGAGTTGGGTCACGTTGCGTTGTCGTTACTCGCCGGGCCGATGCTCGGTCTTGTGCCGGGTCACCGCGCGAGCCACGAGGCGGCGACACCTGTCAGAAAGAGAAGGGCAACGATGGCCAGGAGCATCGTGCGGGGCGCCGACGATTCGGGTTGGCTGGCCTCCCGATCGACGGCGGGGTGACCGAGCCGGGTCATCAGGTGCCATCGGATGTCGGGCGGTGGGGCGGGGTGATCCTGTCCATTGACTTCACGCAGGGCTCGGCCCGCGGGCGTGTCGGTTGGGTCTGCACCGTCGACCATGTCCGACATGCGGCGGAGCAGGGTTCGCATCGCCACCGCGTCGACCGACCCGTCGAACGCCGCCGCCTCGCCGTCGCTCGAGGTGTGGTGCCGCCACAGGTCCACGAACACTTCGCAGAGCGCCGTCTGGGCATCGCCGCTGTCGAGTCCGACGCGTTCGAGCACGGTGTAGAGGCGGGGGGCGTGCCGGGTGTAGAGGGCACCGAGAGCGACAATGTCGGTACGCCGAGCCAAACGGTCGAACAGGATGGCGTCGGGTGCGTGGTCGTAGTCCGGCAGGCCGAACTCGTCGACCGCCCAACTCACGGGCGTGGACGCGGCAGTCGCCGCCGGCTGCGGAGGGGCCGCGGGCGCCCATTTCTCCGTTGCCCCTCCTGCCCTGTTCGCGACCTGCGTCATCGGCCCACCGTCGTCGTGATTGGCACAGTGTCTCGCGTGGCCTACTCGTCGTAAGCCCGGACGATCAGTGTATCGTTTTGTCCGCCGAACCCGAAGCTGTTGCTCAGGGCGGTCCGGACCTTGACCTTCCGCGCCTCGTTCGGAACGTAGTCGAGGTCGCAGTTGGGGTCGGGCACACTGTAGTTCTGCGTGGGCGGCACGATGTCGTCGCGAATCGCTAGAATGCAGGTGATCAGTTCCACCGCTCCGGCGGCGGCGATCAGGTGCCCGATCATGCTCTTGATGCTGCTGATGGGAATCTTCTTGGCCCGTTCGCCGAAGAGGCTGCGAATGGCCAGCGTCTCGATCCGATCGTTTTCCTGTGTGCCCGTTCCGTGGGCGGAGATGTAATCGACGTCGTCGCATCCGACCCCTGCGTCCTCGAGGGCCATGCGCATGGCCGCGATCCCGCCCCGGCCGTCCTCGTGAATGTCGGTGATGCGGAAGGCGTCGGCGGTTGAGCCGTAACCGGCAATCTCGCCGAGGATCCGAGCCCCGCGCGCCTTGGCGTATTCGAGCGACTCGAGGATGACAATGGCCGCACCTTCGCCGAGTACGAAGCCGTCGCGCTGCAGGTCGAACGGGCGCGAAGAGGTCAGGCAGGTGTCGTTGCGCGTGGATAGCGCGGTCAGCCGGTTGAACCCCGTCACGCCGAACGGATGAATCATCGAGTGCGTGCCACCGGAGATCATCACTTCGGCGTCACCCCGGCGAATGAGATTGGTGGCCTCCCCGATGGCCTGCGTGCTCGCGGCGCAAGCGGTGAGGCAATTGAAGTTGGGGCCGGCGGCGTTGAACTGGACGGCCACGTGCCCGGCGGCGAGGTTCGGGTCCTGCTCGAATTCCTTGGCTTGTGTGAGCACCTGGTATGCCTTCGTGGCCCACTGGACGCCATCCAGGTCGCCGCGTCCGCCGCCGGCGGCGGGGTCCCAGCCGGCCACCGCGGCCTGGACGAAGTTGTCGAAATCCATGGGACCTTCGCCGCCGCCGAGGTAGACGCCCACCTTCGTGTGATCCAGGCCGTTCGTGGCGATCAGGCCGGCGCTGTCCCACGCAAGCTGCGCTGCCGCCAGCGCGAAGTTCGCGTTCCGACTGGCGTCGGCGTGCCGATCCGCCGCTTCGCCGAGGAAGTCCGCGAGGCCGAAGTCCCTCACCTCGGCGGAGAACTGTGTGGGAAAGGTGGAGGCATCGAAGAGCGTGGTGCGTGCGATTCCGCTTTCTCCGCGCAGCAGGGCCTGCCACACCGACTCGACCTCATGGCCGAGGGGCGTAATCCAACCCATTCCGGTAACGACTACGCGACGCTTCATGGTTCATTCCACCCGACGCAGCACGATGGCAGCGTTCTGTCCGCCGCCCAGCGCATACGCAACACTGACGGCGAGGTCGATCTTTGCATCGGCGGCCTGGCCGGTGACGACATTGAGTCCGCACTCCGGGTCGACCTCGTCCGTGTTCAGCGACGGCGGAACCGCGCGGTTCTGTACGGCCAGTGCGGTCACGGCCAGATCGATCGCGCCGCTCCCGGCTCCGTTGTTGCCGAGGGCACCCTTGACGGCCAGGACCGGAATGTCACTCCCGCGCTTGCCGAGCGCGGTCCGGATGCCGCGGGCTTCGGACAGATCGTGCTCGACCGTCCCGGATCCGAAGGCCCCGACAAGATCGACATCGTCCGGCGTGCTCCCTGCGTCGCGCAACGCCTTTTCGATGGCCAGGGCGATGCCCTCGCCCTCCGGATGCGGTTCGGACCAGGAGTGCGTGTTGTTGCTGGCTCCAAAGCCCACAACCTCTGCGTACATCTTCGCGCCGCGGGCCTTGGCGTGCTCGAGGTCTTCCAGAATCAGCAGCCCACCCCCTTCGCTGATGGCCGTACCGCTGCGCCGGGCGTCGAAGGGGCGACAGGCCTTGGCGGGCGTATCGTTGGCGTCGGTGCTCAGTCGCTTGAGTAGGCTCTGCCGCATCAGGCCCATCGGATTCAGCTTGCTCTCGGCTCCGCCGCAGATGCACACGTCGGCCGTTCCTCGCTGGATCGTGCTGTATGCCTCACCGATCGCGAGATGACTCGACGCCTCGCTGCAGGTGACCGTGTTGGATGCTCCTTCGGCGTCGTGGACGATGGTCACATGGCAGGCGAGCATGTTGGGCAGGAACTTGAGCAGCCAGAGCGGGGTGAGGTTGGCCATGCCCTCGGTCCCCCACTTGGTCAGCAGGAACCGGCCGTCGTCGTCGGCGGCGGTGGAGAGGGCTTCGGCCAGCTCGGGCAGGTCCGCACAGATCAGGCCGGCTCCGATGTTGGCACCGAACCGGGTGGGGTCCATGTTGGGTGGCCCGTCGACTTCACCACGCTCGATGAGGCAACGCGTGCGCAGGCCCGAGTCCTTCACCGCCTCGTATGCGGCCACCACCGCGATCTCGATGTCGCGGGCCATGACTTTCGTACTCTTGCGGAGGCTCTTGGGTACGTAGTTGCCCATCTTGAAGGCGGGGGCCGCGCCGGCCACCCGGGCGTCGAACGCCGAGGCGTCGAACGCCTCGATCGGCCCGATGCCGCATCGCCCGTCGATCAGCGCGGCAAACACGGCGTCGGCGCCGATGCCCACCGGCGTGACCAGACCCAACCCCGTGATGACGACGCGACGATTGTTCATTGGAGGAAGCGATCAGTTATCAGCTATCGGCTGTCAGCTATCAGCCGTTGGTTGCTTGCGGTCAGTGGTCCTCGGGTTGCGGCTCTTGGCCGTCTTCCGGCGTTGTGGCCTCGGGGGCCAGATGTCCCTCGAGCAGTCGCATGAAGCCGTCGGTGAAGACGAAGTTCTCTTCCGGGAAGCTCCGGCCGCCCATGTTCTGGTCGATATGCGAGAACACCACGTCGATCTCGCCCGTCAGCTCGCCGTCGCTGTACACCTTGCCGTTTGTTTGGGCGGCGGCCTCGTCGATCCGGTCGATGA
Source organism: uncultured Planctomycetales bacterium (assembly GCA_964391465.1). GTDB lineage: Bacteria > Planctomycetota > Phycisphaerae > UBA1845 > CAYMME01 > CAYMME01. The sequence continues at coordinate 13,665 of CAYMME010000065.1, forward strand.
CGGCCTCGAACCGGAGCTGCTCCCCCGGCAGCACGTGGCGATGGAACGTCGCCCGGCGCAGCTTGGCCAGGATGACCTTCTCCCGGAAGTCGCGAGCCTGCCCCACGAGGATACCGGCCGTCTGGGCCATGCCCTCGATGATCAGCGTCGCGGGCATCACCTCGTGCTCGGGAAAGTGATCGCGGAAGTACTCCTCCGCCCGCGTCACGTTCTTGATGGCAACGGCCCGTCGGCCCGGCTCGAACTCAACGAACTTGTCGATCCAGATCCACCGCATGCGCTGCCGGTCTACGCGACCGCGGCTTTCCCGCTGAGCTTGGTTTCGATGTAATTCACGATGGTCCGCACGGTGAACAGGTCCGGCATGCGATCCACGTTCGGATCCTGGGCGAACACGTCCATGAAGTCCGCGTGCGGCATCGACTTGCGAAGCTGGGCCATCCCGGCTTCGGTCATTTTCCCGCCGTCGACGAAGTCCGGGTTGTTGAACACTTCGTCCGGGAAGAGCTCGCCCTTGGGGATCTTGATGTCGAAGCTCTTCTCGAGCTGGAAAACGATGTCGAGAAAGTCGATGCTCTCGGCGCCCAGATCACCCTTGAGCGTGGCATCTTCCGTCACTTCGTCGTCGTCGGCGCCCAGGGCCTCGACCAGGGTCTCCTGGACACTGGCAAAGATCTGCTCTCGACTCATTTGGTTGGCCATACAAAGTCCTCCACGATCTCGGCTGCGTCTTGCCTTCTCGGCGTGGGCATCTACGTTGCCCCGGCCACCTTGGTTCGCTCCGGGCCTCCAAGCAGCGCGAACCGCTCACGGTGCCACGCGATCATCCGCGCGTCGCGCTGCGAGCGGGTCATGTCCTCATCGGCCAGGTTCTGGTGGGTGAGCGCCAGCCGGGCCTTGACCACGTCCTGACCGTCGCATCGCCCCATGCCCGTGAACTCGCTCCGCGTCGGCCCGATCTGCCGGGCGGAAACCTCGATTTCCAGCACATCCCCCGGGACCACGAACGATCGGTAGGTGACGTTCTTGGCCTCACTCAGGAGTACCAGGCTGTGGCTGAAGTCGTTGCTCGCGTGCACGAGCCACGCGGCGGACTGCACCATTGCCTCGAGCATCAATACCCCCGGCATGACCGGGAACCGCGGAAAATGGTCAGCCAGGTACTCCTCCGCCCCCGTCAGCGCCTTGCGTGTCACGATCCGCCGGCCCGGTTCGAGCTGGAGTATGCGGTCCAGAAGAAGAAATCTCATCAGTGGCCGTACCAGGCGCAACGCCTTACCGCGCCGTAAAATAGGCTCCCTGTGTAGCTTCTGGCCGGTTTTTTTTCAAGTGTAAAATCCCGGCGGCCGGGGTACAACAGGATCCGACCGCCCGGCGCGGGCCGGCGCGACTTCGACGAAAACGGCCAGGAGCGTGGAGATGCTGAGGGAGTTGTTCGAGCGGCAGGCGGAGCTTAACCGCCGGACGGGCTTTGACGCGGCGGCCCTTCGTGAGCGGTTCGACCCCCAAACGGCCGGGGAGTGGATCAACAACTACATCGCGGCTGCCAGCAATGAGATCGAGGAGCTTCGGGACTGCACCTACTGGAAGCACTGGTGCGCCGAGGCGAAGCAGGGCCGGCGGTTCCGGCTGCACGACCTGCAGAACGCCCGGGTCGAGGTCGTCGATCTGCTGTTCTTCTGGATCTCGCTCGCCCAGTGCGTGGGGCTGGATGCCGACGAGGTGATGGAGTTGTACCGACAGAAGCTGGCCGTCAACCACGCCCGGCAGGACGGTGACTACGCGATGGCCACCAAGACAGAGGATGACAACCGCACAATCGAACTGCGGACGTAGACGAGCCCGGGAAGATCGGCCTTTTCCTGTTCGCATGAGGAGCCCTGCATCGATTGCTATCACGTCGTATCGCGCCCGCAATTGAGTCAGGGTTGCGGGGGCCGACGGTGAACTGGCAGGATGAGGCCTTCGCATCGGTTCTCGCCCTCGGGTCGGTCGAGAGCCGGCGACGCACCACAATGCAATGTGAGGCTCCGATTATGTCTGCAACTGCAACGAGCCAGGAGGCGCTGGAAGGGCTGCTTGCCCGCGCCGGTGACGGGGTGTTCGCGTTGGATCGAGACCGACGGTTCGTCATGTTCAATGAGGGCTGCCGGCGAATCACGGGCTACGCGGCCGAGGAGTTGCTCGGGACGAACTGTCCATGTCACGACATTCTGGCCTGCAAGGACGAGCAAGGCCGCTCGCTGCGGGGCCGCCTGTGTCCGGGGCTGGACGTGTTTCGTGGCGAGACGGACGGGAGCCGGCAACGGATGCAGATTGAGCGCAAGGACGGGTCGACGGCCTGGGTGGAGACCACGTACATGCCCATCCGGAGCGAATCCGGGGACATCGAGTGTGTGCTGGGGGTCGTGCGGGATATCTCCGACGGGCAGGACGGGGCGGACCTCTCGCGCGAAGTCGTCTCCGGTCTTCGTGAGGAGGTGCCCGCCGGGGAGTCATCGGCCGCCGCGGGCAGCGACGCGAATGGCGGATCGGAGAGCAGGATCTCGAGCGATCTGAATCTCGACGGTGCCCTTCGCCGGATCGAGCGGGAGGTGATCGAGGCGGCGTTGCAGCGGGCGGGACGCCAGCGAAGCCGGGCAGCGCAACTGATGGGCATCTCCCGCAGCCGGCTGTATCGCCGAATGGAAGCCCTGGGAGTGGATCCCGATCGGGAATTGTGAGCCAGTTTGCGGGCGTCGCCCCCATCGGCGGCATTCTTCGGATGTGTCCGATGCGGCGCCGCCGATCGGTCGGGTGGTGCACGGTGACAACCTCGAGTTGATGCAGCGCCTGCCGGACGGTTGCTGCGATCTGATCTACGTCGATCCCCCGTTCTGCACGGGCCGATCCCGACGGTCGGGGAGCGCTCCCACACGATTCAAGGATCACTGGTCCGGCGGGCTGGACGGCTACCTCGCATTCCTGACCGAGCGCCTCGTGGAAATACACCGGCTGCTGCCGGCGACGGGAACGCTCTACGTACATCTCGACTGGCGGACCGTGCACTACGTGCGGGTCGGCCTGGACCGGATCTTCGGGTACGACAGCTTTCTGAACGAGATCATCTGGGCGTACCGCACCGGCGGAAGCGCGCGGCGCTGGTTCGGCCGGAAGCACGACACGCTGCTGGTCTACGCGAAGTGCCGGGGCAAGCACACCTTCCACGTGATTCGCGACGGGCAGTTTCGCACGGACGGGTTGAAGCGAGACGAGACGGGCCGCCCCTACAAGTCGACCAAGCGCGGGCGGCTCTACTTCCATGCCGAGGGACCGGCGTTGACCGATGTCTGGGATATCCCCTTCCTCTCGACCGTATCCCTCGAACGCACCGGGTATCCATCGCAGAAACCCGAGTCGCTGCTCGAACGTGTCATCTCCGCGGCCAGCAACGAGGGCGACCTGGTGGCCGACTTCTTCTGCGGCAGCGGCACCACTGCGGCGGTCGCGGCCCGGCTGGGCCGGCGATGGTTATGCTGCGACGACTCCGCCGACGCGGTGCGGATCGCCCGGCAGCGGCTGGGTTGCACGGAGCCGCCGGCGCGGTAGAATGCCGATCTGTAACGACCCCCGGACCCCGCCGCGACATCGTTTCTCCGCCAAGCAGTGGATCATGCAACAGTCTGCCCCCGAAGAAGCCCAGTTGCGTCGTCGCGTGGACGAGCTCGCCGCGGTCTATGAGATCTCGTCGATGCTCGCGGGCACCCACGACGTGCCTCGCATTCTTGACAAGACGACGAAGAAGGTGTGCGCGGTGATGCGGGTGCACGCGTGCTCGATCCGGTTGCTTGACGACAACAGGAACGAGCTGGTCATGCGCGCGGTGCACAATCTTTCGCCGGAGTACCTCGACAAGGGGCCGGTAACGGCGTCGGACAACCCGATCGACGCCGCCGCTCTGGCCGGCGAGGCAGTGTATGTCGAGGACGCACCGACCGACCCGCGGACACGCTATCCGCAGCAGGCCCGCCAGGAACGCATCCGCAGCGCCCTGGCCGTGGGGATGATGTGCGAGGGGCGTGCCGTCGGCGTCATCCGGGTCTACACGCGGCGGCACCGTCGGTTCGACCGGGCCGCCGAGCGGTTGCTGCGGGCCCTGGCTTCACAGGCGGCGGCGGCCATTGTCACCGCTCGACTGCATCGTGAAGCTCGGGAGGCCGCTCGCTGGGCGCGGCAGATCAAGCATGCCGGCGACATCCAGCGGCGGATGATCCCGGCCCGCCCGCCGACTCTCTCCGGGGTGTCGTTCGGGGCCGCCTACGCGCCCACGCTGGACGTAGGCGGGGATTTCTACGACTTCATGGAGTTGCCCTGGGGGGACGTGGGGGTAGCCATCGCCGACGTGGTGGGCAAGGGGTTGCCGGCGGCGCTGATGATGGCGTCGCTCCGGTCGGCATTGCGCGTGTACGCCCACACAATTCACGAGATCGACGACATAATGGGTCACGTGAATCGGCACTTCCATCGCGACACGCTGCTGAGCGAGTTCGCCACCGCGGTATACGGCGTGCTGTCGCCCGACGGGCGGGCCCTGACCTACTGCAACGCCGGCCACAACCCGCCGGTGCTGTTGCGCGACGGCGAGCTGCATGAGTTCGAAATCGGAGGGATGGTGCTGGGTGTCCGACGCGACGAGCGGTATCGCAAGGAGATCGTGCCGCTGCGTCCCGGGGATGTGCTGTTGCTCTATACCGACGGCGTGCTCGATGCGGTCGACTTCTCCGAGGAGCCGTTCGGCTACGATCGCATGATTCGGTCCCTCCACGCCAAGCGGCATATGCCCGCACCGCTCATCGCGCGCGACATGCTGTGGGACGTCCGGCGGTTCGTGGGCCTCGCCCCGCAGGCCGACGACCTCACAATCGTGGCCATGAAGGTGGAATAGGCAGGGTCTGTGGTATAATCGGGAGAGAGGTGTACGATGCCGCCGACCGTGATCGAACCGAAGCCGGGAGTTGACATGGGCCGTGTGATTGTGCAGGTCGAAGTGGAGAACTATGACGACTGGCGCGATCGCAACGACAACGGCTCGGGGTCGGGTCTTGCGCGGCGATTGACCTGCGAGGCGCTTGTTGACACGGGTGCAACGCTCCTGTGTCTGCCCGTCGGTCTCGTACGACAACTCGGGCTTGTGCCATTCGAGACGCGACTGGCCCGGACAGCGGCGGGGATGGTCGATCGCACGATCTACCGACCTGCGGTCCTCCGTGTGCAGGGGCGAGATTGCATCGTCCCGGTGGGTGAATTGCCGGAGGAGAGCACGCCGCTGCTCGGGCAGATCCCCCTGGAGTTGATGGACTGGTGGGTGGACGTTGCCAACCGCCGTCTGGTAGGGAACCCAGAGCACGGGGGTGAGTGGCAGCACGAGATGTGATGCTGCGTTCAGTCAGCCACCGGAGGTACACAACCAACCCAGGTCTCGAGTCCTGTGACCCAGCTACCCCGTGCTGGCCGCCGAACTGACGGATGCCCGCTCGTCGTTGTTCGGACGGCGATTTGCTGATCGCCGAACCGCCCGTTTGTTGACAATTCCAGAGTACGGCTTACAATCCCTGGTTACTATCAGCAAGAGCTGCCGGGGACGCGTGGGATGGCGAACGGCAAACCCAGCGACAGAGCGTCTGAGGCGTATCGGCGGCTCAGAGACCTCATACAGGCGGGTGATCTGAGCGCCGGCGAGCGGCTTACCGAGGCCAAGGCAGCCGAACTCGTGGGGACGGGGCGGGGTCCGGTGCGCGAATCGCTGCTGCGGTTGCAGGCCGAAGGATTCGTCGAACACCTGGGCAGCGGACGCAGCCGTGTCGTTGCATATACCGAAGACGAGGACCCTGCCGAGTTGCTGTACCGCTACGAGCTGCGCGAGCAGATCGCGGTGGGCGCCGTGCGTCTGGCATCGAAGAACATGACGGGCTGGCAGATCGATCGCGTGCGCGAACTGGCCCGGGATGTGGAGGAAGCTTGGCATGCGCAGGATCGTGAGGTTCGGTTCGAGGCCAACGGCAGGTTCCACCTGTTTCTCGTGACGCACTGTGGGAATCCGCTGCTGCTGAGGGTCTGGCACACGTATCGCCTCGCTCCATCCCGGCCGCGATCACCGGAGTTGGAGGCCAGGATCATGGCTGCCGTTCCAGAGGCCGAACGCGAGAGATGGCCCTTGACCGACGTCGTCGATGCCATTGCCGCGCACGATCCGGACCGGGCCGAAGCCGTGATGAGGCATCGCGTCCAACAGATCACCCAGGCCCTGCGCGATGTCGTGTGGAGGCAGGATGCCGAATGAGCCGGCGTGTGCGGCAACGGTGCGCCGCCGCGTGCTTCTGGAGTAGGAGACATGAGAGCGAAGCGGGGCTTCTTGCCGCTGCTGGCGGGCACATGCTTGGTCACTGGCGCGGCGAACCTCGGCGGTGCGGGTGAGACAACGAAACCGCAAGACCGCCAAGGAGGCAAGCCGAAGGTCGCCCGCGATCTGATCTGGGTCTGGGGCAATCCGGAGATGGCCAAGCCCGGGGAGCACACCGTCGCCACATATGCCCAGGCGAGTCCGGCCCAACGGGCACGCCTGCTGGGCGGACCGAACCTCATCATGGCCGGTCACGGCCTACCGAACGACGACGAGCAGGCTGATCGCTTGACGCGGGACGTGCTGGGGTCGCGGAGCATCGTTTGGGAGATTGCTGCCGATGGGGAAGGCGGACCGCCGTTCGTCTACACGCAGCGAATGGCGCAGGTCCGCAAGCTGGCCGACAAGTACCCCAAGATCCGGGCGGTCGTCCTGGATGACATGAGCACGATCGGTATCGACAAGGGCTTCAAGCCGGAGCACATCCGTCACATCCGCGCCCTGCTGCCCGGGAAGTACCGCCGGATCGAGATCTGGGGTGTGGTCTACACCATGAGCCTCAGCCGCGAAGGGATCAACGACTACATCAAGGAACTGGACGTCATCCTGCTGGCCGAATGGCACGCCAAGAACGTCGTGCATCTCGAACGCAACGTGGCTCATTGCGAGCGTCTGTTTCCCGACAAGCCGATCGTGCTGGGGCTGTACCTCTACGACTACGGAGCCGGGCGCCGGATTCCGCGCGATCTGCTCGAGACCCAATGCGCGACGGCACTGAAGCTTGCCCAGGCCGGCCGCATCGAGGGCATCGAGTTCACCACCATCGACAACGATCCGGAGGCGGTGGCCTGGACTGCCGATTGGATCCGGCGCGTCGGTGATCGGAAGCTCGGATCTGCTGCCGACAAGCAGGCGCTGAAGATCGACAAGTTCTACTTCATGTTCCATCCGGTCTGCTGGCAGATGGGGATGCGCGGCAACGAGCCCCCGCCGCTGCCCGAGGGCGTGCGCAAGAAGGACTATCTCGCCTGCTACGAATGGGAGAAAGTGGTCAATCAGCGACAGAAGGACTTCATCAGCAAGATGAAGCCCAACGAAGCGCTGATCATGTTTCCGATCAGTCGCTGCCAAGCCATGCTCGACTTGGAGCAGCACGCCGAGAAGGTGCTGGGCCGGCGCTGCGTTTTCGTACGGGCAGTGCACCCCGACCCACCGGCGGCGTGGGCCGAGCTGTCGGATCCGATCAAGCAGTTTCTCGAGAACGACAAGCTCGACGGCAAGGACGACTACCTCAAGGCGGTGCCGCCGAAGATCCGCGACGAGCTGGAGTCCGAGATCCGCGAGGCCTGCCGGGTGCGCGGATATGACTGGAGGACCGGCGGGCTGGAGGTTGTCTATACGAGCCGGATGTTCGCGCTGGATATCCAGAGCCAACTGAAGCAGCAGGGATTGACCTATGATCCCGCGACGACCCAATGCGAGGCCTTCGGCGAGGGCTTCGAGCAATGTGCCATGACCTGGAAAGCGATGGTCGTTCCCTATCTGGGTCTGACGAACCCCGCCGACAACATCTTCGAGCTGTCCGTCAGTGGAGCACGGTTTCTGGTGAAGGCCGAGTTCAAGGAGCGGGTCAAGCTCGACCACGACATTCGCCTCTATCTGTGGGAGGGCGAGGACGGCCGACCCATCGGCTTCTATGCCCGGGCCTGGTGCCGCTTGGAGGATCCGCAGTTCTACGCCCACGTGCCGCTGAAGGGGCTCTCGTGCGAGGTATGGGGTGTGGAAGCGTACGGCACCAAGCACTGGCCGGCCGAGGGCTCGCGGATCAAGGTGGAAAACGACCACCTGAAGGTGCCCGTGTTGAACGGCATTCGTAGAGACGCCACCGACGGGGCGTTCTACGTGATCGGCAACGACATTGCGTTCGAAGCGTTTCGTCAGCGGCTCGTCGAGTCGGTGATCGGTGCGCAGTGATCAACAATCAGGAGACGGTGACATGAATCGAACAGGCGTCCTTCTCGCGTTGGTGCTTGGTGCCTTGGTCGTGGCCGGACCGGCTCGCGTCTGCGAGGCCGCGGGCGACGCTGAACCGGCGAAGCTCGAGCTCGGTGACGGCAGCAAGTGGCATTTACTCACCGGGCCGTGGACCGAGGACGAAAAAGGCGTCATCCGTCCGCCGGACAAGATGAACTTGCACAGCCGTGCGTTCCACACGGCCGATGAATACACCGACCTGACGGCCGAGTTCGAGTTCAACGGCAGCTACCGTGAGACGGGCACCGGTGCCGCCGCCATGATCTTCCGTGCCCAGGATGTGAACCACTTCTACATGGTCTACATCCCGTGGGGCGGCCAGCAGCTTCGGGCCAAGCATTTCTGGGCCCAGGTCATGAAGGTCGAGGGCGACGGATACCTGCGCGCCATCAAGTCGGTGTGGGTGCCCGGCGTCCCGAGCGAGACGGAGCGCTGGTACAAGGTCCGGCTCGAGGTCAAAGGCTCGACGATTCAAGTATGGGTGGACGGGCGCCACGCGCTGCGCGTCACCGACGACACGTACAAGCGCGGGGCCGTCGGACTTGCCGGCTACGGCTGGTACTTCTTCCGCAACGTCAAGGTCTCGGGGAAGAGGGCCCCGCTGAAGAGCTGGGATCGTGAGCAGAAGATCCCGGTCCACCATTTCACGGTCGGCCTGTCCAGCGAGAACATGCCGAGCGGATGTGTTGCCCCCAACGGCGACGTGCTGCTGGCCGCGGGTAACCAGTTGGTTCGCTCGACAGACAAGGGCCGGACTTGGAGCAAGCCCGAGACCCTGCCGGAGAAGCTGGGCACCATCACCGACTACGGCAACACGATCTTCCGCACGTCGAAGGGTCGCCTGATCGCGCAGCTCTGGCGCAACCGCGAAACGTCCAAGAAGCCCGTGCCCGAGATCCTGATCTCGGAATCGAAGGACAACGGCCGGACGTGGTCCGACCCCGTGCCGTCGCAGGTGGCGACCGGCTGGCCTGAGATCCCGGCGAGGCTGACCTGCTACGGCCCGCTCACAGAGACCGCCGACGGGACGCTGCTTCGGTTCCTGCTCGGCGGGGCGAAGGAGGAATCGAAGTTCGGCGACGTCCGCACATGGGGGGCCACGCACTGCAAGGCCTACGCGATTCGCAGCACGGACGGGGGCAAGAGCTGGTCGGCCGCCATCGAGATCGATCGACCGACTTGGTACAAGTCCCAGCGCGGGACGTGGCCCGGCTCGCTCGATTTCACCGAGCCCACCGGCGTGGCCATCGGCAACACGGTCACGGTGCTGATCCGCCCGATCTACTCCCCCTACATGTGGCAGTGCTGGTCGGACAACGCGGGCGCGACCTGGGGCGCGGCGGTGAGGGCCACGTGCCCCGGCTACGCCCAGTCCATGGTGCGAACGAAGTCCGGGGCCATCCTGTGCGCCCACCGCTTCCCGCAGTACTCGGTCAACATCAGCCGCGACGACGGCATACACTGGGACGCGGGCACCGTCATCGACTACCCGGCCTGGGCCATGGGCTGCATGGTCGAGGTCGAACCCGACGTGGTGCTCAGCACGTACATGAACGCCCAACGCAACCAACCGCTGCTAGCGCAGCTCCTTCAACTGACGCCAACGGGCATCAAGCCGTTGCCAACCAAGGGCGCGGCGCAGTGAGGAAGAGAAGAAAGGGTCGGGCTACTCTTTCGATGAGTAGCTTGGCCCGAATGGCATGTGGCAAACACAGCCACGCAAGCGTGTGTGCCGCTGCAATCCAGCTCCGAAGGAGCAACGGATGGTTAGTCCAGGGCGCAGCCCGGCGCCAACCGAGGCAAGCCCTGGGGCAGCGAGCACACCCGGCATTAAGCCCTGAAGGGGCGGCGCCCTCGTATGCG
>CAYMME010000066.1:0-23829 GCA_964391465.1 uncultured Planctomycetales bacterium
GCAGTCGTCGCACGCCGGGTCCCCGGCGCAGGTGGCGAGCACACACACGTCCCCCACCCCGTCGCGGTCGCAGTCGGCTTGCTCGGCGTTGGCGTGGTTCGGGCAGTTGTCGTCGCTGTCACAGACGCCGTCGCCGTCGGTATCGTCCGGATTGTCAACCGGACAGGGATCCACGTCCCCGCACACGCCGTCGCCGTCGATGTCGTTATCGGGGTCGTTCGGGCAAGCGTCGCAGTCGTCCGGTACACCGTCGCCGTCGGCGTCAGCCGTGTCGTCGAAGCCGGGGCAGACGTCGTCGCTGTCGCAGACGCCGTCGCCGTCAGTGTCGTCCGGATTGTCGTTCGGGCACGGATCGCACCCGTCCGCAACCCCGTCGCTGTCCGCGTCCGCCGTGTCGTCGAAGCCGGGACAGACGTCGTCGCTGTCGCAGACGCCGTCGCCATCGGTGTCCCTCACGTCGGCGCACCGGATGTTGTCGAGTTGGAGGAAGCCCCCTCCCGCGCCGCTCTCCGGCACATACCACTCGAAGGCAACGCGCACGGTGGTTCCCGAGAAGGCGCTCACATCGACCTCACCGAGGAGATTGCCGGAATCGGCGACACTGGTGCCTGCGTCAGCGGTCACGATCAGATCGCCTTGCAGCGCCTCTCCGCCGCCGGCCGGCTCGATCAGGACATGGAATGTGCGATCGAGCGTAGCCGCGAGCAGGTCCCAACCCGCCCGGTAGTCGAACCGGAGGGTGGTCGTGTCGGCGGGAATCGCGAAATCCTGGGCGACGCGGATGATGGCGGGACCGTTGCCGCTGAAGCCGTGCAGGCACGCGTACGTACCTTCCGTGGGCGCGCTGGTGAAGAAGCCGCCGCCCCCGAGCCCGGCGCCGCCCACTTGCAGAGGGAAGGTCGGCCCCGCCACGTCCTGCGTGACCCAGTTCGCAAAGTCGCCGGTCTCGAAGCTCAGGTTGTTCCCGCCGCACGGCTGCGGACAGTCCTGGCCGAAGGCCGGCCCGGTCCCGACCACTGACATCGCCGCCGCGACCACGGAAAACACCAACGCGTGTCTTGCCCGTCGAAGGGATTGCATGGGTGGACTTCTCTTCCTTTCCCCCGCCTTCCCAGGACTTGCCCGCCGTGAATGGGCGAGGATGGAGGCGGGAGTACAGGCAATCGCCCGGCCACGAAACGGTCCACCCCGATACGCGGCCGGGCAGTGCTGTGGACAATCGCGATTGTACCAATCCGAGGGCACGGATTACAGCCAGATATGTGGCCCACATCGTCGTGGATGTTGGGTGGCCCGCGTCTTCAGCCCTTGACCCGCGGAGCGGGCATAGCCCGCACAAAGCCGCTTCGCGGCGGAACCGTCGAGCACAAACGCACCGCGGAGCAGAGAGGGAAGGCGCATCGGGCACGGCGGCACGTTGCCGCAATCCGCAAACGCTGCTAGACTCGTAAGATTCTGCATCGCCCGCGGTTACGGGATGAACCGGATGGACCATGAGCTGATCCGCAACTTCTGCATCATCGCCCACATCGACCACGGCAAGTCGACGTTGGCCGATCGGCTGCTGGTGGCCACGGGGGCTGTCAACGAGCGGGACATGCGCGCCCAGTACCTCGACGACATGGACCTCGAGCGCGAGATGGGCATCACCATCAAGGCCAACCGGGCCACGGTGCACTACACGCACGGCGGTCGGGAGTACATGCTGAACCTGATCGACACCCCGGGCCACGTCGACTTCCACTACGAGGTCTCGCGGGCCCTGGCCGCTTGCGAGGGGGCGATCCTGCTCGTCGATGCGTCGCAGGGCGTGCAGGCCCAAACCGTCGCCAACGCCTACCTCGCGGTGGAGGCCGACCTCACCATTATCCCGGTGGTCAACAAGATCGACCTACCGGGGGCGTACCCGGACGGCGTCGCCGAGGAAATCGAGCACCTGCTGGGCACACCGGCCGAGGACGTGATCTTCACGTCGGCCAAGACCGGCCAGGGCGTCGACCAGCTCCTGAGCTCGATCATCGAGCAGATCCCGCCGCCCAAGGGCGACCCCAACGGGTTGTTGCGGGCCCTGGTCTACGACGCCAAGTACGACCCGCATCGCGGCGTGACCTGCCACGTGCGGTTGATCGACGGCGAGGTGCGGCGCGGCGAGAAGATGGAGCTGATGAGCAACGGGCGCACGTACATCGTGACCGAGGTGGGCAAGTACCGGCCGAAGCAGGCTGCGACCGACGCCCTCGCCTCGGGCGAGACCGGTTACCTCTACGCCGGGATCAAAACGCTGCACGACCTCAACATCGGTGACACGATCACGCTGGCCTCGAGGCCGGCGACGGAGGCCTTGCCGGGCTACCGTTCGCCGCAGCAGATGGTGTTCTGTGACTTCTATCCCGGCCCGGGCACCGAGGCCCCGCAGCTTCGTGAGGCCATGGAACGGCTCTGGCTGAACGACTCGTCGTTCACGTTCGAGCCGGTCAACAGCGACGCCCTGGGGTTGGGCTTTCGGTGCGGGTTTCTCGGGCTGCTGCACATGCGAATCATCCAGGAGCGTCTCGAACGCGAGGGGAACGTCGACGTAGTGCAGACGGCCCCGACCGTGACCTACGAGATCATGTTGACCAACGGCGAGGTGAAGCGCATCGACTCACCGTCGGAGCTGCCGCCGCGGGACCGAATCGCCGAGCTCCGCGAACCGATCGTCGAGGTGAACCTGATCACGCCGGCCGAGAGCATCGGCGCGATCATGAAGCTGACCGACGAGCGGCGCGGGCGCTACAGGAAGACCGAGTACCTCTCGGCCACGCGCGTGCTGCTGACCTACGAAATGCCGCTGGCCGAGATCCTGTTCGACTTCTACGACAAGCTCAAGAGCGCCACCCGCGGCTACGGCACGATGGACTACGAGCTGACCGGATTCGTGGCCGCCGACCTGGTGAAGCTCGATGTGCTCGTCAACGGCATGCCCGTCGACGCGCTGTCATTGATCGTGCATGAGGACAAGGCCTACCACCGCGGCCGGCGACTCATTCAACGGCTCAAGCAGGAGATCGACCGTCACCTCTTCGAGATCCCGCTCCAAGCCGCCATCGGAGCGAGGATCATCGCTCGCGAGTCCATCAAGCCGATGCGCAAGAACGTGACCGCCAAGTGCTACGGCGGTGATGTGACCCGGAAGCGCAAGCTGCTCGAGAAGCAGAAGGAAGGAAAGAAGCGGATGAAGCAGGTGGGGGCGGTGTCGATCCCGCAGGAGGCGTTTATGGCCGTGCTGGATCCGGGGGAGTAGCAGGAGGAACGGACGGAGGGACAGAGGGACGTAGGGACGAAGGGATGTTTAGCGGCGACCTGCAGGGGAGCGCGTGTTGGGTAGGCACGAGCGCGATATTGTTGAACGCCCGGTTCCGATAGACAAGGACGCGCAGGAGGTTGAGATCCGCATCCGGCGGAAGTTGCCGGGGCGGCGGATGGACAAGTACCTGCGCGGGCGGTTTCCGCGCCTGTCCCGGACGTTGATCCAGCGTCTCATCAAGCAGGGCGCGATCACCGTTAACGGCAAGCCCACCAAGCCTTCGTACGAGCTGGACAGCGGCGACCTCGTGCGGCTCATCATTCCTCCGCCCGAGCCGATGGAGGTCCGGCCGGACGACATCCCGCTGGACATCGTCTACGAGGACGACTTCATCCTGGCCGTCAACAAGCGGACGGGGATCATCTGCCATCCGGCGCGCTCGACGCAGATGGGAACGGTGGCCAACGCGCTGGTGCACTACGCATCGCAGCTCTCGCACGGCGACGACCCGTTCCGGCCGGGCATCGTCCATCGCCTGGACAAGAACACCACGGGCATCATGCTCGTGGCCAAAACCGACGAGGCCCACTGGCGGCTGTCGTTGCAGTTCGAGCACCGCACCATAACCAAGAACTACATCGCCGTGGTCGAGGGCGTCCCGTCGCTCGACGCTGACGTGATCGACGCCCCCATCGGGGCCCATCCAATGGTCAAGGATCGCTACTTGGTGCCCGGTGTGCGCGAGCGCCCCGGATTGCTCAAGCAGGCCGTCACGCGATACGAGATCACCGAGCGCTTCCGCCGGCATGCGTTCGTGAACATGTACCCCAAGACCGGCCGGACGCATCAGCTCCGTGTGCACATGTCGTACATCGGCCACCCCATCGTCGGCGATACGTTCTACGGCGGGCACCACCTTTCCGAGAAGGATCTCGCGGGCGAAGGCGACGAAACGCCGCTGTTCGAGTATCAGGCCCTGCACGCCCACCGCATCCAGTTCCGCCACCCGATCAAAGAGAACGACATGACGCTCAAGGCCCCGATCCCCGCACCCTTCCAGCGTCTTCTCGACCTCCTCCGCACCCACCACGCCGAGTAAGCACGATCATACGACGAATAGCGCGACCCAAACCGAGACGCGACCGTAAGGGAGCGTGCTGTCCGCCACGAAACCGTAGGGGCCGCCGTCCGGACCACAAGAACGTCACTGCGCTTCGCAATCCTTGCCACGCACTCCCCTCGAACCGAGAATGGGATGCTGTCAAAAACGAATCACTCAAGGAACTGATATGGTCACTCGAAGACTCCTTCCGCTCGCACTCACAGCGATCCTCGTCCTGTGCGCAATCGTCGCCGCCCAGGACAAGGTTCTCTACGAGAAGAAGTCACCCTACAACACGATCTTCGTCACCGAGGACGACCGGGGCATGCGTACGTTGCAGTTCGAGCGCTACGGTGCCCGCCAGAGCGTGATGAAGGTCGGCGACCCCGATCACCTCGAGCTGCCCTACGCACGGTTCATGCTCGTGGGGCTCGCGCTGCACGAGAAGCCGCAGCGCGTGCTCATTCTGGGCCTCGGCGGCGGCACCATCCCGACGTTCCTGCACCGGCACTACCCGCGCATGACCATCGACGCCGTCGACATCGACCCGGAGGTCGTCAACGTGGCGAAGAAGTTCTTTGCGTTCCGCGAGGACGAACGGATGCGTGCCCACGTCGACGACGGGCGCCGGTTCATCGAAGCGTGCAAGAAGCCCTACGACGTCATCTTCCTCGACGCGTTCGGCACCGAGAACGTCCCCTACGACCTGGCGACCCGCGAGTTTCTCCAGGCCGTGCGCCGGGCCGTGTCGCCGAAGGGCATCGTGCTCGGCAACATCTGGGGGCGCGGTTCGAACCCGCTCTACGACTCCATGGTTCGTACCTACCAAAGCGTCTTCGAACAGTTGTACGTGCTCGAGGTCGAAGGTCGCGGCAACCGGATCCTCATCGCCCTGCCCCACAAGCGGCCGATCGAGCGAGACGACCTGGTGCAGCGAGCCCGCAAGCTTGCCAAGGCCCGACAGTTCGGTTTCGACTTGGCCGACTGCGCCGCCGCCGGCTTCCACGGCCTGGAGGAACCGAACACGCGCGGTTCCGTCCTGCTGGACAAGAACAAGGCCAAGAAGGCCGGGTGACGGGATCTGCACGATCGACCCAAACAGAGGAATAACCCGATGCAGAAGCGAACGAAGGTAGCCTCGGCCGCGCTGCCGTCGCTGTGCTGGCTGATGACCGGCGCCGGCTGGACGACCGTAGTACACGCACAGCGGGACAAATGGGCCGATCCTCCCTATGTACCCATGTCACGCCAAACGCCGAAGGTCGTGGCCGATCTTCCGAGCTTCGGTGAGATCGAGTGGACGGTCGAGCAGCTTCCGTTCGTCGCGAAAGGACCGCACGGCGGCATCAGCGGCATGGGAATGGTCGTCCACGACGGCCGGATCTACGTGATGGGTGGGTTCATCCCCGCCGGTGACGAAACCGAGGATCGCAAGAGCCGGCGCACTTCGCGTTGGACACATCGATACGACCCGAAGAAGCGAACGTGGACGCGGCTGCCGGACATGCCCGCCCGGCGCGAGTACACGCGGGCGATCACCGCCCGGGACGCCATCTACGTCATGGGCGGCGGCATTCAGATGAAGGGGAGCGATCCGGCGTACGGGCCGTCCGCCGCGTGCTTCAAGCTCGACCTGACGACGCAGCCGCTCGCGTGGCAAACCGGCAAGGACCTTACCGTACCGCGAACACACATGGCCGTGGGATGTACGGGCAACCACCTGGTCGCGGCCGGTGGAAACGAATACGACGCGAAGAAGGGCGGGTATCACCGCTCCACCATTCGCGCGGTCACGGATGTTCTCGACCTGTCGAAACCCCAGGAGGGTTGGCGGCAGCGCACGCCCATCCCGGGCCGGGCGCGGGGGTGGACCGCTTCGTCCGTCTGCGACGGACTCTTCTACGTGTTCGGCGGAATCACCTTCTCCGAGAAGAGTAAACAGATCGGTCTCGACGAATCCCTGCGCTACGATCCGGTCAAGGACCGGTGGACGCTTCGCGCGGCATCGCCGATGGCGATCTCCGGATGGGAGGGTGCCACTTACGCTGATCGATATGTCATCATCGTGGGCGGGCAGGCGCCTCCCTGCGCGGACCGGGCGGTACGCGTGTGGAACGACTTACCCTTCGTGTACGACACCCACGAGGATCGATGGATGAAGATCGAAAACCCGCTCCCGCCCGGGGCCGTATTCAACGATCCCGGCGTGTGCATCATCGGTGAGACGATCTACGTTGCCGGCGCGGAGGGCCCACGCGGCAGTCACTTCGATCACTTTCTCGTCGGCCGGATCAGAGCGGGTCAGTAGCCGCCCATTCGCACGAGGGCCATGTACTTGTCAAGGGCGGCTTTCGCCTCGGCCAGGGCCTTGGCGGTTTCGGCCGACTTCGTACTCGCCGCTTCGGCGCTCGCTTCGGAAACCCGGGCCTGGAGCCAGTTCAGCTTGCCGTCCTGTCGCTTAGGCCATTGGCCCTTGGGCGAAGCCAGCAGTTTGTCGAGCTTCGAGTGGGCGGCGGTGATGCGATCCAGATAGTCCCGCGCCGACGTGCCCTCGACCCGGCCGTAGGGAACCAGAGGTGCTTCGCCGGCCCCGGTGTTCGTCAGCAATGCCGTGCCGTACCAGGGCCACCAACCGTCGCAGTAGAGCGAAGACTGGACCGCGTTGCCGGCGAGTTGCTCGGGCGGCTGGACGGCCACGTAGGCACCGCCCAGAAACAACGCCGGCAGGTTGCGGTGGACGTGCTTCGCACCCATGAACGAGCCGCGATAGGCCCCGTGATGATACTCGTGTTCCGAGAAGATCAAGCACGGCACAGCGGCCGTACCGAGCCCGCGTTCGACGCCCCGCAGGTGATGCAGCATCGGCGCGATGCCGAAGAAGAACGTCGGGGCGATCTGTTGGCACCGGGCGCGAATCGAGTCGTACATCGCTTCGATGCGCCGGGCGGCGAAAGCGGCGTAGTGCTCGTCGGCTTTCTGCGTAGTGAGCCACTCACTCCGACTGTCGGCGGGTACGGAATCGTGGATCGTCTTCCAGCTTTCGGCGTAGCTCTTTAGATACGTCGCGAAGCACTCGTCGCACATACATGAGCCGTGGTAGCCGGCGGTGTCCGAGTGGTACATCTCCATGTCGATGACCATGCCGTCAGCGCCGCCCTCGGCGATCTTGACCGCCCATTTGCCAACGTGCTGCCCGGTGATGTAGGCCTCTTCAATCGGGCAACAGGTGCGCTCGGCGAGCCCGTCTTTCGGCGAACGATACTTGCGGTACGGCTCGAGGTGGCCCGTGCCGTATTGCCAGCCGACCATGAACGCAAGACCCACGCGCCGGGCTTCGGCGAGGTTCGGCGCCAACCGGGTCTCCAGGGCCGTGCTCTTCGACCGGTCGTGCCTGGGCTCCGGCGGCTTGCTCGTGTCGACCACACCCGAGGGACGGCCATCGGTATTGACGGTCATGCTCACGCGAACGAGATTGAAGCCGGCGTCGGCCAGGACCCGGGCCTTGGTCTTGTCGCCGCCCTCGAACTTCTCGAACAGATCGTTCCCGATCCAGATCGCGCGGACCTTCTGCTCAGTCATCCACTTCAGCCTGGGGTGGAGCCGACTCAATGGTTCCGGCTTGGTATGGATCGGCCGGAGGTCGAGTTCGCCTGCGTGCACGGCGCGACCGGCCGACGGCCACGTCACTGCGAGAAGGATCAACACAACGCTACAGATGCGGAAGTTGTGATTGCCGAGTGGTTTCATGGCCGCGCTGCCCCGGCGTCAGTCCGCCACCGCGACTGAACGTTGCGCCGTGAGACCCGACGTCAGGTCGCGCACGATAATCGTCCACTTGCCGGGCGTGTCGTTGCGGGCCGCGGTGAAGCTGAAATCGAACACGCCTCGCGTCGCACAGTAGTAGTCGCTGAAGTCGCTGCGTTCACCCGACGGCGACCTCAGCTCCAACTCGATCGGTTGCAGTCCGGGCAGCGGCCCGCCCTTTTCGTCGACCATGATGACACGTATGTAGCGGGTCTCGCCGCGTGGCATCGCGTTGGGGGCCTGGAAGTTGATGCGGCCGATCTTGCGGGGGTAGAGGGCCACAATCTTCCCGCCCAGTTCGGTCAGGTCGATTGTGAACTCGTAGCCGGCGTTTACCCTTTTCAGTACGACGGGTTTGCGTTCGAGCATGTCGTACGCGTGGAGTTGCGGCGAGTCCCATTTGCGCAGGCGGATCGTTGCGGTTTGGGGTAGGAGTTTGCCGAGCACGGATTTGTACTTGCCGACGCGGTCATCGTAGGTCCGCTTGTCGTTGACGATCACCAGGTACTTGACGCCGTGTTTCTCGAGCGTGTTGACCAGCACGGTCGGTTTGTCGCACTCGACGTCGGGCTCGACCTTTCCGGCCAGACCTTGCTCGAGCCGGGCCGCGTACGATTCCATGAGCTTCTGGTCGTCGAGGGCCGTGATGCCCTTGACCGTCTCGAGCTCGGCGCTGTCGGGTTGGAGCTGATCGTTCCACTCGGCGTAGGCCTTGTTCTCGACGATGGCTTTGGCCGACACCTTGTTGCGATAGGTGAAATCGAAGTCGAACCGGATCACGCCGGGGATTCCCGGCCCGAGGTACTGATCGGCGATGATCGTGCCGCCGCGCTTCCGGAATCGCAGGACTTCGTCAAAGACCGACTTGGTGAGCACGTCGCACTTGGGCATCACGAGCACGTCGTAGTCGTTCAGGCCGTACCGCTCGATGGTCTCGTCGAACACGACGTCGGCCTGGAGGTGGGCCATCGCCATCACCGTGTAGAAGTGATAGATCTGCATGTTGTTGTAGCCGCCGCGCAGTTGCGGCGATTTGCCGTGCACACGCGACGATTCCGAGCTGAGCACGGCGATCCGGCGCGGGGCCGCGTCGAGTTGCGTGATCATCGGCCCGTACGGCCGGTAGACCGCCTCGGCCAGCTCCTTGATCTTCAAGCTCGTCTCGCGCGGGACCTTGTAGTGATCCTTGTGGTTCGGCGGGCACTCGCTCGAGTAGTAGTAGCCGACGATTCGCGGCGCCCGCGAGAGGTTGATCCAGCTCGTGACGGCAACGCGGCCCGGACCCATGAGCATCCACAGTTCGCTCGGGTCGAGCTGGCCGGGGTAGTTCAGCATAGTGACGACGTTGAGGGGGATCTGGCCCGTGGGCTTGCACGCGGCCCGAAGCGTCTCGATGTAAAGCATGAGCTTGGGGTCAGGGTTCGTGTAGGTCCAGGTCTCGATCACATCCAGGCCGGGATACAAATCGAACAAGGCGGCCTCGCGGTAAGGATCGCTGATGGTCAGGATGTCGGGCCGATAGCGGTCGATCATCTCGGCCGTGCGACGGTTGGCCTCGGTCACGCCTTTGCCGTGCTGGTAGGCGTACTTGCGGTAGAGGTACTTCGGGTCGTCGTCCGCGATGACACCGGGGGCGACGAACTTCGGCTCGCCGAACGTCTCGTCGGTGGAGCCGAGCTTCTCTTTCATCAACCGCAGGCCGGCTTCGTTGCGGTTGACTTCCATCGTGTCCACGACCTCAGTGTTGAAGAACGCCGTCCGCACCTGCGGGTAGTCTTTGGCGACCTCCATCAGCCGGCGGTTGGCTTCGTTCTGTACCCGTGCGACCTCCGGATGGAAGGGGTTCGGCAGAGGTTTGTACTTGCCCTCCTTGACCCGCTTGACGTACCAGTCTTCCAGCCCGACGTACAACGCGTCGGGGTCGTCGAACGTGTGGCTTATCAGGTCGCGCAGGCCGCCGTTCGCCGACAACCCCACATCGCCGCCGTGGAGCAGGCCTTGGTCGAGCGCTCTGCGCGTCGCGTCGACGCGGCTCTCACCCACCGCGCTCCAGTAGGCCCCCGACCAGGATGTGAAGCCGTGCTCGGCGTACCACTTGTTCCCTCCGCCGCCCCACAGCCAGACGATCAGGCGGTGGGGGTTGGGTCGCATGGCAATCGTCATCGGCGTGGTGAGTGCGGCATGCGTCTTGGCACCGGTTGCGAGTGTGAGCT
The DNA here is from genome assembly GCA_964391465.1 of uncultured Planctomycetales bacterium. Taxonomy (GTDB): domain Bacteria; phylum Planctomycetota; class Phycisphaerae; order UBA1845; family CAYMME01; genus CAYMME01. The sequence continues at coordinate 10,406 of CAYMME010000066.1, forward strand.
TCAGCTCGTACCGGCCCGATTTGATTGCAGCGGTCGGAATCCGCAGCGCGGCCTGTCGATTCTCGCCAGCCGGGACCTCGGGGACGCTGGACGACATCTGGATCACGCCGCCGAGATCAGCGGTGAGCGTGGCCTCGGGGACGGCCTGATCCGTGCGGTTGACACACTCGGCGACCAGCATGATCTCCTCCCCGCGATAGAACGCCCGCCGCGGCGATTTCAGGGACAGGTCAACGGTCGCGTTCGCGAGGCACGGCGCCGTCGGGTGGGCAACGACTGCCAGCACTGAGGCAACGGACACGATGTGCGGTGCGACGAATCTGCGCATGGGGCGGCAACTCCTGAGCTCGTGCATGAGAGCCAACGGCCAGTAACCCTTGGGTGCCACGGGTCCCGACGTACGTCGGGACCCGCCCGTGTTCTCCATCTGGTCTCACCACCACACTGGCAGGCAAGCTGCCAGTGGCACCCCTCCTCACAACTGCTCTGAGAAGGGGCCGGTGCGTCCCCGGTATGGCGTCTCACGCAAGCTACATCCTTTGCGAACCGTCCCGATGTGCATCGGGATGAGGGAGCGGCAACGCTTCGCCTTGCCGCTGCCGCTTCCTAACGGGCGCGGTTCGGATCAGACAAGCCTCGATAGCTCTGAGACGCTGCACTACGGCCTCTCGACGAGCGGGGCGCTCGCAACAAGGGGGCGAATCGGTAATTCCTCGATGCCCGGGAAGTCGGGGTCGCCCAGGGCTCGGAGTTCCGGCTCACCCAGGAACGGACAGCACGCATCCACCCACGCGATCAAGCGGCGGAGGTCGGGCGGCGGAATCTTCACGTCGTAATGCTCGCCGCTCGTGGCGAGCTTGATCAGCGGGCTCGTGTACGACAGCGTCGTCAGCGGCCGCAGCGTTCCGTAGGCGGCCGGATCGTTCATGGTGGGGTCCATGCTTTCGACGGCGATGGCCCCGGCGATCCCGTAGCCGGGGCGGTCCGAGGCCTTCACGGGATTGACCCAGCCCGCAGTACCCACCAACGTCAGGTACGGTTCCTTGAACACGTTGTGGCCCGGGCGCAGCGTCAGGTCCAGAGCCTCTCGCCCTTCGCCTTCGCCCTGGTGGCATTCACCGCAGTAGCGGTCCAGCACGGGCTGAGCGAATCGTTCGTAGCTGATGCTCTCGGTCCCCCACGGCGGAGGGCTCGGCTCGGTCGGCGGGCGCTGAAAGGCCAAGCCTCCCTTGCTCGGAGGCACCTTGCTGTGCGCTTCGTGGCAACCGATGCACCCGCGGTGCTCGCCGGGCATCACGCCCGTGAAGCTGCGCATCGTCTGCAACGACCGGAAGTGCTCGTCCAGTAGTTGAAAGTGCAGGGCGCGTCCGGCCGGCACCTTGAAGTACACAGAACCATCGGCCTCCACCGGCACCACGCTGAGGATGCGCTTCACGCCTTCTTCCTGGACGACGGACACCGCGGGCCCGGAGTGCCGCCACGTCTTGCCCCAGGTGGAGTAGGTCTTGTGATCCATCTGGAAGACGCGGACGTACTTGACGCTCCCACGCGGCAGGTCGGGGACGCCCTCGTAGATGTCGGCGCTGTACATCGTGCCCGGCTCGACCGGCTTGCGGTCCTTGCCGGTGCCGGGCCAAGCGACGCGGTCCACGTGTCGCGGCGGAACCGGGCGCGGCTTGATCGGGATCGCGTGCAGGATGTTGTGAACACCTTCGTAGACAAGCTCGCGGTTGCCGTGCACGTCCATCAGGTAGAGACGGAACCGATTCCCCTCACCACGGGCAGAGACCAGGAAGTCTTCCTCCGAGAGTGGATAGGGTGTCTTGTAGCCCGTGTAGCGACCCGAGGCGTGATAGCGATCCGACTCGGCCGGATCCTCCGGCGGGATGCTGCACTCCGGCCAGCGCACGTCGCACGTGACTTTGGTCAGGCCGTGCGGGTAGTTGAAGCCCTGGTCGGGATCGATGATGCCGATCGAGCCCGACCACCAGTCGTGGTGACCCACTCCGGAAAACATCACGCGGTCGCTGCCGGGAATCGGCCTCGGCTCGGACAGGTGGTCGGGCCAGACCGACTGGTTGCCCCAGAAGACCATCGTGTTGGTGCCGTCCTGATTCGTGGTCCACAGACTCTGCACCCGCCACAACGGCTTGTCAGTGTACTCCCAGCGCGAGTAGATGACGCGACCGTCGTGCAGGAGTGCGGGGACGAAGTCCGGTTCGCCACCGTGGCTGATGAGGTAGATGTTGCCGCCGTCCGCATCACACCGGGCCAGGATGTAGGAGTAGATGAACGGCCCGCAGCGTACATAGGAGTTGCCGCGGGTCGTGGTGAAAATGATGTGGCCATCCGGCAGGTAGAGCGGATCGACGTCGTCGTAGTCGCTGTCGGTGAGCTGGCGAATCCCGGTGCCGTCGAGGTTCATCTCGTAGAGTCGGAAGCTCTTCTCGTCGTGCGGCTTGTAGCAGAACAGCACGCGCTTCGCATCGTACGACAGGTCCGGGCGCCAGAAGCTGCCCGGCCGGTCGGGTGCCAGCTTGCGAACCGCGCCGCCGGGGTGAAGTCCGTCCAGCACGAGCAAGCGGCCTCCCGGCGTCGCGGTGATGCCCATGCGATGGATCGCTTCGTGGATGTCGTTGACCGGTCCGCGGGGCATGGGTTGATCGATGAACAGCAGCCGGTCGAAATCCAGCAATGGGTTCTTGAACGCGATCCGCCGCTTGACCATGCGCACGGCCAGGTAGAGGTCTCGCGCAGCTTGTTCGTTCGTCACCCTCTTCAGGCGACGGTCGATGCGACCCAGTTCGTCGAGGTCGCGTGCCAGAGCGGCCGTCCGCGAATCCTCCCTTAGACGCGCAGCGAGTTCTCGCGCCCAACCGATCTCCTTGCGGGCGCGCTCGATCAATGGTTCGTCCGCGGCCTGGAACAGCCAGTCGCATTCCAGCGCCTGCCGCGCGTCGTCAGGTCCGAGCGTACGGGTCTCGGGTGTCTTGGGTTCCTCGAAGAAGATGTGAGGGAGATAGATGTTGCCGGGGACCTTGCCCCTCGCTAGTAATCTCGCCAATCCCTTCTTCACCGCGTGAGAGGCTCCCGCGAATGTCTTCCAGTCGTCGAACGGGACGCCCGACGCGGTCTGCACCTTTCGCAGAGAGTTCCATGTTCCCGACCAGCCGGTGACCGGCTCTCCGAGCCCCGCTATCACGACCCATGTCCCGGTGGCGAGGTCCACCACCATCAGGGCCCCGGTGCCTCGATCGAGAAGACTGTAGTCGTCGGCTTCGGTGTGAGCCGACTCGATGTTGGCGTAGACGGACAACCGGAGATCGGTGAGCCGTTCGGTGTGCAGGTTGGTCAGGGCAAACTCGACGCCGACGGCGCTGCCGGGGCCCGCGACGGCGCGAACGCGCACGCGGAGTTTCTTGTCCGCGGTTTCCATCACGCCCGCAAGTTGCGTCGCGGACACCGCGCGAATGGGTTCAACGATCCGCAAGTTGTCGGGTGTACTCTCCCGAATGTGCGGTGTGCCGGCGCGATGCTCGCCGCTTTTGTCCGCGTAGTGCACGTAGTACGTGAACTGGCTGAGCTGCCCGCCCGCGGGACCCGTCAACGCCTGCCGCTTCGATCGCCATCGGAAGAACCCGGTGCCTTCCATGGCGAAATCCGTCGCGTCGTTGCGAATCCAGACCGGGGACTGCGCCGGTTCGTCGGATGTCACCTTCTTCGGTTCGGGAAGCTGAGCGAAGTGCGTCCGCACTCGCTGCAACCGTTCGACGACCTTGTCGAGCGACTCGTCGAAAACGAGAAGGACCACCTCTCGCGCCGACTCACGCGGCTCCAGCGCACCCGGCCGCCAGGTCAGCACGCCGTCGGTGTTGCCGCCGGAGTCAAGACCCTGAGCCGGGCAGAGCGCAGCCATACCGAGTAGCGTCAGCGGCAGGATCGTCCGTCGCCATCTCGCGTGCATGGGATGACCTCCCCTTGTCCGTGGGATACTTGCCGTACCGTAAACCGTCCGGACTGTTGACGGTAGCCGAGAAGCCCTGCGGATGTCCACTCTTGGACGTCACGACATCCCGGCCATTGGCCGGCGAAAACCGAGCGTTGGCGTGTGATTGCCGCAGAAGCTGAGGGGCGTAAGATGGCGACAACCCTGCCCTACGTCGAGGGCGTACGAAACCGAAGGGGACGTCATGCAACATCCACGCACGTGTCGTTGTGCGATTCATGTTCTATCGCTGTCGGTGGCAACCGGTGCAATCGCATCTCCGCCGACGTTGAAGTGGACGTACGAAGCCAAAGGCACGCTGTATGCGCCGCCGCTCGTGGCCGACGTTCACCCCGCTCCGGGCCGGGAGACGATCTTCAATGACGCTGAGGTGCGCGTGCTGCGATGTGTCGAGGCAACAGGGAGGCAGCTCTGGGAGTATCGCGGTGGATGGACGCGGCGACTCACCTCGGCGGCCTCGCTCAGTCGCACGGCGCGGCCCGGGCGACCGACGCTGCTGATCGGCGGTGGTGACGGCAAGCTCTGCTGCCTCGACGCTGAGACCGGCAAGGAGCACTGGACGCACATGGCCGGTCCTATCGTCTGGGGCACGGCCATCTGGGCGGACCTCGACGGCAACGGCCGCGACGAGGCCGTCGCGGGTACCGAGCATGCTGTGGTCGCGTTCGACGGCGACGGCAAGACGCGCTGGACCTATCGCCGACCGGACGGCGAACCGGCCCTGGACATCTCTGCGCCGATCGCGGCGTGTGACATCGACAGCGATGGTCGGGCCGAGCTCTTCGTTGCCGACCGCTGCGGGCCTGTCTGTCTCGACGGAGCGGGCAACGTTCGCTGGCGGTCGCTGACCGGCGGCGGCTATGCGGGCGGGCCCGTCATTGCCGACGCGGATCGCAACGGAAAGCCCGAGTTGTACTGCGGCACCCAGCGGGACGCCGCTGTCGTCGCATTCGAGGCCCTCAACGGTACGGCAACATGGACCTATCCGGTCATGACGCCTGCCGCGTCGCTGGCCGTCGGTGATCTCAACCGTGACGGGTTCGACGAGATCGTTGCCACCGACAGCAGGGGCCGGACCTATGCACTCAGTCACACCGGCAAGTTGATCTGGTTCTTCAAGACCGAGAAGCCCACCGCCGCCGAGAGCACCATCGGCGACGTGGACGGCGACGGCGATATCGAGGTGCTCGTCACGAGTAGCGATCACTACCTCTATTGCCTCGACAGCGCCGGCCAACTCGAATGGCGCTACGCGGCCGACAGGCGACTCCAAGGCACGGCGACCATCACCGACGTCGACGTCGACGGCAAGACCGACATCCTCTTCGGCGGCAGCGACCACAAGCTGAGATGCATCACGCTCGGCGGCGCGTACGACGCGGCGCTGGTTCCATGGCCGACACGACGTTTCGATGCTGCGCAGTCCGGCGCGGCGTTTCCGCGCCGGCTCGCACCTGCGGTCGCGTCGATCAGCCAGACCCGCGCGCTTTTCACCCACGGCGGATTCGAACGAACGAGAGAGGCGGAGGATGCCAAGCGGTACCCAAGAGACTCGGGCATCCGCGAGCGCCGACTCGCCCTACCCCGGCACTGGCACGTCGATCCACCCGCCAATACCGGCTGGGGCCTGGACACGAAGACCGTCCGGTCCGGCAAGCATGCCGTCCGGATCACCAAGCCTATGATGCTGGTGTGCGAACCGATCCGCATCGAACGACGGGTACGAACGGTTGGCGCAAGCGTCCATGGCAAGGGGCCAGGGGCGTCCGGCGTTGTACTTCGATGGTCGGGCACCGGCGGTGTGCTTCGCGAAGACGTCCTGGAGCGAAGTGGAGAAGCGCACGACTGGCAACGGTTCACGCTCGCCGATGCATCACCGCCGCCGGGTGCCCGGTGGGCCACACTCGTATGCAGAACCGGCGAGCAAGGCGCGTGGTGGGATGACGCCGAGGTGACCGCGACCCTACGCTTGTGTCCGAAGGTCGAGGCGCTCGTGAATCAGGTCGGCTACGACGTGGGTGCACCCAAACGGTTCACCGTGCAAAGCACCTTCGAAGCTGCACGTGCGGCTTTTGTCCTCGTTCGCGACGACGGTACCGAAGCTTTCTCCGGCACACTGAAGCACGCGGGGCGCATCACGGGCCATTTCGGTAACGATTGGGGCCATGAGTACTACCGCGGTGATCTCTCGGCATTTGATGAACCCGGGCGCTACCGCGTGCGGGTGACGCTTGGCGGCGACGAGCACGGCGACGTGACCGACTTCTCCTGGCCGTTCGAGATCGGGCCGGATCTGGTGTGGGCCCGGACCGCCCGGCCCGCCTACCGCTTCTTCTACTACCAGCGCTGCGGCCAGGCGGTGCCCGGACACCACGGCCCGTGCCACCTCGACGACGGGATCACACACAACGGAACGTACTACGATCTGTCCGGCGGCTGGCACGATGCCGGCGACTACAACACGTACCACAATGCTCCGTACGTGTATGGTCTGGTTCGCGCCTACGGCCTGGCCAAAACTGCCTTCGACCGACAGGACGCGGACAACAACGGGCGAGGTGATTTCCTTGACGACATTCTGTGGGGCGGCGATCACAGCCGGCGCATCATCGCCCCGGATGGCTCCGCCTTCGGCCGGATCACTTCCGGGTACGGCTTCTGGGGGCCGCCCGAAATCGAGACCGACAACAAGCCCCGCACCGGCGACGAGCGCCGCGTCGAGCCGCCCAACGCCGGATGTGACTCCACTCTGCATCTGGCCGCCATGGCCAAGATCGCCCGGCACACACGCGACAAGACCAAGTGGGTCGAGGCGGCCGAGCGGGCACTGCAATGGTCGCTGACCAAGAACAACCGCGGCGTGTATCAGTTCAGCGCAGCGGTCGATCTTCACGCGGCCACTCGCGATCAGAAGTACGCCGACCTGGCCCGCAAGCTGTTCCCCAAGATTGCCGCGACGGAGGAGATTGTCGATGCCGTCCGCGGGTACGACGCGCTTCTGGGCGAAGATCACGGCGACGAATTGCGCAAGGCGTTGGTGGCCAACGCGGACAGCCTGCTGAAGCTCGCGGACAACCCATTCGGCGTGCGGGCGTTCGGCTCACCGGAGAAGCCCAACTTCTTCAATACGATCGCCGACGGCAACCCGTGGCGGGTCGGCACGAACAGCCAGGTTGCCCATGCGGCCAGCCTCGTGGCCCTGGCGTTTCAGTACCGACCGGAGCCGCGCTACCTCGCGTTCGTATACGACCAGATCAACTGGATCCTCGGCAACAACCCGTTCGATGTCAGCATGATGGAGGGCAGCGGCTCGGCGTTCGTGCCCACGTATCACCATCGGATCATCTTCTCGGGAGTCGCCCGGGGAGCGATTCCCGGCAGCGTCATCAACGGCATGACCTGGCGCGGGCTCGGTGAAGACGTTCCGTACCTGGATATGACCGGCATCGACATCCCGTTCTTCTCGAGCAACGAATGCTGGCTCCCGCACAACACGCACTACCTGAATGCCCTGGCCAACCTGAAGGCAGCGAGGAAGTAGCATGCGCCCAATGAGCACGGTTCTGATGTTCGTGGCGGTGTGGGGTCCGCCCGCGGCTGGTGCCGATCTGCCGCGGCAGATCTCGCTCGACGGCGACTGGGATTTCACCTGGACGCGCGCGTCGGGGGCAGACATTCCCGAAACACCCGCGGCCTCCGCGTTCGACGTCACGGCGACCGTTCCGTGTCGGTGGGACGACCAGTTGGCCCGGTTCAAGGCGGCTAAGTGGTGGGAGACCGCGCAGTTCAAATCCACGCTCGGGCCCGTTCGCTATCTCTCCGGCATCGGCTGGTATCGCAAGACGATTGAGGCACCCGCGTCGTGGCGGGACCGCGCGGTTCGGCTCACTATCGGCTGGGCCGTCGGGCAGATGCACGTCTGGCTAAACGGCAAGCACATCGGAAGCTTCGACTACGGCGTGTACACCCCCTACGCAGTCGATCTCACAGAACATATTCTGCCCGGTCAGAAGAACGAGTTGATTGTCTCCGTCGACAACACGCGCGGATTCGCGGGCGGCTGGGCGCTCCTCGGAAACGCGGGCAAGGCCAGTGGCATCACCCGGTCCGTCACGCTCGACGTGGCGGCCGGCCCCGGACGCATCGCCGACTTGTACGTTCGGCCCGGCGCCGATCTCGAGGAGGTCGTGTGGGAAACGGAGTTGGAGGTTCCCGCGGCCGCGCGCCGAGTGCCCCGCTCGAAGCTCATGTGGCGCGTCCGTGCGTCGGCGGATTCGACGGTGCTCGCCGAGGGCACAGTCGATGTCGCCGCTTTCGAAGGCGCGATACGCGTCACCTGGAAAGCGCACGTTGAGAGCATCCGGCCGTGGAGCCCGAAGCACCCCAACTTGTACTACACAGACATCCGCTGGGTCACTCATGGTGAAACCGTCTGGGATGCGCACACCCAGCGTTTCGGACTCCGCCGCTGGAGCTACGACACGCGGAAACTCCTGCTCAACGGGAAGCGTATCTACCTGCGCGGCGAATTCGGCACCTACTACTTCCCCATCCACTGCACGGCACCGACCTCCAAGGACCACTGGATTCGTCACATCCGACGGGCCAAGCAGATCGGCATGAACTACATCAATTTCGCGGCCCGGGTCTGCCCCATCGAGCTGATGGAAGCCGCCGACGAACTCGGAATGGTCTTGCAGTGCGGCGATCACATGACCGTGCTTGCGGACCACCGCAAGTACTACGAGCAGGTGTGGACGCCCATTGTTCGGTGGACTCGCCGCTATCCGAGCATGTGCTTCTACGGGTTCGGCGGCGAACGCAACTACTACGAGGGGATCATCGAGCAGTATCAGAAACAGTACGACCTGATAAAGTCGCTCCATCCCGAGTGCATGGTCATGCCGCAGCAGGCGATTCGCGGCATCGACTACGCGTTCGACGAAAAGGGAAAGAAGGAGCTGACGCCCGAACCGTTTCCCCATCACGCCGAACGGCTGGCGCGATACACCAAGGCGTGTGATCTGTTCGGGCACTATTCCGGCGGGGCCTTCGGCTACAACTACTTCGGCACGCCCTGGCGGGAGATGGAGAAGCGATTCCTCATCTACGACCGTCCGCTTTCCATGCACGAGCTGTTCATGGGGATGTCGTATCTCGACCCCGACAACGCCGCGAAATACACGGGCCGCGTACCGCCATACATCTATACGACGCTGCAAGACGACCTGGCCGACGCGGGTCTGCTCGAGAAGTGGAAGACCTACCATCTCAACAGCTCGAGGCTTCACGGCATCTGCCGCAAGTATTGCGTCGAGAAGACGCGAAAGTGCAATGAACTCGCCGGCTTCGAGTTCCTCGGCATGACGGATATGCACTTCACGCCGCACTACACCACGGGAATCCTCGACGAGTTCCTCCAACTCAAGCCCGACGACACCGTCGAGGGCATCCTCCGGTACAACGGCGAGAGCGTGCTGCTACTCGACTTCGGCGAACACAGTGTCAATCGATGCTACTGGGCAGGTGATTCGTTCGAGGCGGACGCCATGGTTTCGCTCTACGGGGACACACCACTTCGCAACGGAGAACTGCGCTGGTCTCTGCGCGACGGTAAGAGAACGGTGCTTGACGGAACGTCCGCCGTTCCGGACATCCGCAACGGCGAGGTCAGCACGGTTCGCAAGATCGAGGTCTCGTGGCCGTCAGTCGAGAGAACCACCCGGCTGAACCTATCGGTCGGTCTCAAGGGGACGGGCTACGATCTCTCCAATGACTGGGACTTCTGGGTCTTCCCGAAGCGTCCGGCGCCGCAGGTCGCGGCCGATGCGGCGGATGGGCCGCATGATTTGCTGAGCGGGCGCTACGCGGGCCTGCGGAAGCTGTCCGCCGACTCGAAGGCGAAGCTCCGCATCGTGTCCGAGGTGACTCAGCGGGACGCCGATCATCTTGCCGAGGGTGGAGACGTCCTTCTGCTCGGCACGGCCCCGTTCCTCGACTACTCATCCTGGACCTCGTTTCGGCCGGGTCTCGGTACGCGTGAGCACCACAACGTCGGGACCGTCATCGCCCAACACGCGATCTTCAAGAACCTGCCGCACGAGGGCTGGGGAGACTGGCACTTCTTTCCGGTCATCGAGGGAGCGCATTGCGTTCACTTCGAGCCCGAGCTGAGGACGAAGTTCGACCCGATCATCGAGATCATCAGTTCCGCCGAGGACGTGCGCAAGCACGCGGCCATCTTCGAGAAACGCGTGGGCAAGGGACGATTGCTTGTCTCGACCTGTGTGTACGATGGGAAGAACCCGGCGTGCATCGCCCTGATGGATGGCATCTTCAGTTACGTGCAGAGCGACGGCTTCAGGCCCGAGCATGAGCTTTCGCCGGACGCGTTGGCCCGCCTGCTCACGCCCGCGCCTCCGAGTAATCCACGGAATCGGCTCGTCGCTCCCGGCTTTGAACGGCAGGTTCAGGTCAAGCGGTCCTGGCTGCAATACGGCGGTGATTACGAGTTGGATGCGACGACCGCTCACGGCGGGCAGCAATCGCTCAAGATCAGCATCACGCCGGAAGCACTGAAGAACGATCGCGGTTACCACACCGGAGCCAAGGCTCGAGGTATTCGGTTCACGCGATCCCCGCGTTTGGTGAAGCTGTCGGCGTGGCACAAGGCGAAGGATCTCACCGGAAAGAAGGGTGCCGGGTTTCTCGTCTTTGTCTACGTCACGTACAAGGACGGCGGGCGCCACACGCTACGGCTGCACTTCGACACCGGCACGCACGACTGGCAGTACGCCGGGAGAATCTGGAAACCCGAGAAGCCTATTGCGGGTGCCACGCTCTACGTCGGCCTGGGTCATCAATCCGGAACCGCGTGGATCGACGACATCTACTTCGGCGAGGCCCCGGCAGCCGATGTGACTGCGCGAGTCGAATCGGCGCCGAAGTGGCACCGAGAGCCCGTCACGGTCGACTTCGGATCCGATGGGTGGCTGCGCATCGACGATGGGGAGTGGACCTCCGGCCGGCAAGCCCGAACCGCGAAGGAAGGAGTCACCACGGTCGCCTTCGGCAAGACCAAGGCCGACCGTACGCCGCAGGTCCGCGAAGTCCGCATCGACCTCACGCCGCCCGTCATCGTCCTGGACACCAAGCCCGCAATGGAGCAGCAAGGCGGCGTCTACTTCGCCACGCCGCAGACCGACTTCATGCTTGCCGCCCGTGACAAGCTGTCGGGGGTGAAGACGATCGAGGTCTCCGTGGATGGCAGACCTTACGTGCCCTACGACAAGCCCTTGCGGCTCGCGAAAGGCCGGCACGAGCTTCGATGCCGAGCGACGGACGCAGCCGGCAACCGGACTGAAACGATCACCGGACAAGGCCTTTCCGGCGGAAGCACCGACGTGCTGTCGGTCAACATCCGGTAGGGCTGTGGTGAGAACCAGAAACGTCGGGAGCTGACGCGGCAGAACCAGCGCCCTCGTCATTCGTACCAGGGCCGCATCTCATCGGCCAAGGGGGCGGCCTTGACCTTGTCGCGCTCGTTGAGGCCCGAACGGATCTCGATGTAGAGCCCGTCCGAGATGCCCGTCTCGATCTCGCGGCGGTCGAACTTGTTCTCGCCGACCTCCACGTCGACGAAGATCTCATCGCCTTGAAACACGAGATCGCGCTCGAGCATCGAGAGGACGTTCTCGCGTCGTGCGAACACAATCTCGGCGGTGGCGCTGTAGCCGGCCCGCACCATCCGATCCATGTTCGCGTGCAGGGCCGCGCGGACCTCGAACTTCACGCTGCCCTCTTCGGTCTCGACTTTGGGCGAGATGAACTCGAGTGTGGCCTCGAACCGTTCGTCCTCGAGGGCACCGATCTCGATGCCTAGCGGCATACCCTCCGTCAACCGTCCGGCCTGCGCCTCCTCGACCTTGCCCTTGAAGAGCAGGCTCTTCATGTCGGCGATGGTGACGATCGTCGTGCCCTCGTTGAACGGATTGGCGTCGATTACGAAATCGCCTTCCTCGACGGGGCGGTCGAGCACCATGCCGGCGATGGTGGCCGTCACTCGCGTCGCGGTGTGAGTGGTGGACTTGGCGACCCCCTCGCGGATGAGCTCGAGGTTGGCCTGCGCGCTCTCGACTTCCTCCCTCGCCGTCTCGTGGGCCAGGCGCCTTTGATTGAGTTCGAATTCGGTGACGGCCCCGCGCTCGAGCAGCTTCTCGGAGAACTGCAAGTCTTCCAGCGTTCGCTGACGCTGGAGCTTCGCAGCCGCCAACTCGTGCTCAGCCCGATTCAGCTCGAGCGGATTGACGATCACCTTGATCTTGGCGAGCAGATCGCCGGCCTTGACTTGGTCACCGGGCTCAACCAGGAGTTCCTCCACCACGCCGCGAACCTGGGGTTTGATCGCAATCTCCTTGCGCGGAACGATCGATCCGGTGGCGATGGTCTTGTCGACGATGGTTCGGGGCTCCGCGCGTATGGTCCGGTAGGGCTCGACGCGGGGCAGCGACTGCTGGTACAGAAACACGGCCGTGCCGATGAAGGCACTCGCGATGGTGGCGACGACCAGAACCGAGAGGACGATTTTCATCAATCTGCGCGAACGCGCCCTCCGTCAATGCTACTCATGCCGCAGCGCCTCGATCGGTTTGACGCGGACCGCCTGGCGGGCGGGAAGATACCCGGCCACAACGCCGGAGATGACAAGAACAACCACTGCGCCCGCGGCAACGGTCAGATCGACCTGCGGGTCACGGAAGAAGTCGGTCCGGAAGCCGGACCGGCGAACCGCTTCGAGGACGCCAATCCCCACAACCAGGCCGCCGTAGCCCGCAAGCGTGGTGAGGAAGAGCGCCTCCTGCAGAATCATGCTCATGATGGACAGCGGCGTCGCCCCGAGAGCCTTGCGGATTCCGATTTCGCGCGTGCGCTCTTTCACGGTAACGAGCATGATGTTGCTCACGCCGACCACGCCGGCAAACAGGGTCCCGACACCGACGATCACGACAAAGGCGTCGATGCCCGCGAAGAGGTTCACGACCTTGCGGAACTCCCGCTCAGGGTTGAAGAAGAAGACCGCGGCCGGATCCTTCGGGTCGAATCGGTGTCGTTCGGCCAGGCACTCCCGGGCGATGGCCTCCATGTCCGCCCAGCGTTTTCCGTCCGGCGTCGTGAACACGATCAACCCGACCGCCGGACCGGGCGCGAACGTGCGCCGGAGCGTCGGGTAGGGAATGTAGATACGACGTAGCTCCTCCTCGCCGCCAACGTCCGTGAATGTGCCCACCACGGTGAAGTTGACGTTGTTGATTCGTATCTGCTCGCCGATCGGGTCAACGCGATTCTCGAACTGCACCTCGGCCACGCGCTCGCCGATGAGCGCCGCCTTGCGGTTGTGCTCGACGTCCAGTGGGTTCAA
>CAYMME010000067.1:0-23544 GCA_964391465.1 uncultured Planctomycetales bacterium
GCTGTACGTCATCGCCTAGGTCGACGAGGCGGATATCGGCAACGTTCTGGGGCTGGCCCCCATCGAGGCCCGGCCCGGCGGCGAGCCGATCACCGCGACCCAAGCCAGCGAAGAAGGGGCCGGGCAGCTTGTGCGCATCACCGTCGAGGCGTTCAAGGACGAGGTGTTCTCCGGTGAGATCGAACGGATCCTGCCCGAGCCCACCGGCGTGGGGGCGGTGGTGACCTACGACGTGCGCATCAAGATCACGAGCGAGAACCGCAGGGAGCTGCGCGGCGTGCTGGGCTTGCAGGCCGAGGTCGAATTCACGGCACAGTCGTTCAAGGACACACTGCTGGTACCCTACGACGCGGTCAAACGCGACCACAACGGCCTGTACGGTGCCTACGTCGCGGTCAAGTCCGAGAGCGGCCCAGGGTACACGCCGGTGTTTCGCTCCTGCCGCTTCGGCATCGACGACGGCATCAGAGTGCAGGTGCTCGAGGGGCTCGACGAGGGGGAGAAAGTCTACGTCCGGCTCCCGCAGAAGACACGCAAGCAAAGAGAGGCCGAGGCAGAAGAGGAAGACTGATACGCACCAGAGCGCCTGTCGGAACGACACGTTTTGCCGGCCTCCGGAGAGAGGCGCGTCCGACCCGAAGCGAGCACCAGACGTGAGCACGCGCACGCAGCACCGTGATTGACCGGCATGATCCGCATTCGTGAACTCACCAAGCAGTACGAGATGGGCGACTCGATCGTTCGCGCGCTGGACGGCGTGGACATGGACGTCGAGGCCGGCGAGTTCGTGTCCCTGACCGGCGCGTCCGGTAGCGGCAAGAGCACGATGATGCACGTCATCGGCTGCCTGGACCGCCCCACGTCGGGCACGTATGAACTCGACGGGCGACGGGTCAGCGACCTGAACGGGCGGGAACTGGCCCGCATCCGCAACCGCCACATCGGGTTCGTCTTCCAGACGTTCAACTTGATCAACCGCACGAGCGCCGTCGACAACGTCGCCGTCCCGCTGGTGTACGCCCGCAGGACGCGGAACCGCCCGGCGGCGATGCGAGCCCTCGAGCGCGTCGGCCTGTCCCGGCGGGCGCGCCACCGCCCCAACGAGTTGTCGGGTGGCGAGCGGCAACGCGTAGCCATTGCCCGGGCCATCGTAAACGATCCGGTGCTGTTGCTCGCCGACGAACCGACCGGGAACCTCGACTCCAGGACCGGAGCCCAGATCCTGTCGCTGTTTCACGAGCTGCACGCCGAGGGCGTAACGATCATCCTGGTCACGCATGAGATGCACATCGCGGCCCAGGCCCAGCGGATCGTGCGCCTGGCCGACGGAAAGATCGTCGAAGACCGCGTGTTGGACCAGGCCACGCGCGACCGCATGATCCAGGCAGGCATGGAGTTGCCGTCGAGTTCGAACGGCGACCACGAGCACGGGGGCGCAGACCCCGACGCCGGGGCACCGAGCCCGGGCTGACCGAAGACGGAGCGAATCGCCGAGACCGATGTTCTTCTTTCGTATCGTAATGATGGCACTGCGGGGGCTGCGAGCGAACATGCTACGCTCGTTGCTGGCGACGCTGGGCGTGATCATCGGCGTCGCGGCCGTGATCTCGGCCATGTCGATCCTGGAGGGCGCGACGCGCGACGTGATGGACCGCTTCGAGTCGCTCGGCTCGGAGTTGGTCTCGGTCTACGGCGGCCAGGCGCGGGTCCGCGGCCGGGCGATGACCGTGCAGACCCTCACCGTCGACGACGCCGACACGATCGCGACCGAATGCACGACCGTTGCCGTGGCCGCTCCTGAGGTCGTCGACCCCCTGGCCTCGGTCAAGAACGGCGGCCGGAACTACGAGGCCACCGTCATCGGGACCACCGAGTGCTACGCCGAGCTGAACAACTACCACGTGGCCGAGGAAGGCGGGAGATTCCTGAGCCGGGAGGATCGCCAGGGCAGTGGATCACAAGTCATCGTCCTGGGGTACAAGGTGGCCAAGGAACTGTTCGGCGAGATGGACCCGCTGAACCAGACCGTCCGGCTGGCCACGAGCCGGGGCAGCCCCAAGGGGTTCCGCGTCATCGGAGTCATGGAGAAGAGCGGCAACATCGGGTTCCGCAACGTCGACCAGCAAGTCATGGTCCCGATTACCACGTTGATGCGGAGAATGCTGGGGCTGCGATACGTCAGCTCGATTTCGATCAAGGCCCAGAACTCCGAGAGCGTCGAGGCCTGCATGAGTGAAGTCAAGCGGATCTTGCGTCAGCAGCACGGCATCCGCATCGGCGACGAGGACGACTTCCAGATCTACTCGCAGGAGCAGCAGCTCCAGCAGGTCCGTGATGTGACCCACCTGTTCGCGGTGGTGTTCTATTCCATTGCGGGAATCAGCCTGGTCGTCGGCGGCATCGGCATCATGAACATCATGCTCGTGTCGGTCACCGAGCGCACCCGCGAGATCGGCGTGCGCATCGCCGTGGGCGCCCAGCGGTGGGACATCCTGCGTCAGTTCCTCATCGAGGCCGGCGTGATCTCGCTGCTCGGCGGCGTGTTCGGGCTGCTCGTCGGGTTCGGCTTCGCCTCTGCCCTCGAGCGGTGGGCTCAGGACGTCCTCGAGACGCACACCCCGCCCGAGGTGATCGCGTGGGCCCTGGGCATGGCTATCCTCACCGGCATCATCTCCGGCCTCTACCCAGCGTATAAGGCCTCGCGTCTCGACCCGGTCGAATCGCTTCGCTACGAGTAGCCCTACGCGAAGCACGTCCGGCCTGCTATCATGTCGCCATCATGAGCCTACTCCGCATCGCGAACGGACGCGTGTACGACCCGATCAACGGCGTTGACGGCGAAGTGCGCGACATCTGGATCGACGGCGAGAAGGTCGTTGCGGCGCCCGCAGACCCCGACGGGGCCACCGTCGTCGACGCGACGGGCATGGTGGTGATGCCCGGCGGCGTCGACATGCATTGCCACATCGCCGGGCCGAAGGTCAACGTCGCCCGGAAGATGCGGCCGGAAGACAAGCGCAAGGCCCCGATGGTGCGGCGCACCGCACACACTCGCTCGGGCACGACGGGAGCCGCACCGTCGACGTTCGCAACCGGGTACCTGTACGCGGGCATGGGCTATACAACCGCCTTCGACGCGGCCGTTCCGCCTCTCGGAGCCCGTCACGCCCACGAGGAGTTCGACGACACGCCCATCATCGACAAGGGCTTCTACGTGCTGATGGGCAACAACCACTACGTCATGCAGCAGATCGCCGACAAGGAGCCGGACCGGCTCCGGGCGTACGTGGGCTGGCTGCTCGGTGCGACCAAGGGCTACGCGATCAAGCTGGTCAATCCCGGCGGGGTCGAGTCGTGGAAGTCCGGGGCCGGCAACATCAGCACGCTCGACGAACCGGTCGAGCACTTCAACGTGACGGCGCGGCAGATCATCGCCCAGACCGGCCAGGCGGCGATGGATCTCGGCCTGCCGCACCCGGTGCACATCCACTGCAACAACCTCGGACTGCCCGGCAATTGGCCCGTCACCCTGGAGACGATGAAAGCCCTCGAGGGCCGGCGCGGCCACATGGCCCACATTCAGTTTCACAGCTATGCCGGCGGCGACGCGGACGAGGCAACCTTCGGCTCGGCCGTCCCCAAGCTGGCCGAGTACGTCAACGGACACCCGAACATCACCGTCGACGTCGGGCAGATCGTCTTCGGCGAGACCACGTCCATGACGGGCGACGGGCCGCTTGGGTACTACCTGCACAACGTCTACCACGGCCGCAAATGGTTCAGCAGCGACACTGAGATGGAGGCCGGCTGCGGGATCGTCCCCATCACCTACCGCAACAAGAGCTTCGTGCACGCCACGCAGTGGGCCATCGGCCTGGAGTGGTACCTGCTCGTCGACGATCCGTGGCGGGTGTGCATGAGCACCGACCACCCCAACGGCGCGTCGTTCCTGGCCTACCCGCAGATCATCAAGCTGCTCATGAGCCGCGACGCCCGCATCGAGGCACTCAAGGATGTGCCCGCCCAAGTGAAACAACACACCGTGCTGGCCGAGCTCGACCGCGAGTACTCGCTCTACGAAGTGGCCATCATTACGCGTGCCGGCCCGGCTCGCCTGCTTGGCATTCGCGACAAGGGGCACCTCGGTCCGGGAGCCGACGCCGATGTGACCATCTACACCCCGTCGGACGACATCGAACAGATGTTCTCCATGCCGCGCTGCGTCATCAAGGCCGGGCGCGTCATCGTCGAAGAAGGGCACGTTCGCCGGGACCACCAAGGCACGACCCTCTACGTCGAGCCCGAGGTCGACGACGCAATGATCCCCGACATCCGTGACTGGTTCGAGAAGTACTACACCTTGCGATTCTCCAACTACCCCGTCTCGGATCACTACCTGCCGCAATCGCGTGCCATTCCCACCAGCCCGTCGGCAACGTGAGAGGCCGCTTGGATTCCGTACCCCTCCCAAGCTATACTGAGTTGGAGACAAGGCACGGAGATCACGGCGGAGACGCCCATGGCCCTGGAAACAGAATACAAGCACCTGGAGGCCCGGCCGGGCTCGAACTACCGCCAGCTCTTCGTGAAGGGTCGGCGGATTCGGGCTGTTATTCTGTACGATGAGACACGAAACGCTGAGCCGCGGACGCCGGAGCAGGTCGCTGCGGACTATGACATCCCGCTGGACGCCGTGCTCGAGGCAGTCGACTACTGCGAACGGCACGCCGACGTCATCGAAGCCGACTGGCGACGAGAGGAGGAAACGCTTCGACGGTACGCCCTCGACGAACCACCTCATGCGCCCAGCCACGCAGACCCCAACACGTGAAGATCTACCTCGACGAGAACGTCGCCGGCCGCGAGCTTACGGCCCGGCTTGCCCGGGACGATCATGCGGTCGCGGGACCGGCTGACGCCGGGTTGCTCGGGGCCTCGGACGCCGACCAGTTCGTGCACGCTATTGAGGGAGGTTTGACGGTAGTGACAAAGGACACCGAAGACTTCGAGGGGCTGCACCGGGTCGTCATCGCATCGGGCGGCGAGCACCCCGGCATCCTTCTCGTACGAAGACAGAACGATCCGACGCGCGACATGACGGCACGCGGGATCGCCACAGCTATCAACAAACTCCAGGCATCCGGCGCTCCACTCGCCAACCAAGTGCACATCCTCAACCAGTGGCGGTGAGCTGGAACGTGCCCTCGGAAGGAGCTATACTCACATCAGGACGGTTCTCGCAACGGAGCCGAAGGCGGGAAGTTCAAGCATGCCGATCGAAACCGAGTACAAGTACCTGGAGGCGCGTCCAGGCTCCAACTACCGGCAGCTCTTCGTGAAGGGCCGGCGGATCCGGGCAATCATTCTACGTAACGAGACGTGCAATTCGGAACCACGCACGCCGGAGCAAGTCGCGTCGGACTACGACGTGCCGGTCGAAGCGGTGCTGGAGGCAATCGACTACTGCGAGCGGTACGCCGACGTGATCGCGGCGGATTGCGCGCGGGAACGAGAGAACAACCGCAAGGAGGGCTTGGACAAGCCCCCGTACGTCCCCCCGGACTTCAAGCCCGACGTGTGAAGCTATACCTCGACGACAACATCACGGACGCCGTTCTCGTCGCCCTCCTGCGGCGAGAGCGACACAGCGTGGCCTTGCCCGCAGACGTCGGACTTTGTGGGGTCAGTGATCCTCGGCACTTCGCCTACGCGATTCTTGAAGGCCTCGTCGTGCTCACGTACGATCGCGACGATTTCCGCGATCTGCACGACCTCGTCATTGCATCCGGCGGCACGCACTCCGGTGTCCTCGTCGTGTGCCGAGACAACGACCCGACACGTGACATGACACCGCGGGGAATCGCTTCGGCGATCGGCAAGCTTGAAGCGTCCGGCGTGCCGCTGGCCGACGAGGTGTACGTACTGAATCACTGGCGGTAAGGTAGTGCCGTCCGTAGCGGTATGGCCCGATGAAGATCAACGGCATCGAAATCGAAGACACGTTCGCCGAAGCGTTTCCGATGACGGCGGCGCGGGCGATCATCACGGCGGCCACGCCTCGGTGGGCGATGACGGCGGCCCGGGCGGCAACCGGATACGCCACGTCGGTCATCGGGTGCGACGCGGAGGCCGGCATCGAGCGAACGCTGACCGCAGACGAAACGCCGGACGGGCGCGACGGGGTGAGCGTGCTGTTCTTCGGATTCGGGCGGGAGAACCTGCAGAAGGCCGTAGCCAACCGCGTCGGGCAGTGCGTCATGACCTGCGCAACCACCGCCTGCTACAACGGACTGCCCGTCAGCGAGAAGGCGATCGCCGTCGGCGCTCGGCTTCGCTACTTCGGCGACGGGCACCAGATCTCCAAGGTGCTCGACGGCCGGCGCTACTGGCGGATTCCGTGCATGGACGGGGAGTTCACCTGCGAGGACACGTTCGGGACGACCAAGGCAGTGGCGGGCGGCAACTTCCTGATCCTGGCCGAGTCGCAGACGGCGGCGCTGCGGGCGGCCGAGGCCGCGGTCGAGACCATCGCGGTGATCCCCGACGTGATGCTGCCGTTCCCCGGCGGCGTGGTGCGAAGCGGCTCGAAGGTCGGCAGCAAGTACAAAGCGCTCAAGGCATCGACGAACGATGCCTACTGCCCCACGCTGCGCGGCTCGGTCGAGACGGCACTACCCGACGGCGCCAACACGGTGTTGGAGATCGTCATCGACGGGCTGTCGATCGAGGCCGTGGAAACCGCAACCCGCGAGGGCGTCAACGCAGCTTGCCGCGCCGGCGTCGTACGAATCTCGGCCGGGAACTACGGTGGCAACCTCGGCCCGCACCATATACACCTGCACGAGGTATGCGAGAACATCCGGCGATGACCGGTCTTCGGGAACGCTGAGCGACACCATGGCCATCACACTCCGCTTCACCGCCGACACGACCGTGCCGATCGAGGTCGAGTGCATTCGGCCCGACCGCCTGCGCTCCATGTCGGTCCGAGAGGTCGCCTCCCTGTCGTGCATGCTCGGGAACCGCGAGGCGAATGTCGGCGACTTCTTCGACGTTGGCGGCGACAGCGCGGATGAGCACGTGGTCATCGAAGGTGACTGCCCCAACGTCAAGTGGGTCGGGGCGGAGATGGCTTCCGGTCAGATCACGATCAACGGAACCATCGGCATGCACCTCGGCTCGGAGATGACCGGCGGTCGGATCATCGTCAACGGCGACGCGGGCGATTGGGTCGGCGCCGAGATGGCCGGCGGCTTCATTCACGTACACGGTAGTGCCGGACACCTGATCGGGTCGGCGTATCGCGGCAGTCGGCACGGCATGCGCGGGGGGACGATCCTCATCGACGGAGACGCCAAGAACGAGATCGCGGGCACGATGCGCCGCGGGCTGGTGGCGGTGGCCGGATCGGTCGGTGATTTCGCCGGCGTCTCGATGATCGCCGGCTCGCTGTTTCTGTTCGGCAAGACGGGCATCCGCGCCGGTGCGGGCATGAAGCGGGGGACGATCGGACTCTTCGACGGTTGCGAGAAGCCCTCGCTGCTGCCGACGTTCCGCTACAGTTGCACCTACCGGCCGGACTTCCTGCCGATCTACATGCGTCAACTGAAGGCCTGGGGCCTGCCCATCGAAGACGCCAATCGCTACCAGACGGTCGCCCGCTACAACGGAGATCTGGTCGCACTCGGCAAGGGTGAGATCCTGCACTGGCAATCGACATGAATCTCAACGAACGGACAGACGAACTGGTCCAGGCAATCCTCGACGACCAGGACGCCCTGCGCGTCGAGGTCAGCACATGCGCCGACGCGTGCATCATCGATTGCGGCGTCCAGGCGCCTGGCGGATACGGGGCCGGGCTCATGATGGCGCACGTGTGCCTGGCTGATTTGGCGGACGTCGACGTGCTGATGGGCGACGTCAACGGGCGCCCTTGCCCGCGCGTGGACGTGTGCACCGATCATCCCGTCGCCGCGTGCATGGCATCGCAGTACGCCGGGTGGCAGATCAAGACGGACGGCTTCTTCGCCATGGGCTCCGGCCCGATGCGTGCCGCAGCAGGCCGCGAGGACCTCTTCGACCGTATCGGGTTTCGCGAGAAGGCGACGACTGTCGTGGGCACGCTAGAGACCTCCAAGCTGCCCGACGAAGCCGTCGTGCGCTACATCGCCGAGCGCGCCGGCGTCGGCCCCGACGGCATCACGCTTCTGGTCGCCCGGACGGCGAGCCAGGCCGGCGGCGTCCAGATCGTGGCCCGGTCGGTGGAGACGGCTCTGCACAAGCTCGACGAACTCGGCTTCGACCTGTCACGCGTGGTCTCCGGTGCCGGGACCGCCCCGCTGCCACCGGTCGCCGCCGACGATCTCGCCGCCATCGGCCGAACCAACGACGCCGTGCTCTACGGCTCGCGCGTCGTGCTTTCCGTCACCGGCGACGACGACTCGCTGGCCAATGTCGTCGACAAGCTCCCGTCATCCGCGTCGAAGGATCACGGCGAGCCGTTCTCGGCCATCTTCGAACGCTACGATCGCGACTTCTACAAGATCGACCCGGCTCTGTTCAGCCCGGCCGAGATCACGCTCAGCAACATCGAGACCGGCCGCTCCCACCACGCCGGACGCTGCGAGCCGGATGTGCTGCACTGGTCGTTCTTCGGATGAACGAGCCCATGCGCATCGCGGTGCTCACATCGGGCCAAGGCTGGCACATGCGAGACCTTCAACGCGCCGCCGGCCAACTGGAGTGCGAACTCATCCCCCTCTCCTGGCGACGGCTGCTTGCGACGGTGAACGCACACAGCGGAGACGGACTCCTCGCTGGGTGCCCCACCCTTCGCGGCCAGTTGCGAAGGATGGGGGACCCTTCACACTCTTCCTGCACTTCATACCCTTCGCACCCTTCGGTCGAACGCCTTCCCGACCCACAAATCGACCTGCGGCGCGTCGACTGCGTGCTGCTGCGCACGATCCCGTCCGGCTCGCTGGAGCAGATCATTCTACGAATGGACGCGCTGCAGAGACTGGAAGCGACTGGCGTACCCGTCATCAACCCGCCCCGCGCGATGGAAGCCTGCGTCGACAAGTACCTTGCGTCGGCCCGCCTGGCCGCGGCGGGGCTGCCGACACCGGCCGCAGCCGCATGCGAGCAGCGAGACGAGGCGATGCAGGCGTTTGACGCCCTCGGCCGAGACGTGGTGCTCAAACCACTATTCGGGGCCGAGGGCAAAGGCGTCACGCGTATCACCGACCCCGAGTTGGCGTACCGAGCCTTCCAATTGCTCGAGCAGCACAACGGTGTGGTCTATCTGCAACGCTACATCGAGCACGCCGACCACGATCTGCGCGCGTTCGTACTCGACGGCCGGGTCCTCGCCGCCGTGCGACGCCGCGCAGATGGCGACTGGCGCCACAACGTGTCGCGCGGCGCCCGGGTCGAGCCGGTCGAGCTGAGTGCGGAACAAGGCCGGCTTGCCGTGCAGGCGGCAGAGACGCTCGGCGCTCGCGTGGCCGGCGTCGACCTGCTACCGGGGCGCGACGGCCGATGCCACGTGCTCGAAGTCAACGCCATTCCCGGATGGAAGGGGCTCAGCCAAGCCACCGGCATTGACGTGGCCACTGAGCTCCTCAACTCCCTCCGGCGCTGCCAACCATGAGCGAATCGTCGGACAGGACGTGGACGATCGGCCAGTGCGTCGAACTGGCCTGCCTGCTCGAAGCCACGGCACCCAAGGCGGGCAACGTTCATCCTGCCGCCTCGTTCGACGACATGACGTTCACCGACTTCGTCGTCTCGGCCGTCGCTGCGGCGCCGGTCTTCGAAGACGCCGTCACAGTCGGCGTGGGGAAGACGGTGCTGGCCGCCGTAGGGCAGCGGCGGCGCGTCGTTGCGGCGAACACGAACCTGGGAATCGTGCTGCTGCTCGCACCCCTGGCGGCCGTGCCCCGCAACGTGCCGCTCAAGGCCGGCATTACCAATGTCCTCGATCAGCTCACGCTTTCCGACGCCACCGCCGTCTATGAAGCGATCCGGCTCGCGGGCGCGGGCGGGCTCGGGAAGGTCGCCGCGCAGGACATCGCCGAGCCCCCTACCGAGACACTGCTCGAGGTCATGCGTCGCGCGGCCGAGCGCGATCTGGTCGCTCGCCAATATGCGAACGGCTTCGCCGACGTGCTTGACCATGCGTTGCCCAACCTCCTGCAGGCGGTGAGCGCAGGCATGTCCATCGAACACGCCATTGTGCATACGCATCTGGCAACGATGGCCCGCTGTCCGGACACGCTCATCGCTCGCAGGCGCGGAGTCGGCGAGGCCGAGGAAGCCGCACGGCGGGCGGGCTCGGTCCTGGAAGCGGGCTGGCCCGATGCGGCCGCACATCCGTTGTTTCGTGCCTTAGACGCTTGGTTGCGCGAAAAGGGCCACGAGCGCAACCCCGGCAGCACGGCCGACCTCGTCACCGCCGCCTTGTTCTCCGGGCTGCGCGATGAGATACTCAGGATTCCGACGGACACCTCGTCAGGACCGAGGGATACAGGGCCGGAGAGAAGAAACAGTGAGTGAACGATACTTCGTGCGGGTCACCAAGGACTACCTCGTCTTTGCGTCCGCACATTTCATCAGCTACGGGCCGGACGACTGCGAGCCGCTGCACGGCCACAACTACCGCATCGCGCTCGAGGTCGAGGGGCCGCTGGACGACCAGCACCTGGTATTCGACTTCGTCGCCCTGAAGCGCATGGGGCGGGAGATCGTCAACGAGCTCGACCACCACGTACTCTTGCCCACCGAGCACCCGTTCATCCGCGTTTCGTCGGACGACCGCGAGGTCACGGTCACGACGCCCCAGCACCGGTACATACTGCCGCGCAGCGACTGCATCCTGCTGGGGATCGAGAACACGACCGTCGAGCGGCTGGCGTGGTGGATCGCCGGGCAACTCCGCGAACGGATCGCCCAACAGAGCAAGGCCCGGCCGACTCGTGTCCGGGTCGAGGTGGAGGAGACTTTCGGCCAATGGGGCCACTACGAGTGGACCGGGAAGTCGTAGTACCGTCTCAGTCCGTCGCATCGCGGGCGACGCGATCGATGTCCGCTCGCCCGATGCGCCCGTCGTGCAAGGCAGTGCCGACCAGGGCACCCACGACGCCGGCCTGTCGCAGGACCGCGAGGTCGTCGATGGTGCAAATCCCACCACCTGCGAAGAGGGCGACGTCGGGGCGCTTCTCGTGCACGGTCTTGCACAGCGACACGGTGCCGGTACCCGAATCGGACCCGACGCGGGCCAAGTCAAGCACGATCATGCGCTGGACGCCGGCATCCGCGGCCTTCAGCGCAATGCCAACGGCATCCAACTCGGACCATGCGCTTGCGCTGATGATCGGCCAACCGTCGCGCAGGTCGAGAGAGAAGCAGAGGGAGTCACTGCCGACGACCTCGACCATCGCGGTCAGCACGTCGGGTGACGGAAGCGTTTCGAGCCCGGCCACCACGATATGGGCGCCGGACTCACGGATGCGGCGGGCGGCGGCGGCGCGACGCACGCCCCCGTCGATCCAGGGACGAAGACCGAGTCGAGCAATCGCACGGTACGCGGAGAAGTCGGGAGCGGCGCCGGCAATCGCATCGAGATCAGCAACGTACACGGCCTCGACCCCGAGATGCTCGCGGAATGCCGACGCGACTGCCGCCGGCTCGGATGACGCGACAAGGCGACTGCCGGACAGGGGGCGGTAGTCCTCGCGCCGACCGCCGGCGGCCCGGACGACTTGTCCGCCCATCAGATCGAGAACTGGAACCACTTGCATGGTAGCATCATAGCGGCAATGAACAGTCAGCGCGTATTCGTCTACGAGCATGTGGCCGGAGGCGGTATGGCCGGCGAGCCCCTCCCGATGTCGCTGCGCGTCGAGGGTCGGGCCATGCTGGGGGCCATCGTCGAGGACCTTGCCGATGTGCCTGGGGTGTCGGTCGTCGCATCGCTCGACGCTCGCCTGGTCGATCAGCGGCCCCTGATGGCACAAGTCGTACTCGTCGAGCCCGGAGAAGCGACGGCGATCTTCGAGCGGGAGGCGAAGCGAGCCGATGTGACGTTACTCATCGCCCCCGAACTGGACGGCCTGTTGCTGTCGCTCACCCAACAACTCGAGCGGATGGGGGTCACGACGCTCGGATCCAAGTCCGACGCAATCGCACTGACCGCAGACAAGCTGGAGAGCTCGCGGCAGCTCACGCAGGCCGGCGTTCCCGTCCTGCTCACCGCACAACTCGACGATGCCCCGATCCCCTACGACTTCCCGCTCGTGATCAAGCCGCGGTGCGGCGTCGGGAGCACGAACATCCTTGTGCTCGGCGACGCACAGGCCTACGAAACCACTATCGAGCGACTGCGGGCGGATGGCTTGCTGCACGACACCATCGTGCAACCGCTACACCCCGGTCTGGCCGTGAGCGCGTCGTTCATCATCGGCTCGCGGCAGACGATCGAGTTGCGACCGGCCACACAGCGATTGTCCGACGACGGGCGATTCCGCTATCACGGGGGTGACGTGCCGATCCCGCCGGGCCTGGCCAAGCGGGCGACGACGCTCGGACGCCGTGCCGTGGACGCCATCGAGGGACTGCGCGGCCATGTCGGCGTCGACCTGATCCTCGGCGACGCGGAAGACGGCAGCGAAGATGTCGTCGCCGAGATCAATCCCCGCATGACCACATCGTACGTCGGACTGCGGGCGATGTCGCCCGACAACCTCTCGGAGGCCTGGCTGAAGCTCTGCGCAGGCGAGGAGGCGGACCCACCCATGTGGTACGACCATTCCGTCCGCTTCACCTGTGACGGCAGGGTCCGGCTCTCATGAGCGGCGACGCCGGAGTCCTCGCCCTCGACATCGGTGGGGCCAACCTCAAGGCCGCCCACTCAAAGGGAACGATCGCCTGCGTACCGTTCGCCCTGTGGAAGCAACCGAGCGACCTGACCGATGCCCTGCGAAGTCTGTTGGAATCCCTGCCGCCCGCCGACCGGCTTGCCGTCACCATGACCGGGGAGCTGTGCGACTGTTTCACGACCAAGGCCGAGGGCGTGGGCGCAATCCTCGACGCGGTTGCACGCGTGGCAGACCGTCGTGACGTACACGTGTTTCAGACGGATGCCTGCTTCGTATCCGTGGACGCGGCCCGTCAAGCTCCCCTCAAGACCGCGGCCGCGAACTGGATGGCCCTGGCCACATATGCCGCGCGGTGCTGTCCCGACGGCCCGGGACTCCTGATCGACATCGGCAGCACCACGACGGACATCATTCCACTTCGTGGTGGCACGCCGTGCCCGCAAGGATCGACCGACACGGAGCGGCTCGGTCGCGGCGAGCTTGTCTACACCGGTGTTCGGCGCACGCCGGTGTGTGCGCTGCTTCGAGAAGCACCCTGGCGAGACGGTCGGTGCCGCGTGGCCGCCGAGTTGTTCGCCACGACGCTGGACGTGTACTTGCAAACAGGCGACCTCCCGGACGCGGACGAGGACCTCGGCACCGCCGACGGTCGACCGGCCACGCAAGTGTGCGCGCGGGGGCGACTCGCACGCATGGTCTGCGCTGATGAGACAACGGTCACTCAGGGGAATCTCGACGCACTCGCACGGGCCGCCGCCGACGCCCAACGCGACCTCATCACGGCCGCGACGCAACAAGTCCTGACGGCCGGAAGCATGCGGCCGAAAACGATCGTGATCTCCGGCAGCGGCGAGTTCCTGGCCCGCCGCGTGATCGAGCGTTGGATTCAGGCAAACGAGGCCGATCCCGCGTCCTGCGGCCGACCGGAGATCATCGCGATATCCGAGCGACACGGCCGCGAAGCATCGCAGGCCGCCTGCGCATTCGCGCTGGCCCAGCTCGCAACCGAAGTCACATGAGTCGCGTCGTGGTCAAACTCGGCGGCAGCCTCCTCGACCTACCGGGACTCGCGCCCCGACTGGAGGCGTACCTCGCGTCGTTGGAACTCGCGGAAGTGTTGCTGGTCGTGGGTGGCGGAGCCCAGGCGGACGAGATCCGTGCCGCCGATCGTGAAGGCAAGCTCACACCCGACGAGGCCCATTGGCTCGCCATTCGCGCCATGTCGCAGAACGGTCAGGACGTGGCCGCAATGCTCGACGTACCCAGCGCGTCGTCGCTCGCGGCAACTCGCCCCGAAATGCCCCGCCGAGTAACCTTCCTCGACGCCTGTGCATTGCTGCGCGAGGACGAAGCAAACGGCGGCGTCCCTCTGCCCCGCACGTGGGACATCACTGCGGATTCCGTCGCCGCGCGGCTCGCGCACCGCTTGGGCATTGCGTCGCTGATACTGCTGAAGTCGCGCGACATCGCCTCCGACCGCACACTTGCCCAAGCCGCGAGCGAGGGCGTGGTCGACGCGCACTTCCCCAAGATCGCAGCCGATCTGGATGTCTCGCTGATCAACTTCCGGCGGGAGCCGCCGAAGGCATGCTGTCGATGGTGTCCAGCGCGTGCACGAGCCGAGCGAGGCGCCGAACACTAGCCTCTCGCACCGAATCCCGACGCTTGCCGTCCCGGCAAGCCGCACCGCGCACCGCTACGATAGCCGGTGCTACGCTCCGCAGTCGAGCGATGCCGACGGCGGCGAGCGACCCGGCCAGGGCCAGCTCGAGGCCGCGGTCGGCACAGCGAACCGACAGCGCGGCCAGCTCATCCGGCTCCATCCAATCGAGCAGTCCTCGACCGTCCTTGCCCCAGGTATCCAGCAGCAGCACACGGCAACGCGCATCGCCAACCAGAGCCAGCACTTCCTCAACACAGGGTGCCGAGGCCCGCTCGTGATCCGCGTACGCAACCGCAATGAGGCGAGTGCAGTCCTCACTCGTATTCGCAATGCGACGCTGCAGATGGTGCCATGTCCGCGGCCACTCCGAGCGACTCGCACACCCCGCCAGCCCCACCTTGGCGAAGCGGATACCCCTGAGCGGCGGCAACCCGTTTCCCGAACCGTCCGCCCAGTCACTCAATTCGCCAAGGGCCACGGACACCGACCGGCCGCGAGCGACCCCAACCACCGCCGAAACGACCGCATCGCCCGGTCGGCCCAGGGAGCCGTCGTTGGGCTCCTTGACATCAATGATGTCCGCCCCGCCGCGCACGGCGTCAGCCGCTTCAACCGCCGTCCGCACACTGACGAGCAATCGGGCCATCGATATCCCCATAGGCAGCCCACGCCCCGCTTCCGCCTCGCAAAGGTATTTGTGGCGGCGGCCGGACGCGATGCTATACTCCCCCACTATGACGACCGAGCCGCAACCGGGCAAGGAGCTGGCGGGCTTGGTGGCCGTGGTCACGGGCGCGAGCAGTGGCATCGGGCGAGCCATCGCCATAGCCTTCGCCGAGGCCGGTGCGGACGTGCTTGCCCATTACCGGCAGTCGCGCCACGAGGTCGAGGCCGTCGCCGCCGAGATCGCCCGGCACGGCCAGTGCAGTGCCCTGCTCGAAGCCAACCTCGCCGAACCGCAAGCGTGTGAGACCCTCGTCGATGAAGCCTTTGCCGAACACGAGCGCGTCGACATCTGGGTCAACAACGCAGGGGTGGACATCCTCACCGGACAAACGGCATCACTCGAATTCGAGGAGAAGCTCGACCTCCTGTGGCGCGTGGACGTACAGGCCACGATCCGGATGTCGCGAATCGTCGGGACCCGCATGAAGGAGGCCGGCGGCGGGGTCATCATCAACATCGGATGGGACCAGGCCGAGACCGGCATGGACGGCGACAGCGGCCAGCTCTTCGCCGCCACCAAGGGTGCCGTGATGAGCTTCACGCGCAGCCTCGCCGTCTCGCTCGCACCCGAGGTGCGGGTGAACTGCCTGGCCCCGGGCTGGATCCGCACCGCGTGGGGCGAGAATGCGTCCAACGACTGGCAGAAACGCGCCCAAGGTGAGGCCATCCTGGGCCGGTGGGGCATGCCGGAAGATGTGGCCACCGCGGCACGGTTCCTCGCCTCGCCGGCCGCCTCGTTCGTCACCGGGCAGATCCTGCGAATCAATGGTGGTGCGGTGCGGTCGTAGACCCGGGTCGCACACCCCGCGCACCGTGGACGCGAGACCCGGCCCATCGGCCGGACCTGTGAGGAACCGACATGCGCGACGAAGGAGTATTCAACGAGGCGGAGATTCGCGAGAAGATCAAGGCGCTGCCGGATTGGGAATACAGCGACGGGTGGATCCGCCGCGCGTACAAGACCGGCGGATGGCCCTTCACGCTGATGCTGGTCAACGCCATCGGCTACGCGGCCGAAGCGGCCTGGCATCACCCCGACCTGACCGTGACTTGGGGCGAGGTGCGCGTCAAGCTGATGACCCACAGTGCCAAGGGCATCACGGACAAGGACTTCGCCCTGGCCACGCGGATTGAAGAAATCGCCACGTGGTTGCCGGACGAAGCCTCGCCGCTCGACGGATTCGAGAAGGGCTTCAAGAAGAAGTGGGTGCGCTAGACCGGCGTCTCAGAATCAACGACGTTCACCCGACACCGAGACGCGACCGTAAGGGAGCGTGGGATGACGGCAAAGCCGGCATCTGCCCCCGCGCACCAACTTCAATCCGGGTAAGTGTGTGAGAAAGGGTGCCACTGGCAGCTTGCCTGCCAGTGCCTTCGCAACAGAACATGGGCGGACAAGCGACCCGTGGCACCTAGACGTCACCGTTTGCCGGTTCTCATACACACCCAGAGACACTGGACCGGGCTGAGGCGCCCCGGATGTCGCCTCCCCTCGTACGGCCGCAAGGTTCATGCCCCACACGACGCTCGTAACCGGACGGCTGGCGGAATCGGCTCTGCGCCGCGTCCTGACTCAAATGGCAGCCGAAGCACCGTTCGACTACGGCGTTGTGGTGCTGGATATCGACGTCGCCGCGCTGATGACCGCCACGTGGGTTGCGAAGCGACTCGAGGTACCGACCGCCACCAAACGCGTCGTACTCCCGGGCTACTGCACCGGCGACCTGACCGCCGTGCGCGAACGCGTCGGCACCGACGTCGAACTTGGCCCGAAAGACCTCCGCGATCTTCCCCGCCACCTCACCGGCCGCGAGACACTGCGAGACGACTACGGCGCCTACGACATCGAGATCCTGGCCGAGATCAATCACGCACCGCGCCTTGCTCTCGATGAGATTCTCGCCATCGCCGAGCACTACCGCGCGTCCGGTGCGGACGTGATCGACCTCGGGATGGTGCCCGGGGAGGCTTGGCGCGGTGTGGACACGGCGGTCAAGGCCCTGCGCGACGCAGGCCACCGTGTGTCGATCGACACGTTCTCACCAGCCGAAGCCGACCTGGCCGCGGAGGCGGGCGCAGAGCTGTGGCTGTCCGTACACGAAGGAACGCTCGACGCCGTCCGCTCCGCCGATTGCGAGGTCGTAGTCATCCCGCAACGGCCGCGCGACGCCGACTGGTTCGAAAGCCTCCGGCGGTCGGTCGAGAAGCTCGACGCGTGGCGCGTTCCCTACCGCGTCGATCCGATCATCGAACCGATCGGCCTGGGCTTCGCCGCGTCGCTCGAACGGTACGCGATCGCGCGGCGCGCCCTGCCGGACGCCGAGATCATGATGGGCGTCGGCAACCTGACCGAGCTGACGGATGTGGACTCGGCCGGAATCAACGTGCTCCTCGCCGCGTTCTGCCAGGAGCTCGGCATCCGCTCAGTGCTGACCACCGAAGTCATCGGCTGGTGCCGCAGCGCGGTGCGGGAACTCGACATCGCCCGGCGGCTCGTGCACTACGCCTGTCATCATGCTGTCCCTCCGAAACACCTCGACGACCGTCTGCTCATGCTGCGCGATGCCCACACGCGGGAGCATGGAACCGAGACGCTGACGGCACTGGCGAAGCTGATTCGCGATCGCAACTTCCGCATCTTCGCCGAAGGCGGGAAGATCCACGTCATGAGCGCAGACGTTCAGTGCTCGGGCACCGACCCCTACGAACTGTTCGAGCAGATGAAGGTCGAGGACGCATCGCATGCGTTCTACCTCGGCTACGAAATGGCCAAGGCCGTGACGGCTCTGACGCTGGGAAAGCAGTACCGGCAGGACGAGGCTCTTGATTGGGGATTCCTGACCGCGCCGGAAACAAGTCACGTCGAGCGGCGCGGTGGCCGTCGGAGCAAGCGGCAGCGGAAGAACGATCCATGATCCTCGAGGGCATCGTGACCACGGTCGACGAGACGAACCGAGTGAACATCTCGCCGATGGGTCCGATCGTCGACGACGGCTTGGAGCACCTCGTGCTGCGACCGTACAAGAGCGCACGCACGTACAGGAATCTCCGCGGTCACGGTGAAGGCGTGTTCCATGTCACCGACGACGTGTGGCTGCTGGCCCGGGCCGCCGTGGGTGACGTGGAGGCCGAGACCTTTCCCGCAAGGGTCGTACGCGGACACGTGCTGGCCGGGGCATGCCGATACTACGAGTTCCGCGTGACCGACCTCGACGACGTGACGGAACGGACAACCATTCGCACCGAAGTGGTCGGCTCGGGTCGGCTGCGCGACTTCTTCGGTTTCAATCGGGCCAAGCACGCGGTCGTCGAGGCGGCGATCCTGGCCACGCGCGTCACGCTCCTGCCCTACGACGAGATCCTTGCGGAATTCGCGAGATTGGCCATACTCGTGGGCAAGACCGGAGGGGAGCAGGAGCGAAAAGCCTTCGATTTCCTCCGCGCTTACGTGGATCGTGCCGGCCCCGAGTCGGACGTCGAGCAAGGATAGGAACCCGTGATTCAGGTCGACGCCCCCAGCCGACTGCACTTCGGATTGCTGTCGCTGCACACAACCGCCCGGCGGCAATTCGGCGGCGCGGGCGTGATGATTGGCCGCCCCGGATTGCGTCTGCGCATCGCCCCGGCCGACACGGTCACCGCCGCCGGACCGCTGGCCGAGCGAGCCGCGGGCTGCGCACGCACGGTGCTCGCGGCCTCCGAACTCGACCTGCCGCTGGAGGGCGCCGCAATCGAGGTCCTCTCGGCCCCACCTCAACATGCGGGCCTGGGCACGGGCACGCAGCTCGCGTTCGCCGTCGCCCGAGGACTGCTCGCGCTGGCTGACGTGGACGGTGTCAGCACCCGCACCCTGGCTCGGCTGCTCGGTCGAGGCCGGCGATCGGCGATCGGCGTGCACGGATTCGGCCAGGGTGGCTTGCTAGTCGATGGCGGAAAGCGACAGGAAGACGGGATTGCCCCGATCGTCTCCCACCTGCCGATCTGGCGAGACTGGCGGTTCGTGCTGGTCATCCCGCGATCGCTGCGCGGCTTGCACGGGCAAGCGGAAGTGCGTGCGTTCGACCGCATGCCCTCCGTACCGCCGGAGACGACCGCCGAACTGTGCAGAACGATGCTGCTGGAGATGCTCCCCGCCGCGCTGGAGCGCGACGTACGACGCTTCGGCGAGGCCGTCTACGAGTTGAACCGGCGCGTCGGTGAGTGTTTTGCCACCCAGCAAGGCGGCATCTACGCCGGCGGTCTGCCCACGCAGGTCGTCGAGTTCATCCGCTCGCAGGGGATCGCCGGTGTCGGCCAGAGCTCCTGGGGGCCGACGGTGTTTGCCGTAACCGGCAGCGACGACGAAGCTACAACGCTGGTCCGGACTGTGCGCAACCGAATGGGCCTCGACGCCAACGAGGTCGTCATCAGCCCACCGGCAAACGACGGCGCCCGGATTGAGCCGGTCGAAACCGACGCGCGATCACCAAGCACGGACGTTCCACGATTCGCCGACGGAACGCGTGCTCACTGAGAGCGGTAGTCTTCTTCCCCCGGCCGGAACGAATCGAGGGGCATCACAACACGGGAGTTGTACGTGAACATGCGAGTCAGCAAACGATCGATGGTCCGCTGTGCTGCTTCATTCTGCATCGCTTTCGGAGCCCTGCACGGTCGTGCAGCGTCCGGGGCATCGCCGGACAAGCCGCCGACGTTCATGGAAATGGCAGCGACGCACCTGTCCACGCTGATCGAGAAGGGAACCGACCGATACGGCCGGAAGCACTCACCTATCTGGGTGCTGAACCTCGACCTCGAGACCCTCAACAGTTTCATGCGCTACGACGACGACCTCGAGAAGGTCTACGAGCAACGCATGAGTCAGGGCCAACTCAGCTACAGCAGTTGGGTGCCCTCGGGACTGGGCCATCGCGTGATCCGCATCTCGCAGCGACCGGCCGGTTGCACGAATCTCTACATCGATCAACAGACGATCCGCGCCGCCACGCTGATGGAGACACTGGGCGGAAAGCAAGCATATCGCCCCGCGATCGAGGCGTACGTGAAGCACTACCTCGCGCACCACATGAACAAGGACAACGGACTGATCCAGTGGGGCGTGCACGTCTCGTTCGACGTGTTCGACGAGCGCTATCGATACGAAGACGGCAACTATCACGAGCTGCTCGTGTTCGTGCCCATGTGGCCGGTGCTTTACGAAATCGAGCCGAAGATCATCAAGCCGTACTTGGACAAGTACTGGTACTGGCACACGAACCAGGCCAACGGGCAGATCGACCGACACAATTCCCGAGGACGCGGCCTCGGCTTCGCCATGGCTGCCGGAGAACTCATCCTCGCGTGCGCCTATCGACACACCCTCGAGCCGGACGGCCCGTGGCTCGAGCGGGCGACTCAAATCGCCAAGGCCCACTGGGACGCCCGGGACAAGACGACGGACTTGTTCCCGAACCGAGCCTACGGCGATGACAAGCGTTTCGACCGCATCACGGCCGACACGTCGGTCACCGGCGGATGGTCCTCGCGCGTGCTGATGGCCGGACGCCTGACCGGCAGCAAGGAATTGACCGAAATGGGCCGGGCCTCGCTCGCAGCATGGGCCCGCCACGGCTGGGACGAGAAGAAGAACCTGCCCTGGAGCATGCTCGAGCCCGACGGCACGCCGGTGGACAAGGAGCGCGTCAAGAACAACAAGTACGAACGGCAAGCCGCCTATGGCTACTGGGACTTCTGGATGAACTACATCTACGGCTTCGAGATGCCGTTCCAGAGCCTGATGGCATTCGCGATGGGTGCCCGCTGGACGGGCGACCCCGCGCTGCGGCAGCATGCCGAACGACTCGCCGCGTGCTATCGCAGCCTGCTCCCCGCCAACGAAGGGAAGGGAACATTCGCCGGCAACTACGGGCGCGCGATTTCCTTCTTCCTGGAGATGGAGCTGCTGACGGGAGACAAGAGCTATCGCCGAACCGCCGAGCAGATCGCGGACGAAGCGGTGCGGCACTTATGGGCAGGTAAGATGTTCCGCGGCTTCCCGGGCCGGCGCTACTACTCGGCCATCGACGGACAGGGACAGCTCATCCACGGCCTCATCGAACTCGAAGCGAAACCCGAGCAACTCGAGAAGCTGCACGACGAGAACGTGTTCCTATGGAACTTCTGAAGAAGACCAGGCCTCCGATTCTGCGCGTCCTGTTTCTGGCTCTCCTCGCCGGCAGCGCGTGCACGGCGCCGCGGCGTGACGCGCCCGCACCATTGGAGCGAATTGCGATCGCCGACGATGGGCAGGCATTCGTTCTGCAACCGTCCGGACGACCGTTCGTGCCGTGGGGCTTCAATTATGATCACGACGCACAGGGGCGGCTGCTCGAGGCGTACTGGGACAGCGAATGGGAAACCGTCGCAGAAGACTTCCGCGAGATGAAGGCGCTGGGTGCCAACGTCGTGCGAATCCACCCACAGTTCGGCCGATTCATGCGCGGGCCGGACGAGCCCGACGCCGAAGCGCTGGACCGGTTGGGACGCCTCGTGGCGCTGGCGGAGCGGTGTAGGCTGTACCTCGACATCACCGGGCTCGGCTGCTACCTCAAGGACGAAGTGCCCGACTGGTATGACGCCCTGCCCGAGTCGCAGCGATGGGACGCCCAGGCTCGCTTCTGGGCCGCCATCGCCCGGCGCTGCGCGGCCAGCCCGGGGATCTTCTGCTACGACCTGATGAACGAGCCGGTAGTCGGCGGCCGGCGCGAGCCGGGCCAATGGCTGGGCCCACCGTTCGCGGGCAAGTTCCACTTCGTGCAGTTCATCACGCTCGACCGCGCCAACCGTCCGCGGCCGGAGATCGCACGCCGGTGGATCCGGCGATTGAGCACCGCGATCCGTGAACACGATCCGCATCACATGATCACGGTCGGACTCGTACCGTGGAGTCTCGACCGGCCCGGTCTGTCCTCCGGATTCGTGCCCGAGCACATCGCGCCGGAGCTGGACTTCATCAGCGTCCACCTCTACCCGGAAACGGGAAAGCTCGACGAAGCGATGACCACGCTTCAAGGCTTCGCCGTCGGCAAGCCGGTCGTGATCGAGGAAACCTTCCCGCTCAAGTGCCCGGCTGCGGACCTGGAGCGATTCCTTGAACGGTCAACGGCCGTAGCGTCCGGCTGGGTCGGCTTCTACTGGGGCAAGACGCCGGACGAGTACCGCAACTCCCACGAACTCGTCGACACGCTGGCATTGAACTGGCTGGAGCTGTTCCAGAAGGGCCCGCCTACGCAACGGTAGAGTGGGTTCTGACCTTGCGCTTCGCGATCAGTCGCTACGCCGTCTCGATGAGTTCTTGCTGCTGCTGTTCGAGGGCCGCCGCTCGTTCTTGGGCCTCGGTGAGCTCTCGTTCGAGCAGCGCGGTCGCGATGCTGAGATGCTGTTCGACGTACTCGACGCTCTGCTCGGGCGGCCCGGCACCACAGAGCCAGTCGGCCGAGAAGTCATTCGCGAGATGATCGAGCGTCTCGTCCAGTTCCTCGATATGCCCGTTCGCATCGGACCCATGGGCGTCGATCACACCCCGGAGCCGTTGCCGGAACCGACGAATGGAACTGCGCACGCGTGAGACGCACTGAT
The DNA here is from genome assembly GCA_964391465.1 of uncultured Planctomycetales bacterium. Lineage (GTDB taxonomy): Bacteria > Planctomycetota > Phycisphaerae > UBA1845 > CAYMME01 > CAYMME01. The sequence continues at coordinate 22,885 of CAYMME010000067.1, forward strand.
TCGCAGTTCGCTCGCGTGAGGCATCCATGACCATGCCGATCAGGGCGTGACCCTCGGAGATCGTACACCGCCCCAGCGTACCCACCGTATTCAGCTCGTTGTGCAGATCGGAAAGCGCCTCGTCGCCGGCTTCCATCGCGCGCTTGATGTCAGCGGCACACGATCGTGCCGCCGTCAGATCGTCTCGAATCTCGTTGAGCTGCCCAAGGTCGGCATCGCCGGACACCGCGAGTTGCTCGCGCTTCTGTGCGAGTAGCATCTCGTACTCCTGATGCGCATCGCAGGCCTGCTCGATCTGTCGCTCGAGATCGGCCACTTCGCGCTCAAGCGACGTGAGCTTGCGACTGCACTCCCGGTGTTCGCTCTCGAGCTCCGCGCAGGCCTCCTGCACTTCGGCGATACGGCCCGCCCGGCTCCCGAACAGGCCACCCACGAGACTGCCCAGGCTGAACCCCTCCAGTGTTGCCAGCGCCGACTGCGCACTCTCGAGATGCAACTCGAGTGTCCGCGCCTCGAGCTGCGCACGCTGGAACTCCTCGCGCGCCTCGCCCTCTCGCTGCTGAAGCTGCCCCCTTGTCTGCACCTGCTCCTTCAGGTCGGCCAATCGTTGATCCCTTCGTAAAAACCCCCTCGTTTTCGAGCGAAGGGACACTTGGCGGC
>CAYMME010000068.1:0-23457 GCA_964391465.1 uncultured Planctomycetales bacterium
CGACACGCGATGGTCGTCGCCGATCGACGTAGCTTCAGTTGCCGCAGAACCGGACGGCGGCACGCCCAGACCCAAGTCCCGCACGGACCCGTGACCCGGAGGCAACACCTCCGCACTGGCCAGGCTTGCCGCCTTGGCCTTCCGCCGCCTGGCGCCTCGCCACCGAATCCACACGAGCGACGGGACCGCCAGAACCAGCCCCGAGAGGGTCATCGCGCCGGCCGTGTCCTTCTGGATGGGTGTAGAGCTGTGACGGACAATGATCATGCTATCGGGATTCAGATTCGAGGTGCCGTCCTCCAGTCCTTGGAGGATCGTCTCGTCCAGATCGGACGCAATCTCAGTGAGGCCGTTGGCCACGAATGATGTCCGCACCTGCGCCAGTTCACCACGAGCGATATCCGGGAACTTGCGCTCGGCGAGAGACCGCGGGATGAACACGATTGCGCGGCAGCGCTCGTACGACATCTTCTCTCCGGAAACAGCAGCCCGCGCCCACTCCTCGGTGAGCGGACCGCTCGCCAACGGCACGTAGTAGCCGAGTTCCTTGGTTACCTCCTTGACGACCTCATCGTCGCGGATCGTCTTGCGCGTCTTGAGATGCGTAACGGTCTCCGGCCAGTAGAGGTAGCCGTCGGAGATTTCAAGCCAATCGGCGTCCGGAATCCGCCCCTGCTCGAGCGTCGCGATCGAGACCCGCGTGGGGTCCGCCTCGACGTCGCTCATCAACGTCACCACACCACCGAAGACCCACAGGGCCCCGACGAACATCAACGCCCATGGAACCAGTCGGAACAGTCCCAGCATCGCTCGCCCTCCGCTGCGTAGAACTCAGGTTGCTCGCCATCCGTGCGAGAGATCGAGGCGCTGTCCATATGCCAATACGGACCGGCCTTCGCCTTAATCGCCCGGGGCAGCCGGAACCTTGAGATCCCTGTCGGCCGGATCGGCCAAACGCGGATTGCAGGCCCACGCCCGCGACCGCAGATCGGACCCACCGCCGGGTCGGCGGGACAGGCGGTTGCGATTCGCGCGGGAAACGTCGAGAATCGGCGCCTTGTCCGAACGGCCTCCATGCGTGCGGGGGCCGGGCTCGGACGACAGTGCGGCGCGATGATTCCGGAGCAAGCTCATGAGAATTCAAACGTGGTGCGCGGCGGCAGCGGCGGTGGTCTTCGCGGCGCCCCAAGCCTATGCAGCGCAGCCCGGCGGCATCCAAGGTGGCTGGGACCTCACGGTCGGAGCGGCCGGCAAGACCCGACCGTCATGGGTCAAGCTGTTCGAGCGGGACGGCAAAGCGGAGGCTGAGTTCATTGGCTCCGGCGGCGGGAAGCAGGGGATCGACAAGGTCGAGATCGAGCGCGACCGAGCGTACTGGCAAATCGGCGACCGGCACTACCGGGCCCGGCTGTCCGGTGACACCCTCACCGGTGAAGTAAAACAGGCCGACAAGGCCCCCGTATCCTTCACCGGGGAGCGCGTCATCCGAACGGTGGACCTGAATGGGACGTGGAACGTGAAGGTGACGTACGGCGGCTCGACACGCGATCGAGTCCTCGAGCTGCGGCATGCCGGCAACTCGATCACGGGGACCTATGTGGCTCCGCAATTCGGCGAACTCGCCATCCGCAACGCGGCCCTGAAGGGCGACCAGTTGACGTTCACGTTCGACATCGAGCCCGACGAAGGACAGAAGATGACGGTCCACTACGCGTGGACGGTGCACGGCGACCGCATGGGGGGCAAGGCGCGGGTGGACGGCTCCGACGACCAGATTGCAGCGACGGCCGAACGGGAGCGCAAGTGGGGCAAGCCGATCAAGCTGTTCAACGGCAAGGACCTGAACAACTGGGACTACCAGCCGGCGGGACGAGAGAGCCACTGGAAGGCCGTCGACGGCGTCATGGTCAACGCCGAACACGGAGCGAACATCTACACGAAGCAGCAGTTCGCCGACTTCAAGCTCACGCTCGATGTGAAGGTGCCGGAGCACGGCAACAGCGGGATCTACCTCCGAGGACGGTACGAGGTCCAGGTGGCCGCCGATCACGGCAAGGGACCCAGCCCGGGCGGCATGGGCGCCGTCTACGCCCGTGTCGTGCCCTCGACGAACGCGTCGAAGCCGGCGGACGAATGGCAAACCTTCGAAATCCGGTTCGTGAACTACTGGCTGACCGTCGTCCTCAACGGCACGACCATCGTCGACAATCAGATGATCGAAGGAATTACCGGAGGCGCCATCGACAGCCGGGAGCGCCTGCCGGGCCCGATCTTGCTACAGGGCGACCACGGGCACATCGAGTACCGCAACCTGGTCCTCACGCCCGTAGCCAAGGAGTGAACGTGATCGCCGTATCGTCCTGCACCAGGCAGCGGACAGGCCGGCGCGGGACTGCCGGCGGCGGCATGAGCGGGAACGGCGAGCGTCAAGGGACCTCAAGCGGAATCCGGAGAGGCGGCGAAATCGCGCGCCGGCTCGGGCTCGCGCGGGTCGTCCGCAACCACGGGGAGCGAAGTCTGCGGGATCGGGGCCTGCAACCGCTCGGGACTGCGCGACGAATCCAGGTAGGTGTAGCCCGCGAGGCCGCGCTCGTACGCCTGCAGGAACGAGGCCGACTCCTCGAACGTGATCCGTTCCCGTCGTAGTGAACTCTCGAGACTCAGGCGGAAGCGGTGCACCAACTCGCCGGGGTTGTACTGCACGTAGCGCAGCACGTCACTCACCCGATCGCCCGTCATGACATGCTGGATGCGGTAGCGCCCGTCGTCGTCCGTGCCGACGAGAACGGTGTTGGTGTCGCCAAAGAGGTTGTGCAGATCACCGAGGATCTCCTGATAGGCCCCGGTGAGGAATACGCCGAGAAGATACTCCTCGCCGTTGACCGGGTGCAGCTCGAGCGCACCCTTCACGTCCCGCAGGTCGATGAACCGATCCATCTTGCCGTCGGAGTCGCAGGTGATGTCAGCCAGGATGCCACGCCGCGTCGGCTCTTCGTCGAGCCGGTGAATCGGCATGGTGGGGAAGAGTTGCTGGACCGCCCAGGCGTCGGGGACGGATTGGAAGGTCGAGAAGTTGCAGAAGTAAGTGTCGGCCAGCGTCCGCTCCAGGCCGAGCAGTTCCTCAGGCACGTAGTCCAGTTCGCGCACAATGGACAGGATCTTGCGACACAGGGCCCAGAAGACCGTCTCGCCCAGGGCCCGCTGCCCCAGGGTGATGTTGCCGTGATTGAACAGGTTGACCATCTCTTCGCGGGCATGCAGCGCGTCGTGGTAGCATTCCTGGAAGTTCTTGCGGGTAACGCTCCCCAGGGCCTCGTGCAAGTCCGCGATCAGCGCGGGGGTGTCGTCGGGCAGGGTCCGGGGAACTCTCACCCCCCCGTATTCCGCCGCCTCGAGCACATTGAAGGCCAGCACCGAATGATGGGCCACGATCGCCCGGCCACACTCGGTGACGATGATCGGGTGCGGAACCTCCGCGTTGTCGCACGCCTCCAGGACGGCAGCGACGACGTCGTTGGCGTACTCCTGCTCGGAGTAGTTGGCGCTGGACGGGAAGTTGGTGCGCGAACCGTCGTAGTCGACGGCCAGGCCGCCGCCGACGTCGATGTACTCCAGCGGCGCACCCGCTCGCACCAACTCCACGTAGTACCGGCATCCTTCGGTCAGAGCCGCCTTCACCGCACGGATGTTGGTGATCTGGCTGCCCAGGTGCCAGTGCACCTGCCGCAGAGCATCGAGCATATTGCGAGACCGCAGGAACGCCACGGCACGGGCCACCTCACTGACCGTCAATCCGAAGCTGGATCGATCGCCGCCGCTCTGCTCCCATTTGCCCGCCCCGCGGGCGGCGAGCTTGATGCGAAGACCGATCCGAGGCGTCACCCCCAATCGCTCGGCCTCGGCGACAATCAGCTCGAGTTCGGTGTACTTCTCGACGACGGGGATGATGTTGCGACCCATCTTGGCCGCCCGCAGCACCATCGACACATACTCGAGGTCCTTGTACCCGTTGCACAGGATCGGGGCGTCGCCGTCGTCGGACAAGGCGAGCACAGCGAGCAACTCGGGCTTCGACCCGACCTCGAGCCCGAAGCTGTAAGGACGTCCCCACCGGATCAGTTCCTCGATGACTTGGCACGTCGGATTGACCTTGACCGGATAGACATTGAGATACGAGCCTTGGTACCCGTACTCGCTGATCGCCCGGCGAAAGCAGTCGTTGAGATTCTCCACGCGGGTCCGCAGGATGTCGCTGAACCGCAGCAGGATCGGCAGCTCGATCCCCCGCCGGCGCAGTTCCAGCATGAGGTCGTAGAGGTCGACGGCAGGCCCGCCTTCACCCCGCGGGTGCACCTGGACGTGGCCGTTGGGGCCGATGGAGAAGAACCCCGCCCCCCAGTTCTTCACATTGTATAGTTCAGCCGCATCGCGGACCGTGAACGCTCGCATTATAGACCCCTTCGCGATCGATCCCCCCGCTCGTTTCGTCAGGTCCATCCGTGCGACCGTCAGTCGGGAATCCTGCCCGGGAGCGGACGATTATAGCAGAAACGCCGCCAATTCTAAGTGGTGAGTTTCAGGGCGTCGGAGAGTGCGATGGTGCCCTCGTACAAGGCCCGGCCGATGATGATACCGGCAAGAGGCAGGCCTGCGAGCTGCCGAACGTCGTCAAGCTCGGTCACGCCGCCGGACGCGATGACCGGAACGGCGGACACGCCCACGAGGGCGCGAACCGCCTCGAGGTTCGGGCCCAGAAGCATGCCGTCGCGAGAGATGTCCGTGTAAACGATAGCCGCCAGCGGCCAGTCCGCGACCGCCTCCGCCACCTCGACGGCCGTCCGCGTGGTCTGCTCGCGCCATCCCTTGATGGCGAGGTATCCCTCCTTGGCGTCCAAGCCAAGCACGATCTTGCCCGCATGGACCGAACCGCAGGCCAGGGCCTCGAACCAAGGCCAATCCTCGAGGGCCCGCGTGCCGATCACGACGCGCTCCACGCCGGCTTCGAGCAAAGCACTGACCGACGCCTCATCGCGAATTCCGCCGCCGACCTGCACCGTCAGCGACGTGGACTCGGTGATCCTCTGAATGACCGGCAGGTTGCGCTGCGCGCCCTCCCGCGCCCCGTCGAGGTCGACGACGTGGAGCCACTTGGCTCCCTGCTCGGCGAAACGTGCCGCCACCGCCGCCGGATCATCGTCGTAGTCGATCTGGCGATCGTAGTTGCCCTGGATCAGCCGGACGCAGCGGCCGTCGCGAAGGTCGATGGCAGGAAAGATATCCACGATCGTTACAGCGCGGCGAAGTTCCTTAGAACCTGCATGCCCGCGTGCTGCGATTTCTCCGGATGAAACTGGGTGGCGTACACGTTGTCACGCCAGACCATGGCCGTGAAGTCGATTCCGTAGCGGCACGTCGCCCGCGCCGGCACCGGTGATTCGGGATCGACGTAGAACGAGTGCACGAAGTAGAAGTACTCGCCCTGCTCGACGCCGTCGAGCAGCGGGCACGATTCGGCCCACTCCAACTGGTTCCAGCCCATATGCGGGACCTTGAGGCGTTCGGCCCCGACCGTACCGTTGAGCTCGAACCGCCGCACCGCGCCGGGGAACACGCCAAGCCCGGTCTGCTCACCGTCCTCGTAGCTAACCTCGAAAAGCAACTGCAATCCGAGACAGATGCCCAGAAACGGGCGACCCGAGCCGATCGCCTGGATGAGGGGATCGACAAACCCCTGGTCACGAAGATGCGCTGCGGCGTCGCGGAACGCACCGACGCCGGGAAGCACGACCTTGTCCGCACGAGCCACGGCCTCCGGTGCTTCGACCACGACGGCTTCCGCACCGACGCGCTCGAGAGCCTTCTGGACGCTGCGCAAGTTGCCCATTCCGTAGTCGACGATCGCAATCACGTGCAGGCACCCTGCGCCCCGCGGGGCGAATCTCCCTCTCTCGGGACGCCGCCCGCACCGGCACGCTGCCGAGAGCGGAGACGGAATCCCCGTCCTTCAGGTCCCACTTCACACGGCCGCTCGATCAGCCCCATTGTCACCGAGCGGCACGATGGCTGGAAGCCCTCCCCTCCCGCTGCCGTTACGGCCGATCGCCGCCGCCCTTCGAGACCATACCCGTGACGGCGAAGATCTCGACGCGACGGTTGCGTTGTTCGGCGACGGCGCCCTCGACCGCCGGACGATACTCACCGGCCGCCGCGGCAATGATCTGCTCGGGCGCAATGCCTTTTGTCCTGAGGAATGCAGTCACCGCCATAGCCCGCTCGGCACTGAGCTGACGGTTGTCGCGCCACTTCGATTCCTTGATCGGCTGGGCATCGGTATGACCGAAGACGTAAATGTCCTTGTCGGGAAACTCGGCCAGGATCGTCTGGGCGATCTTGTCCAGCGCCGCCGCCGCCCCGCTCCGCAATGTGGCCTTGCCGGAGTCAAACAACAGTTGCGCCGGGATGGACGTCATCGCTCCGCCCGGCACGCCTTTCCAGCCCTCCGGCGGCTTGGGCGTGGCGGCAAGCTGATTGTTCAGCTCGTTCACCTTTCGCTGCAGTTGGTCGGCCTTACGCTGCCAGTTGGCCGCGTCATCCTCCACCCGGGCGAGCTGCGCCTTGGCGTCTTCCCGTTCGGTCATCAGCCGGGCGTTCTCGTCCTGCAACATCGAGATCTTCTCGACGTTCGGGTCGGTGCATCCGGTGTTCAGCCCGACCGCCAGGGTCATCGTTGCGACCCAAGTCATCCACATCCGTACGTCGCGTCCCATCGACAGGTCTCCTTTCATCCAGTTCAGAGAACCTCGATTCGCGGTCCACTGGCTCCCGGCATCTCCGTTAGCCGACCGATGGACGATCGTTTGTGCACTCCGCGTCCGGCGAGTCGATCAGTCTCCGTCCGAGATGGTTCCCTTGATCTTCTCGTCAATGCGCTGTTCTCGCGCGGCCAATTCTTCGGCCAGTCGCTTCTGCTCGGCCAGCTTCTCTCCGGCCGCCTCTTCCTGTCGCAGCTTTCGCCAATCCAGGGCCAACCGCCGCACTCCCCACAGCAGCCACCACGCCACGATGGCGACCACCGATGTCAGCAGCATCAGCCAAAGCGTGGCGATTTCGTATGGCCGGAACAGCCAGACGTTCGCGACGTTCCCGCGGTTCTTGATCACGACCACGAGAATCACAATAGCCACGACTGCCACGACGGCGAGCTTAGAATAGACCTTGATCCGCTGGAAGGCAAGACCCATCTCACTCAATCCCTTCTGCAATCAAGTCTCCGGAGAGCATCATCATCAGCCCCTGCACGCCCGGCCAGAGCCACTTCAGGACCGGTTCGTAGGCGACCACACCGAGCATGACGCCGATCGACAGCCACGGCCCATAGGGTATCGCGCGGCTGCGCTTCACGGTCAGCAGACAAACCACGCCCGCCAGCGCGAAGACCGCGCCGACGAAGAAGCCGACCAGGACCACGAACCAACCGGCCACCGCCCCCGCCGCCGCCATGATGTGCACGTCACCCAGGCCGAATGCCTCTTTGCCGAGGATCAGGGTGAATACGATCCGCACGCCCCACCCAATCGCCCCGCCGATGATCATCCCGGAAACTGCCGTCGCCAGGCCCACCACCGGCTGATGCCCGGCGATCGGGCTCCACGTCAATACGTCGTACCAGCCCTGCCAGACGTCCGGGATTCGAAGCAAGAGCAGGGCCCCCAATCCCAATACGATGGCCGGGCTGAGGTAGAGCAGCTCACCGAGTGCGGCGCGGCGCGCGAACGGACGCTCCTCTTCGATGGCGTCAACGATCTCCTGGTCCGACTCTCGTTGCACGGCACTGGCACCCACGATGCCTCCGAAGCAGCAAAGAAGGATCAGGGCCGCCCGCAGGGCGAAACTGCTGCCGCCGGCCGGGGCCGAAGCGTCGATCACGATCATTCCCAGTGCCGCGACCAGCGCGGCGAGCAAGAGCCACACGAGCAGGAAGCGACCTGAGGTCGGGCGGGCGTCTTTCCGTCCGCCCTGTGGTTCCCGTAGTACGGGCCCGGCCGCGGCAGACGCTTCCTCCTCCGGCTCCGGCGGAGGGGGCCAGAGCAACCTCGCAATGACGAGTCCCACCGCCGCTCCGGCCGTCACGCCGGCCATCCCGGACCCCGGCCACCACCATCCGTCACCTTCACCCGAAGCCCACACCGCGTGAGCGACGCAACCGACGCCGATCACCAACCAGGTAATTCGCACGTCGACGATGTACTCCTCGATGTCGATGCCCGAGATGGCCAGCAGACTGGCGGCCAGGAACAGATGGGCCACGATGATCGGCCAGTCCGTGGCGAGGTCGCCGATCCCGTTCCGGGCTGGAGGGGGAACAAGAAACGTGTCCGCCACGAGCAGAAACAGCAGGACGGTCAGCATCTCGACCACCGGGTACCGGACAGAGATCGGGGCCCGGCACTTGCGGCACTTGCCTCCGAGCAGCAGGAAGCTGAGCACCGGAATGTTGTCGTACATGGCGATCGAGGTGCCGCAGAGCGGGCAGAACGACCGCTTCGGCTCGGACACGGACAGGCCGCGCGGCAGGCGGTAGATGACCACGTTCAGGAAGCTGCCCGTGGCCCCGCCCATCAGCACCGCCGCCACAACCCAAACCCAGTCGAGGAATTCCATAGGCTAGCGTCCGAGTAGGCTCCGCAGTATGGACCAATCCATTGTTCCGCCACGGCTGCTTCCTCGGGTGCCACGGGCAGCTTGCCTGCCCGTGCGCTTCCCCTGCGATTGCACTGGCGGACAAGCCGCCAGTGGCACCCAAACCGGAAGACCGGACGGTGGCGGACCCTTACGCTTCGGGCTCCGTCCGGATCTCTGCCCCGAGCGACGTCATACAATCGACGAACGTCGGAAAGGTCACGCTCATGGCCTCGGCCGTTCGGATCCGCGTCTCTCCGGCAAGCGTGCATCCGGCCACGGCCAGCGACATCACCACGCGATGATCGTGATGCCCATCCACCTCGGCCGCGCGCAGGTCGCTTTGCTCGATGGTCAGTCCGTCCGCCTGCTCCGTGATGCGTGCGCCCATCCGCGAGAGTTCCTCGTGCATCACGGCGATGCGGTCGGTCTCCTTCAGTCGGGCCTGCGGCACGTTGCCGAGCACCGTGCGTCCCTTGGCGAAGCAACCGACCACGGCCATCATGGGCAAGGCGTCCGGCGTGGCGTTGAGGTCCAACTCACAGCCGGTCAGCGTGCCCGGGCGCACGCGGATTCCGTCCGGTCCGACATCGATGTCCGCACCCATCTGCCGGAGATAGTCCACCACGGCCTTGTCGCCCTGAGCGTCGGACATGTCCAACCCCTTGAGGACGATGTCGTTCTCGCCGAGCACGCCGGCCCCGAGAAAGAAGGTGGCCGACGAGAAATCCGCCGGCACCCGCACGTCCATCGTGCGGTAGCGCTGCCCGCCCGGCACCCGGAACCGCCGCAGTTCCTCGCGTTCCAGTTTGATCCCGCCGCGGTCGAGCCACGCCAGCGTTACGTGCACGTACGGTTGCTCGTTCAGCAGGGGCACGTCGATCTCGGTGTCGCCGTCGGCCAGGGGTGCGGCCATCAGCAGGCTGCTCAAGTACTGGCTGGTCACGGCCTCGATGCAGGTCCGCCCGCCGCGAAGCCGCCCCCCGACGATGACCGGGGCCCGGCCGTTATCGCGCGTGCTCCGAGCGTTCGCACCGAGGTCGTTCAATGACTGGAGCAACGGACCGACGGGTCGGGAGCGGATCTGGTCGTCACCGGTGAACACGGCCACGCCCTCACCAAGCAGCGCAGCCGAGCCGAGGGCCACCCGCAGCGTCGTTCCGGAGTTGCGTACGTCGATGACGTTGTCAGGTGCGGTCAGCCGCCCCCCGGTGCCGCGCACCCGCCACAGCCCCGGCGCCTGCTCGACCTCCGCCCCGAGAGCACGGTAGGCATCGACGGCCGCGAGCGTGTCCGCCGACTCGAGCGGCTGCTCGACGCGGCTCTCCCCCTCGGCCAGAGACGACAACGCCACCGCCCGAATGGTGTGGGACTTCGACGCGGGAACCTCAACGCGCCCGCTCAGCCGTGATCGTGTGCACACGAGTTGCATGTCGGCCAGTGAAGATGCCGGAGCGGATACGCCGTGTCAAGTGGGCATAACCCAACCGAGACGCGACCGTCAGGGAGCGTGCCGAGTGCAGCTCATTCAACGACGCGACCAGCCTCGCCGGCCGACCACCACCCGGACGCCGGATCGCGGTCGTGCCGCTGTCGATGCATGGCATTCCTGTCGTCACCCTCCCTGACGGTCGCGTCTCGGTGGGGGTGCCGGCATTCGGATCCGTTGTGCCTCATGGCGCGGTATGAGAAGATCGGGGCAGATGTCCCTCGCAACGGAGCTGTGCGACACATGTGCGGACGATTCACGCTCGAGACCGACCGGGAGGACCTGATCGAGGCGTTCGGCGACCTGCTCTGGCCCGAGCGGCTCGAGCCCCGCTACAACATCGCGCCCACGCAGCCGGTGCTGGCAATCACGAACACCGGCGAACGCGCGGCCGGGTTTCTCCAGTGGGGTCTGATTCCGTCTTGGGCCAAGGACCCGGCCATCGGCAATCGGATGATCAACGCCCGAGCCGAAACGCTGGCGGAGAAGCCGTCGTTCCGCAACGCGCTGCGGCGTCGGCGGTGCCTGATCCCGGCGGACGGGTTCTACGAGTGGCGGCCCGAGCCCGGCAACCGGCTCAAGACGCCGATGTACATCCGGCTACGGTCCGGCCGGCCGTTCGCCTTCGCCGGCCTGTGGGAGATCTGGCAGCCGCCCGATGGCGGTGAGCTTCGCTCGTGCACGATCATCACCACCGAACCCAACGCCCTGCTGGAGCCGATCCACAACCGCATGCCGGTGATTCTCGATCCCGGCGGCTACGAGCGGTGGCTCGATCCGACCGAGCAGCCTCCCGAGCACCTAAGCGGGCTGCTCAAGCCCTACCCGGCCGAGGAGATGACCGCCCACGCCGTCACACGTCGCGTGAACAATCCCAAGGTCGATGACAAGGCCTGCATCGAGTCGGCGGAGTAGGCTTCGTCGGCCCCGAAAACGGCGCCGGCGGCCCCACCCGTAGGCAGGCCCGCCGGCATGCTTCTTCACCCCCCGACCGTCTCGGGATGGATGAGTAGGTTCAGCTAGTCGTCGAATTCATCGTCGTCACGCTCGTCATCGTCATCGTCGCCCTCGTCGTCACCTTCGCCGCCCTCGTCGTCAACGATCTCCTGATTGATGGCGGCTCTGATGCGCTCGATGGCTTCGTTACGGGCCTCGGTGACACGTGCGATCTGCTCGCCACAGGCCTCCTCGACCGATGCGGTCAGGTCCGCGACCGCGTCCGGATCCAGCTCCAGCGCCTCGGCCGCCTTCTCAATGGCCCGGACACACCGGCGACAGAACTGCCTGATGTGACGCACGCACTTTCCGGCGTCGCGACGGATCTCCTGCTTCCACGGACGGGCGACATGACGGGCCTCGCGTCGAGCGGCACGAACGGCCTTGCGGTCTTCCGGATCCACGCCGACGAACACGGCATCGACCTCGGCCACGGCCTCGTCCGCGGCCTCCGCCACGCCGTCGACACACAAGTCGGCCATCAGCCCGGCGGTATTCACGCAGGCGTCAGCCAACCCGAGCACGCCATCCGGCAGGCCCTCCGACCATCCCTCGTCCGCACGAGCCATCGGGCTCGACAGCATCAGTAGTGCCGCCGCGGCCCACGTCCACGACCCCATCCGGTACCTACGCATGCGCACAGCTCCTTTCCTGCAAGAGCCTCCGCCTGCGACCGCCGACACCCCGTGAGCACATACTCACGCAGCAGCGATGGCGACGATCGCCGAAACGCCCTACTGCCTACGGCCGTGTGCCCCTTGCTCTGATCTCCCCTGATGCGTAACGCAACGGCGCACGGTCCTCCGCACCGGCTCATCCGGCCGGCCTACGATGCATTGCCGCCCTCCTGTGGAGGTAGAGAGTGATGTGCCGCAGACTGCCCCTACGTGGAATGCCCGACCCGAGGATCACTCAGGATCGCTGCATGTTACCTAAGTTACGATGGGGTGGTTGTCAAACCAGACCCGCGTTTCCGAGTCCGGTCCGGAAAAGTACTTGACCCCTTGGCGTTTCTTCCGATAGACTAATACTGTAGGGATCGTTTCGCGGTCCGACGCACGTGTCAAATGATCGGGCGATGCGTGTTGGCCGCGGGGCACCCTGCCGCGGAGCGGCTCGACCGCACCGTGTGTGTCCGCTGGCGACGGTCGGTGGACAGGGCGAGGCTCGACGGCCCCCGCCAAAGGGTCGATCGAGGTTGTGCCCTTTGAAAGGAGGTGTTCCTTGGATATTGGCATATGTAGCAGGTGGCTGCGGTAGTGCAGCGAACGTGGCTGTACTTTCGACAGCCATCCTTCAAGATGTGGCCCGCCGGTGGTGCAAGACGCCCCGGCGGGCTTTTTTTCTGCGCTCTGATCGGACGGCCCGAGCCGGCGCGTCCCGCCCCAATCCCACACGCACTGCTGTCAACGGCGCGTCGGCGACGGTAGGATGTACCCACGTCTCGGTCCCGGCAACCGCAGCAACGGAAGTCGGACCAAGCGAAGGCCCCATATCAACGCCCATCGGAAGCGGTATGTGCATGGCAAGGCTCACTGGGCCGATGCAGGAAGGGACAGGGGCTGTCCTCGGGGTGGCACGACGACTGGGAGGAGCCAGACTCACCGGTGAGAGCAACGGCCTCGTGGGGTGCGGCCGGTTCCAGCGTTTCTCCTGACGAGCGCAGACCATGAAGAACAAGAAGAAGAACAAGGACAAGCATTCGGGCAAGCCTGAGGACCCTCGATCGAACGACGCCGTCGCGCCGGCGGTCGACACGGATGGTGAGCCCGGCAAGAAGCTGAAGAACAAGGCGTACGAACGAGAACTCGCCAAGCTTCAGGTCGAGTTGGTGAAGCTCCAGGAGTGGATCAAGCACAAGGGGTTGAAGGTCGTCGCAATCTTCGAGGGGCGAGATGCAGCGGGAAAAGGGGGTGTCATCAAGCGGATCACGCAGAGCCTGAACCCGCGCATCTGCCGGGTGGTGGCCTTGGGCACCCCGACCGAACGCGAGAAGACGCAATGGTATTTCCAGCGCTACGTCGCACACCTTCCCGGCGCGGGGGAAATGGTTCTCTTCGATCGCAGTTGGTACAACCGGGCCGGCGTCGAGCGGGTGATGGGGTTCTGCACCGACGAGGACTACCGCGAGTTTCTAAGGTCCTGCCCGGAATTCGAGCGCATGCTCGTCCGCTCGGGCATCATCCTGCTGAAGTACTGGTTCTCCGTGAGCGACGAGGAGCAGGAGCGTCGCTTCCACGGCCGGATCGGCGACCCGACGAAACGATGGAAGCTCAGCCCCATGGACCTGAAGTCCCGCGAGCGATGGGAGGAGTACTCCCGAGCCAAGGACGACATGTTCGCCACGACCGACATCAAGCAGGCGCCGTGGTACGTGGTCCACGCCGATGTCAAGAAGCGGGCCCGCCTGAACTGCATCCGCCACCTGTTGAGCATGATCCCCTACGAGGATCTGACCCCGCAGCCCATCGAGCTCCCGCCGCGACAGCAGGAACGGGGCTACGTGCGTCCGCCCATGTCCGATCAGACGTTCGTGCCCGAGATGTATTGAGGCGGGCGTGTCTCACTCCGTGAACCCTGCGACCGGGCACTCGCGGGAAATCCGGGCTCTGAAGTCGCCCAGAAACTTCCACTGCTTGCGGTGGTTGAGGTCGACCTCGGCCACGACCACGGTGCCCCATTCGCTCGCCAGCGCGATCCAGTTCCCCTCCGGATCGATCACGCCGGTCCGCATCCAATCCTCACCGCTCGTGTAGGTGCTGGTGACGAGATGGATCTGGTTCTCGATGGCGCGGGCGCGGGCCAACGCGGGGTTGCCGCCCCAGATGGGCATCGCGACCACCTCGGCCCCGCGGTTGGCCAGGTTGCGACACACCTCGGGGAAATGCACGTCCCAGCAGACCATCATCCCGAGTTTCCCGAAGCGGGTGTCGAACACCGGGTAGTCGTGACCCGGGGCGACGCCACCCTTGATCTCCTCGCGCGGCAGGCAGACCTTGCGGTACTTGCCCACGATTGAACCGTCCGGAGCGAGCAGAACGGCGGCGTTGTAGACGAGGTGACCGGACCGCTCGAGCAGGCCGGCAACGATGTAGAGATCGTGCTCGCGAGCCAAACCACCGAAGTACTCGGTCGACGGGCCAGGAATCGGCTCAGCCGCCTGGACGTAGCTGTGCCCGTTCCCGTACATCGTCAACGATTCGGGAAGACACAGCAGATCGGCCCGCTGGCGGGCGGCCTCGGCAATGAGCGGCTCGAACAGCCGGCGGTTTCCCGCGGGCGTCTTGCCACCGCGAGGCTGGAAGTGAACCGCGGCCAGTCGCACCCTGCGCTCCGCCGGCTTCGACGTCTCCTGCAACGTTACGCCGCTCCATTCCACCGTGCCGCCCGCAGCCCAACGCAAGTGAAGCTCGACCAACGCGCGCGTGGCCTTGGCCGGAACGAGATACGTGTCCGCGACCTCGGACCAACCCTTCGCATCGGTCGGACCATCGCTGGGATACTCCGGCCGGGACTTTCCCGCCCCGCCGGGCACGAGCCGACCCTCGTCGTCCTGCCAGGTCAGCTTGACCACGGCGCTGCGGCGCGGGGTCTCGACGTCGTGAGTTCTTCGCCGGACGGTGAACTGGTAGTGACGCCCGCCGGTGACGGGAAACGTCTTGTGCCAGTACCCGTCGAGCCCCTCGCGAGCATCGGCTCGGACGACGAAGCTCCCGCGACCGGCCGGTCCGCCGCCGGGGTCAAACGCGAACGCTGGGCGAATCTCCTCGCGCGGAGACGCGACTTGCCACCCTACCGACGCGGATTCCGGAGCACGCTCCGCCCCGCAAGCCTTGGCGATGATCACAAAGGCCGGCAACACAACAAGGATGGCTCCCAGGCGTTGACATTGCATGGCGTAGTCTCCTCGTTCCAGTAGGAACGGGCCGTGCAGGCTCATTCAGACCTGCCGTGTGGCGAGCTATCCACACGAAGCGTCACTTCGCGCGCCATTGAATGACGACCTTGACGCCGTCGGGGCTATTGGGATAGCCGATCCGCAGGATCCCACCATCGGGGTCGGATGTGAAGTGTCGATCCTTGGGCGGCTCGCCGTTCACCTCGACCGCCGCAGGTTCGGCGGGCAGGACGCAGGTGGTGGCGCACACGGTCCGCGCTGGACCCTTGGAGACGAACGACGCCCGGCCGGGAGCGGCAACCCAATCCGTGATCCGCGAGGCGCTGGCAACGCACGCCGGCCGGCGGTCGACGCGGTCGAGATCCACGTACGAGCCGCGCTCGCCGGGCTTGAGGTTCAGTTCCGATCGGATGGCGTGCTCGGGATCGAAGAGATCGACGAACCGCCCGCGCATTCGCAACGGCCGGTCGTCGAGCGATTCGTCAAACACGTTCGCGATGACGTAGGGACCGCGACGCAGCAGCATGTGGTTCTGCTCTCCGTAGGCATCGGCACGCCCTGCCGCTGCCAGAGCCTCCTTGAGCAGCCCTCGCACGGTGGCCGCTCCCTCCACCGACTCGGCCAAGCGGGCCGGGCTGCGCCGGCGCTGCACGAACCAGCCGTCGCCGACCCGGTTCGTGATGTCCCCCGCCTCGGCCGGCAGCCCCATCGTCACGCGCAGATGTGCGAGCGGTGTCTTGAACGCCGGTTGCCCCTGATTCCACCACTCCCGGACACGGTTGTACGGGTCTTCCTCGTTGTCGACGACGACCAGCACGCCACCCGCACGGACCCATCGTGCGAGGGCTTCATGACACTCCGGCGTGGGGGGCTTCTGATGTTCGTAGGTCAGCAGCAGCACGGCGTATTCGGACAGCGCCCCTGCCGTGAGGATGGTCTCCAACTGCACCGGCGTGACGAGGATGCCGTGCTTGAGCAGCGGCAGCATCAGGCCGTAGAGCGAGCCGAGATGCGCGTCCGATCGGTTCGGCTCGCCACGCTGAAACATCATCGTGTCCGTAACGATGCAGCCGACGCCCCGCATCGCGACGTCCCACTCCACACTTGACTGCTTCATGTCGTTCAGCGCGTTGATGAGCGTCAGCAGCTCGGTGGCGTACGGGGCCGGCATGCGGATGCGTGTCGTGTCGGCACCCTTGCGCTTCGGATCCTGGCGCGGGTACGTTCCGCGAAAGACCCGGCCGGGCCAGGGCATGACCTCGAAGTGATAGACCTTCGGATAGAACAGCGACGCGATCAGCGTGCACTCGTAGTTCGTCTGGTAGTCGTCCCACCCGTGCCTGGGGTTGTCCTCGACCGGATCGGCGAGGAAGTAGACGCGTCGGCCCGTCGGCCGCACCATGCTCAGCATCTGTCCGTACTCGACCAACGCCGTCTCGAAACACCGCTCCTTCAGCGTCCCGCGATATCGATTGGGCGTGCGGGCCGTGCCCGTCCACACCTGGGCGATGTACCCGTCCACCTCGGGCAAACGCATCAGGCTCGACTCCGGGCTGACGATGCCCCAGTGGGCGTAGTTGATCATGCTGTGCGTCGGCACGTAGCAGGCCACGCGTCCGTCGCTGATGTTCTTCACGTACTCGAACAGCGACGCAAGCGTGCGGTAGTAGAGGTGATACTTCAGCTTCGCGCTGCGGTACCGCGCGTCGGGTGACGAGTGCGGCGCCTGCCACGGCTCACCGTAGTAGGCCTGCCACTCGGCCTTGAAGCCCGCGCTGTAGCCCGCGTGCACCCAGAACTCGGGCTCCTCCATGTGGATGGCGTCGACACCCGCGTCGACGGCCCGCTTGAGCAGCGATTTCAAGTACTTCGTGTACCCCTCGGAAGGCATGACGTACGGGATGGGCGGGCCCCCACCGTGCCACAGCGTCTTGCCCGTACGATTCTTCTGCCCCTCCTCGTGCAAATGCGGCTTGCCGTCAAATCGCCCCTCGAAGTAGTCGGCGTAACCACCCCACGCCACGCCGGTCATCAGGTGGATGCGGTACCCGCGTTCCTTGAACCCGGCAATCCGCTTCCCGAGCGACGCGTTGACGCCGTAGACGATGGCCACGTCGGAGCGCAGGTCATACTCCGGGTGCCACGGACCGGCCACCTGGAACGCGGTGCGCTCGACGTCGGCAGTCGGCGTGTCGGGGAACGAAACGGTCTCCTTCTCGGCCGCGGCGGTCTGCGCCGGTGAGGCGAGTAAGCCGGCCACCAGGAGCACGTGTGACGCCGTGCGCACACGGCGAAGTGCTTTCGACATCGCGGATTCGCCGCGCTTGTTCACGTCGATCACAGCGAGCATCTCCGCGACCGGGGGTGGATGGGCGATCTGTTGCCGTGGCGCTGGGGGCGGGCAACCCGTAAGCCCACCCTTGGGAGAACGGCCCACCCGACACTAGAGGAGACAACTTGGTCAGCCGGACGGGACGAAGCGTGGAGCGTCCACCGCGAGCCCTTCCCGATTCGTCGGGATGGCAGCCGCAGGCACCCACAACCGGTAGCGACGCCCGGCACGCCGGGACGCGGACCGCCCATGCGCGATCCGGCAGGCAGTCGGCAGGGCGAACCTGACCCGGGCTTGTTCTTCGTGCGCGTCATTCTCATCTCCATCCAGGCAGCTACGTGAGTACCACCCGTCGCCGTGCGTAGACAAGTGCCCCGGCCGAGAGGACGAGGAGCATCGTCACGACAAGACCCCACTCCGAGACCGCGGGAACGGCCCCGACTTCCTGGGTGCCAATCACCAATTCGGGACGCAGGCTGCCGCTGGCATGTTCTTTGCTGAAGAAATGAGCGTAGTGCTGGTATACACCGTCGGGAACCAGGCGCAAAGACAATACCCCATCGCCACCAAGCTCCTGTTGAACCGTGGCGACGTCCAAATCGAATTCCATCCAGCCCTCCCCGCCGGGGAACGGCCCTGGCCCACCAGCCACCGCAATCGCGTTGCCGTGTGGCTCTTCCCAATCCGGACCGGGCGCCGTATCCCAGGTCACCGTGGATTCGTCCCAGTTATCGTGCTCGGCCAGATGGACGTAGACGTAGCCGGTCTTGTCCCACGTGCCGTCGCTGTATAGGTACAGCCGAAGCACCGCACTGTTCACCGTGGCACCTGCGAACACGTTGAGGTCGAACTTGAGCAGTGTCTCCCCATGCGCTTCGCACCAGTTCGGGCATCCTTGCCCGGTTCCCAAGTTGCCGCCGTCATAGTTGGTCCCTGAATGCGGTCCCGCCCGGAGTTGGACATCACTGACCACATTCAAGACGGGGGAACCACAGTACGAAGGTTGAAATGAGTCACAACCATCCCCAACACCGTCGGCGTCACAGTCATCCTGGTCCGCGTTGAGATCCCCGGGGCAGTTGTCTTCGTCATCATCGATGCCGTCGCCATCCGTATCCACGAAGAGGGGATTCGACCCCCAAGCCGCTTCCTCGATGTCCGCGAGCCCATCATCATCGTCATCCTCGTCGCAGGCGTCGCCCTGGCCGTCCCCGTCCGTGTCTGTCTGGTCTGCGTTCTCCTGGCCGGGGCAATTGTCGCTCCCGCTGCAGGTACACTCTGTGCCGCTTGCCCCACCGGGGTCGCACACGCCGTCGCCGTCCGTGTCGCAGGTGCGTGGGTTGGTGAGGCCCTGGAACTCGACCAAGTTGGTCAGACCGTCGCCGTCGAGATCCGCGCCAGGCTCCATGGACGTTGCATCCCCAACGAAGAGACGTTCGAACATGTCCGGCAGGCCATCGGCGTCCGTGTCCGGCACGTCGGGCTCACCGTCCTGGTCCGCGTCTCGGAAGTCCCCCGCACCGTCACCGTCGTAGTCATAGTCGTAGATGGCGTCGAGCCCGGCGAGTTGAGCGGAATGGAGCAGGGCGAGATGGTTGATCACCTCGTCAACGAGGCGCATCTCAAGCGTCGTCCCCGCGTCACTTTCGGGTGGCCCGCCTTCGGTCAGAGGCGGGTCCGGGCATCCCCCCTCCGGAGGTGGGACGCTCACCACGGCGTCTGCCACGCCTTGGATCTCGGCTGGCGTCATCCCGAAGCGTTCCATGATATCGACCTCCACCTGAGGGAGACCGTTCTGCGCAACATCTTGCTGAAACGCAGCCACCTCCGAACAGTGCAAGTCCGGCAGGTTCTCCTCGTCCACCAGCGCCCTCCACGCGTGCCGAGTACGGATGGCCTGGTCCCGCGATCGCTCCGTCAACTCAACCGCTTCATCAAGCCAGTACTTCGCCTGGTAGGGCTGCCCCTCGTCCAGGCAACCGAAGAGCCGTATCACCGCGTCCCTCCGGGCGCGCGTGAGGCCGGCGAACGCAGCGACCTCGACCCCGAATCCCTTGGCGGGCCCCTCGTCGAGAGCCCGAATCTCCACTGGAGTAAGATCGCGGTCAGCACGCGCCAACCACGCGTCGCACACCGGATCGGCGGCCATCTCATACGCGTTTCCGGCCAGCCACATCTCAAGCCCCTCACCGACGAATGCTGCAATGGCCACGGGTTGGCCGCCGGGGAAGGTGGCTGCGACGGCCCCGACCGTTGAGAAAACGAACCCGGCGATTCCATAAATGACGGACTCTTGGAGGTAATCCTTCTTGAGTTGAGGAATGTTGATATCCACGCTAACGGGGAATACATCGGCCAAGTAGGGTGTCGCATTGTCTGGCTCGAACCGCGCACTCAGCGGATCGACCCGTTCGATCGCGCCCAGGAACACCAGAGAGCCTTGGACCACGTCAATGAGATTGCCCCAAATGCCAGGAGCGTAGCCAAAGGCGTCAAGCACCACGAAGAAAGTGTGGTCGTATGTGCGGATCCAATTCCACGAGGTCACGAACTGGTAGTCGAACGTGTCCTCCTCGTTTAGGTCCAGCGACCCACCGCCAGAGCGCTCGACTGGAGGCGCTGGGCTCACGTCGAGATCCCACAGGGCGGAAGCGGGATCCGTGGTGGTCAGCGCAAACCCGTCGAATGACTGGGTCTGCTGATTGGGCGGGGTACTGTCGGGCAATTCATTGCGGAGAAACACGTGCAATGTGTATGGTCCATGCATGATTGGGTGTGCGGGAGTCGTCGTGATGCTCCGGAACACCGGCTCGCGGGCGTTCGCATCCGCGGTCGCGCACGAGACTTGGTCGAAGCACACAGGGTGGCTCCCCGATCCACCGTAGTCGCCCCAGATGTTACCGTTCCACGCGTTGTCGCAGCCGGTTGCGACGGCGCAGTCTACGTTGATCGTGTTTGCCAGTAGGTTGCCAGTGAAGGCGTTGCCTTCTGAGAACGGCAGATCAATGCCCAGGTTGTTGTTCTGAATGAAGTTCCCTGAGACGGTGACGTTCTGCGTCACGATGAGCAGTATGCCGGTTTCGTTGCCTTCGGCATCGTCGCCCCCAATGACGTTGTCCAGGATGTACCCAGACGTTCCGTTATCAACACGTAGAGCGATGCCCGAGGTGTTGTGGAAGTGGTTGGCGTAGACCACGAACGGGCCGAGGCCAACGCCCGAGGCATTGAGGTTCAGACGGACGCCATCGAAGTCGTTGTCGGAGAAGAACAAGCTCGCGCATTGCCCGTCTATGCACTGCGGCGAACTCGCGAGGCAGCAATCAAGGGATTGACATGTCAGCACCGGAAAGTCGGTGCACACGGTGTCGGAGAACGCCCTGTTGACGGTCCATGCTCCCCCACCGAACTTGCCGCCGATCACGGCGAGCTCGGTCACGTCAAAGAAGAACGCCGCAGAAGCGGTTGGCTCGTGCCCGAGGGATGTGTGGCGCATGATGCGCCAGTTCGCGCAGTTGCTGACGTGAAAGGCTGCATCAGTTCCGCTGGTGTCGTTGTCACTGACCTCTACCCGGTCGCTGCTATTGAACCCCGCGATGCCTTGAACGCAGCCGCCGAACTCGTTTCCTCGCACTGACACATCTGAGGACAATTCGAGTCCCAAGCAATGGACGAAATCTGCGCCCCCACCCGCCGCGACCTCGTTTTCCGTAATCGTGGCGTGATTCGAGTTGCAGACATGGATGGCTCCGATTTCGTTGGGGCAGTCCGGATCGAGCCCACCTGGAACGAATCCGTAAATGCGATTGCACGATACATTCGCGACGTCGGAATCGTTCAGACGAATGCCGTGCGTGACCATCTCGATGACGTTGCAGAGGACGTGTGATTCATCGGAACCGTCCAGGAGGATACCGTCGCCGATACCGGGCCTGATGAGGAATCCGCGCACGGTTACGAAGTCAGCCGTCACGGTCACTCCACCGAGGATTTCACGCGGCTCCTCGTCCTGACAGTCCGTGTCGCTGCATTCGCATCCTACGAGGCTGATTCCCTGCTTGTCGATGACGACGGGGCCCGCGTATTGCCCGGGAAGCACCTCGATCCGGTCGTTGGAATCTGCGACCAGCAGTGCCGCTTGAACGGTGGCCTTCGGCCCATCCGGAGGCCCGCAATCTGACGAAGTTCCGCTCCACAGATCGTTTCCACACGGAGGCGGGGCGACGTAATACGTGGTTTGCGCTCTGGTCGCAGAGGTGAGCGCGACAAAGACCACTGGGCAGAATGCCGCAACCTTCTGTACCGATCTCGCAACTGGTGCAGACATGACTGAAACCTCCTTCCACGAAGGTCCTTCTGAAGTTGACAACCGGCGGTGTCCAGTCCGCCACCGTAGAACGCCTCGGGCAACCCGAAAGGCAGCCCATGTAGGTTGCAGGCAAATCCCGTCGATGAGCGAGCGGCCCCGCCAGCGCAGGATAGAGGCCCCACGCTCGGTCCTCGGGCGACGTCGTGTCCATGTGGCAGGAAGCGTCGGCATCGAGTGGCGCGGGCAACCGGCCCGACGCAAGAGAGCCGCATCACTGCGTAGGTCTCGATCCGTGCTCGAGTTGACGTCCTTCCGCACCCGACTTCACCGGGTCCGAGGCCGGCTCGAGTATTGCAGCGGTCGCCCATTGTTCGATCTCACAACACGGGCATGACGCTGTTGCTGGGTTGTCCTTCACCGGGTTTCTTGACGGCGATGACGCGGGATTCCCATTCCCTGCCGGGCTGCTGGCTCGAGAGGGTCATTTCGCTCTCGATGGGCATACCGGCGTCGGTCCACGGGCCGGACGGGCGGTAACGGGGCTCGATCTTGTAGGCGGCAGCCTTGCCGCCGTCGACAGGCTCTCTCCAGACATGCAGGTCGAGCTTCGCCCGACGCAATCCGCCGCGAGACGGCCCGGTCTGCTCAGCAACACGGCCGTCGCGAACTGGCGGCTATTCTACCGCGCGGCGGCTCCCTTCGACAAGGCGATCACCTCGAACCGCCGGAAGAACACCTCGGCTGCCTCGGATTGGATTTGAATGCGGCCCTTCTGCGGCTTGCAGTCCACGGCTTCGTTCACCCTCTTGCCGTTGAGCGTGATCACGATCTTGCCGCCGTCGGCCACGCACTCCAGGCGGTTCCACTGACCGATCGGCTTCTCAACGTCCTTGGGTCCGCGGAAGTCCTTCTTGTCCTTCCATTCGGGGTCTCGTCCCCACCAGTTGATCCGGCCGCCGTGGATCGTGACCAGCTTCCCGCCCGGCTTGTAGACGTGCGAGCTTCCCTGCTTCTCCTCCGCGACCGGGCAGGTGACGGCGAACTTGTCGCTCTTGTCACCCACGACGAGGATGTCGCCGGTGCCGCCCTCGATCATCTGGCACTCGATCGAGTTCATCCAGATGCCGCCGTAGGCGCCGTCCTTACCCACAGAATGCAGCAGAATGCCGCAGTCCCGCGCCCGGTCCTCTCTCGGGGCGAACGTCTTCTGACCCCACTTGAACTCGGCGATGAGGCGGTAGTTCTCGTACTCCTTGTGCGTGGTCAGGCAGCCCCACTCCTCGCCCGAGATCCGGATCATCCCGTCGACAACGGTGAACACCTTCTTCGGATCCGTGTCGCGTCCGCGGTCGCGGATGAATGTGTAGAACCCGTCGAGGCTCTTGCCGTCAAAGCGATAGAGCACCTTCTTGCCGTCGGCGGCAGCGGCTTGCGCGGTCGCATTGCCTCCAGACCGCAATGCGCAGCCAATCCCCAACATGCAACCCACAAGCAGCAATACACGTGTTCGAGTCATCGTCGTCTCCTGTTGTTGGCCAAACCCATCCGAGCCCCGAGCGTGAGCGCGGGTCCCCGCACCTTGATCGACACCGACGTCAAGAACCGGATGCCAGTGCGTACCGATACAATACCACGCCGCACCCGGTCGCGACACGTGCAGCCCACGGGGCGAACCGGCGTCGCGTCCGGCGAGCCGCCCCGCGGCGTGCGGGCGCAACTCGGCACGCGTCGGCAGCCACTGATTGGTTGCCGAGAAC
>CAYMME010000069.1:0-23404 GCA_964391465.1 uncultured Planctomycetales bacterium
GACGTGCTCGTCGTCGAAGGGGGGCTGCTGCCTGATGTAGACTTCGGCCGCCTCGTCGCCGATCATCGCGATGCCGGCGCCGTGCTGACGATCGGAGTGGATCAGACCGTCCCGCGCGAACAGTGGACC
The DNA here is from genome assembly GCA_964391465.1 of uncultured Planctomycetales bacterium. Classification (GTDB taxonomy): domain Bacteria; phylum Planctomycetota; class Phycisphaerae; order UBA1845; family CAYMME01; genus CAYMME01. The sequence continues at coordinate 130 of CAYMME010000069.1, forward strand.
ACGGGATTCGGGCCGCTGCCGGTGGGGCTCTACGTCTTCTCGCCGAAGGCGCAGGACTGCATCTCGCCGACCGGCTACCAAGACATCAAAGAAGGGCTTCTGCCTCAGCTCTACGCGAACGGAGAGAAGGTGTCGGTGGCCGTGATCCGGGGCGCCGCCCCGCGAATCATGGGCCCCGAGTCGTATCTTTCCATCAACGCGTGGGCGCTCGAGCGTTCCGTCGAGAGACAACTCGACATCGATGGATACGTGCGTCGCAACGAAGCGTATGTGCACCACACCGCCACGGTGGACGAGTCGGCCCGCCTCGTGGGTCCGGTGATGATCGGCCCGCGAACGGCAGTGAGAGCGTCCGCCGTGATTATCGGACCGGTAACGATCGGCGCCTCCTGCGTGATCGAGGAGTTCGCGGTCGTGGCAAACGCGGCCGTCTGGGATGACGTGACGGTCCGACGGGGAGCGCAAGTGGAACAAAGCATCATGGCCTACGGTACGTTGGCTGATTCCGCTTCGCAGATGTCCAACACGGTGTGTCTCGATCGCAAGCTCAAGACCTCGGAGCGCGCCATTCTGGCGGCACGCTACGGCTTGGCGCGATCGTCGCAGGGGCGTAGTACACGGTCGGCCTGATTCTGCTGCACTTCGCTTTGTGCGAAGTTGCGGCGCTGACCGCGGCGCTCCGGTTTTTCCGGTGATCAGCAGGATTTGGCATTGACATGGGGGGCAGGGGGAGCTAGAGTAACTGAACTGGTCGTGTCGGTGTGAGCTTCGGGGGAAGCGCGGCCGTCGCGGGGGGAATGTGAGATGCGTCTGGCTTCGGTCGGTTCGCGTGTCTCTCAAATCCCAAGGAAAGAGAGCTACTCGGTTTTGATGGGGGGATCCAAGAACGTTCCATTGCTTTGCACTGGAGCGTGCAGGCTGCAGCAGCCATGTGTCTACACTAGGGGTCGGCTGCTGGTGCCGTTCTACGATTGAATCGACAACGAAGAATCGCGAGCAAGCTGCGCCGGTCGAGCGGGTCTGACTGAGCGAAGCGTGCGCAGGTGAGGCCGCGAGCTTCAAGGCGGGGGGCGTGTTTGCGGAGCGTATCCGACACACCGGAACCCGTGCAGCGCTTGAGCATTCAGGTAGGAGATTGAGATGAGAAAGCAGAGCTGGGCAGTGAGTCTGGTGGTCGTCTTCGCCTTCGTGAGCGGCGCGTATGCCGCTCCCATCGAAGTGAACTTTGAAACGGGCTTCACGCTCCAGGCCGCGGTGGATGTCGACGGCGGGGTGACGAAACTCCACATCAGCGACGACTCGACCGTGAACAACTCGGTGCTGTCGGCCAAGCTGATGCAGGGTGGAACCCAGATCGGCGATATCATCGAAATCGCCGATGATGCCGACTTCGACATCAGCCTCGACCTCGTGATGACACAGAACGGGGCGAACGACTGGTCGGCCGCCGGAACGTTGGCACTGACCGACGTGGACATGGGTACGAACGCAATCGTCGCCGCGTTCGACAGCTACAGCGTCGGCTTCTTCTCGGGAACCCTCAACATCGTCGGGGCACTTTCCGGCAACCCGATTCTGGTCAACCGCGAGTCCGCCGGGGCGGGCACGTGGACGTTCGAGGGCGATGGCAGCGAGACGATTTCCATTGCCAACGCCCACGACTACACCGGCGGAACGCTGTTCCAGTTCCAGTTCTCGACGGGCAAGAACACCCTCGACGAGTTGCTGACCGCAGACGGATTCCACATGGAAGGCGGACAGCTCAAGGGCACCGTCGTCCCGGCTCCCTCCGCACTGGTGCTCGCGGGGCTCGGAATGGCCCTCACCAGCCGCATGCGGCGTCGGATGAAAGCTGCGTAAGCCCTCCGGCGACCAGCAGTAGCCAAGCTCGCAGATGACAAGACGGGTGGGGCGGATCTCCAGAGACCGCCCCACCCGTTCCATTTTAACGCTCCGTAGAAATCACACCGATTACATGATGACGAGGCGGCCTTCGCCACGTACAATAATGGGGCAGCGTAAGCTTCGTATCCGGCGTCTCTTGCGATTCGGAGCTTGTGGCGGCAGCGTTTGCCTTTGCAGGCGCCGAACCACGTCCGTCCCTTTTCTCCGGTCGCAAGCGAAGCCGGTCGTCCGGTAAGTGCTGATGAACCTGTTGCTCGACAACCCACTTGACGACGCGCCGCCGCCCGCCCCGCGGGCGCCGGCGGCCCCGTCACCGCTTGCCGCATGGCGCTACCGCTGGACGGCCGTCGCAGTGGCCGCGGCCGTCATCGCGCCCGCCGTCCCCGGGATCTGGCTGCTCAATACGCCCAAGTACTCGGCGACGGCGACCATTCAGATCAGCCCCATCATCCCGGTCGTGCTCCAGGCCGTCCAGTCCGCCACCGGCCGCGTCGAGTTCTACGGGGACTTCCTCAACACGCAGGTCGGCATAATCCTTGACCCCAGAATCCTCAACCGAGTGCTGGACCGCAGGGAAGTGCAGGATTCGGCGTGGTACAAGGCGGAGAGCAAGCTCTCACCGCTGACGAGACTGCGCAGAGGCGTACTGAGCGTTCGGCAGCGACCGCGGACGCAACTGATCGACGTCACTGCGACGACGAAGGCGCCCGCCGACGCGGCACTGCTGGCCAACGCGGTCGTCAGCGCCTACATGGGCGGCGTCGGCACGGGCGACGGCGGCACGGGCGACGCCGCACGGGCGGCGTCGGCACAGGCGACGTCCGCACGGGCGGACGGCGGCACGGGCGACGTCGGCACGGGCGGCGTCGGCACGGGGGCCGACGACCGGATACGCGACAAGATACGAGCGAGAATGAAGTTGCTGCGAGATGCCGTGACGCCCTTGCAGGTCCAGTTGCAGGGGCAAAAGCAGCGCATCAACGACATCATCAAGGTAGCCGACACCGCATCGCCTACGGACACCCTGGCCAGCATCGAGTTCGACCTTCGGTACCTTATGACCCAGCGACGGACCGCGCGGATGCGGAAGGAAGCCGCCGAGCGCGTCCTGGCCATGCACAACCCAACCGGCGGCTCGGAGCCGGCACCTGCAACCTCATCGGCCCCGGCGTCGGCGGTGGCAGACAGCACGTTGCTCGGCGACGCGAAGTGGGTCGAACTGAACGAGACGATCGACGACCTCGAATTCCAGATCAAGCAGAAAGAGATGAGGCTCGGTGATGACAACCCCGTGCTGGTCCGGCTCCGGGCTCGGCTCAAGCACACACGCAAGCAGCGCGAGCGAAGGGCGGACACCCTGGCCGACAATCAAGGCGCGGGCCCCGGGAGTCCGGGCGGTATCGGATCCGTCGGTGAAAGGGGGGCGCCGGCCGGCGGTCCGATTGCGGCCGCCCGACGCGAGGTGGAAACACATGGGCACTGGATCGAACTCTACGAAAAGGAGATCGCAAAGCTGGAAAGCCAGCGGAAGCGCGTGCGCGACTTTGTGCAGGACCTCGAAACAGCGCGGCAGGAGTACGCCGACACCAAAGCTGAGCATGACAAGGTCACCTCGGTACTCAGGCAACTGGAGGTGGAATCCCAGACCCCCGGCAACATCAGTCGCTTGGGGCTCGCGTTGGTTCCCGAGCTTCCCACACGAGATCGACGTTTCCTCCTGACGGTGATGGCCATCGGCGGCGGGCTCGCCCTGGGCTTCGCGGCCGCCTACCTGCGGGCGATGGCCGACCCCTCCGTCCAGAATGTGGGGCAGGTGCAGGCGCTGGTCGGCTCGCCGTTCCTGGGTGTGCTGCCCGAGATGCCCGGGGGTGCCGTCGCGGATGTGAACGATGTTCGCTTCGCCGAGCAAATGCGCATCGTCCGGACTGCACTCATGGAGCGTCTGAAACCCGACGGGGACCGCTCGCTGCTGATCACCTCCGCCGGTAGCGGCGAAGGCAAGACGACCATGGCCATCCATCTCGCGTACAGCCTCGCTCGCCTCGGGCAGCGTGTGCTGCTGATGGACGCGGACTTCCGCAGAGCGGATCTGGGCGCCCGGCTCGACCGCGCCCGGGAAAACGGTCTCAAGCAAGTGCTTGACGGAGACATTACCGCGGCCGAAGCGATCGTGCCGACGGAGATCGCGGGCGTGGATCTCCTGCCCGCCGGTGCGGGGGACAGCACCAAGGGTCGCGAGACCCTGGCCAACGGCGTGTTCTCGGCGCACCTCGAGCAACTCGCGCAGAGCTACGATACGGTAATCATCGACGGTCCGCCCGTGCTCGCAATGGCCGACGCCCAGATCCTCGCCGGTCGAGTGTCGGGGGTGCTGATGACGGTTCGCGCGACTCAGTGTCGGCGCGACCGGGCCCGCGCGGCGTGCGACCAGCTCGAAATGGTCGGCGGGCGTATCATCGGGGTCGTGCTCAACGGCGTGAAGGAGAGGAACGCCTATGGATACGACTATGGATACGAATACGGACACGCGGCCGGACCACCGCGGCTGACAGACCACAAGCCTTCCGATTCGGGCTGACGCCACTGGGGGGAGACTGATGGGGACACCAAGGCGCTTCGCCCGCGCAGCCATTATCCTGGGCCTGCTCGCGCTCGTCACATTGGGTGCAGTCGGCGTGTACGGGGTGCATCGCTACCGCACCCGCCCGGAACGGCATCGACGCATCGCCCGAGAGCTGGAGGCCAAGGCAGAGTGGACCATGGCGGCCAGGCACTGGCGCGTGTACCTGTCGACGCACCCCGATGATGCGGCCACTCTCGTACACTACGGCAAGATCCTGCTGAAAGCACCCACCCTCAGCGCGGACACGGTGACAAAGAGCGCGGGGGCGTTTCGTCGGGCGACGCAACTCGACTCATCGAACCGCGACGCACACGTTGAACTGATGAATCTGCTCCTGGGCGTTCGGATGTACGACGAAGCGTTGCACGTGGCCGACAAACTGTGGCTGAGCGATCATCCGGACGATGCCGATGCGCTGGGCGTCAAGGCGCGGTCGCTGCAAGGCCTCGGCCGGCGCGACGAGGCGCTCGAGGCCTACCGGACCCTCCTGCAGAAGCAGCCGGACGCATTCGACGGCTGGCAGGATTGGCTCGAGTTGGCACGACGGACCGGCGAGTCGGACGATGCGATCCAGAAGATGCTCCAGGAAGCCGTGGCCCGCAACCGCGGTCGGGTCGAGCCGCTGTTGATTCGATTCAACGACGCGATGCGCATGGGAAACGTCGAGTGGGCCAAGGCCAACCTCCTCGAGGCCGAGGCACTCGCGGCCAATGATCCGGCGTGCGCCACACCCGACGTGGTACTGGCTCGCGCGACGCTGCTCGTCCGCGAGGGGCAGCTGCGCGAAGCCGAAGCGCTTTTCACCGACGTGGCCGACAAGCACCCCGCCGAACTTCGAGGGCACATGGGTCTCGGGCTCGTGCTGGGCATGCAGGATCGCAACGAGGAAGCGCTGGCCGCCTTCGTCCGCGGTCTCTCTGAAGTGGAGGACCGGCGAGAACTGTTGTCTCGGGCCGCCGACATGGCCGCCGCGCTGGGCAAGGACGATCAGGCCCGCACCTACATCGAGGAACTGCGGACGCGTGCCCCGCGTTCGGCGTGGCTGGACTACCTCGACGGCCGGCTGCTGCTGAACGGCGGTCGGCCATCGGAGGCCGCCGGCCGTCTGGAACGAGCGGTCAAGGCACTGCCGGACCAAGCCCTGTGTCACTTCGTCCTGGGTCGGTGCTACCGACAGCTTGGCATCAACACCCTGGCGTGGTCGGCCTTCCATCGTGCGGCCCGGCTGGCCCCCGGGTTCGTCGCGGCCCAGAAAGCGGAAGCACAAGTCCTGCTGGCGATGGGTCGCCCCGGCATTGCGCTGAAGTGCCTGCGGGCGTGGATTGACCAAAACCCCTCGGACTATGGGCTGCTGATGCTCACCGTGCGGAGCCTGCTTGCCGCCGCGGGCGGGCCCGCCGGCGGGACGGGACCCGCGCAGACCGCGGAGATCCTCGGATTGCTCGACCGGGCAGCCGATTTGAAGCCTGAAGCGATTGAACCCGTGGAGTTCCGAGCGGAGACGTGGCGCCTTCGCGGCAAGCACGAAAAGGGTGCCCGGATTCTCCGTGCCGCGATCGAGAAGCGACCGGACGACGTCAGGCTTCATCAGGCGCTCGGCCACTATCACGTGCGGCAGGGCGACCGTGAGGCCGTGGGGCGCGTGCTCGCAGGGATCCGCGACCACTGCGGCGACACCGTCGATGCCCGCGTCGTTCGAGCAACGCTGCACGCGACGTTGGACGAGGTTGGCCTCGCCAAGGCGCTTCTGACCGAGGGGATCGGCAACCTGAGCGAGTCCGATGCGGCCAGGGCCTACTTCAACCTCGGCCTCATTCTGCTTGGAGCCCAACAGCCGCGCGAGGCCTTGGCCAGCTTCATCACCGCCGCCGAATACCGCTCCGACAATCTCGGCATCCACCGAGCCGCGTTGAACCTGGCCCACACGGTCGGGTCGGACGAGGACCTCACCCGCCTCCTCGCGGCGGTGCGGCGCATCGACGGCGAAGAGGGCGCCGTGTGGCGCCTCGAGAAGGCACGGTACCTCCTGACCGGGGCCGCCGACCGCGATCCCCGGCCCCGGGAAGCACAGGCCATTCTCGAGGACATCGTCGAAAACCGCCGCCGGAACTGGCCGGAAGCCCTCATGCTCCTGGGCGTCTGCCAGGAGATGCTCGATGACCTCTCGGGCGCCTGCGGGAGCTACCAGTCCGCAATCAGCCTCGACCCGGACAATCTGCGGAATCACGTCCTCCTCGTCGACGTGCTCTATCGCCTCGGGCAGTTTGACGCCGCCGATGACGCCCTTGCGGCCACGGCAAGCGCATCGAGGGGCGACGATGCGGATGTGCTGCGCTTGCGAATCAAGCAGGCCCTGCGTCGCGGGTCGGAGACCCAGACGATGGAGCTGCTCGAGCAGTACCTGACCATGGTCCCGCACGACGCGGCCGGGCACATCGTGTTCGGGCACATCTGCAACCAGGCGGGTCAGTACGGTCAAGCCCAAAAGGCGCTGCTGGCCGCGATTGAGCTTTCGCCGGACTCACTGCTGGCCCGAACCCAACTTCTGCGAACTTATGTCTACCAAGGCCAAGCGGCCAAAGCGCTGGCGGAAGCACAGCGTTACGTTCAATCCAACCCGGGCGCCGCCGCGCAAGTGCTGCTGGCCCGTGTGCACGGCATGCTGCACGATCGCGAGGCATGTGAGGCCGCTTGTGCCAAGGCAGTAGAACGAGCGACCCCCGAGCAGAAGGCGGGCCTGCTGGTGCTGTGCGGGCGACTCCTGTCCCCGCTCGGATCCGAGCTCGCCGTCACCTACTACGAGAAGGCGCTCGAGATCGATCCGAACCGCAGTCTGGCTCTCGAAGGGCTGCTCCGGATCCGCCTCGGTGAGCCGGACGGTCGAAGTGCCGCGCGGGCGCTGGAGATGGCCAAGGCCTGGGAGGCCCGAGAACCGGATCGGCCGACCGCTGCCCTGTTCGTGATCCTCGCGGAGAAAGCAATGGCGGGCGGCGCATGGTCCGAGAGCTTGATCCGGAGGCTGAATCGGATCGTCGAGGTATACCCGCGCGCGATACAGGCCCGTCGGACGCTCGCGGCCGCGTTCCTCGCCACGGGTCAGATCAGCCGCGCCCAGGACCAAGTGGACTACCTTCTGGGATCGGCCCCGTCAGACCGTATCGCCCTGGGGCTCTCGGTCGAGATCGGTCTGCAACGCAAGAGTCACGACCGGGCCCGCGCCCAAGCCCGCAAGCTCGTCCGACTCTATCCGGCGGACGTCGAGGCCGCCGTGACCTTGGGGCGATGCCTGCATGCAGCGAGCGAGACAGAGGAGGCAGAGAAGGTCCTGCGGAAGGTGCTGCAAGCCGACCTGCATCCCGACGTCCGCACGCGAGCGCACCTGGCTCTGGCCAATGTGTACTTGGTGCAGGACCGCTGGCCGGAAGCTCAATCGATCTTCGAGCCCCTACTGGACAACACCGCGACTCGATACCAGTCCGCGCTGCTGGTGGCCTCACTGGCGCAGACCCCGCAAGCGCACCAGCGGGCGACCGAGTACGTTGCCGACTTGATCGGTCGGCACGCCCCCGACCCGGAGCTCCTGTATGTGCAGGCCAAGCTCCTGTCGGTCCAGGCGGAGGCGTCGTCGAAGGCCGAGAATGTCAGTCGGATCCGTGATTTGTACCGCCAAGCCACGGCCGCCGCGGCCCTGGCTCCGCGCGTATACGCCGACTGGGGGAGCTTCGAGTTGTCCCTCCGGAATTCGGCTCAGGCAGAGGCGGCGTTCCGCAAGGCTCTGGAACTTCGGCCGACGAACGTGGTCGCGCTGAACAACCTGGCTTACGTGGTGGGGCGCACAAAGGATCGACTGGACGAGGCGCTGAAGCTGATCGACAAGGCGGTTGCCGTGGCTCCCTGGAACAGCGAGGCGCATCACACGCGAGGCCAGATTCTGCACGGGAAGCAAGAGTACACGGAGGCTGCGCTGGCCTACCGCCGGGCCATCGTGACCGGCAAGCAGGGGGCCGCGGTGTACCTTGATCTTGCCAAGGCACTGCTGGCCGCGGAAGATCCGTACGAAGCGCGGCGGGCGGCGGAGTTGGGGTTGGAGCAGTTGCGCGACGGCAAGACGAACGACGCCCGCACCGAGTCGCTGCGCAACGAACTGAAGACGCTGAGTGGTCGCACGTGAGGGGCAGCCGCGATGGGCACCATTCTCGTTCTATCTGACTCTCGACCGTCGTTCACACCCGCCGACGGTGACGCGCACTCCGTATTGACGCTTCCGCTCGGTTGTCGGTCCGTGGTCTGGCACCTCCTCCAACAGACCGGGCGGGCCACGAGCGCCGACCCCATGGTCTTCCCGTCATTCGCACCGGACGAGGACTACGAAGAGCGGTTGCGGCTGGCCGCCGGCCGGACCCTTCGAGTCATCCCGCCGGACGAGCAGTTGGCGGAACTGCACGCGGCGGAAATGTGCGATGTGGTCTTGGCCATTGACCCCCGCTACTGGAGGCAGGACGGGTGGGATCTCACCGGTCTGTGCCACACCCAGTCGGATGGAGGCGGCACGGTACACTTGGTTGCTGCTCACGTCGGCGAAGACACGCCTCGCGAACGCGTCATGTTCGACGCCCACGGACGCGTCCGCCGCGTCCAACGCCTCTATGAGCGATCCGCGTGCCCGGAAGTCGAATCCGTGGTCGTGCCCGTGGCGGTCGTACCTCAGGTGGCAGTGGAACGCGGCCATCTCTTTCCCCTGACGGACTTGCGCGTTCGTCTGGCCACGGTCGGCATCCCCAATCGAGATGTCCAACTGGATACGAGCGTCCTGGATCTGGGCCTGCCGGGCGATCTGCTGGGGGCCTGCCGATCGGAAGTCACCCGAGTGGCCGAGGCCGAGCCGGTACCCGACGGGTTCTCTCGGCTCGACGCCGGCGTCCTCATTGAGGAGGGTGCCGTCGTGCCCGCCTCGGCGAGGTTGCTCGGCCCGCTGGTCGTGCATCGGGGCGTGACCATCGGCGAGCGGGTCACGGTGATCGGCGCCGGCGCCGTCGGGGCCGGAGCGACGATCGGTGATGACTCCATTGTGGCCCAGTCCGTCGTGCTCGACGGAGCAGGGATCCAAGCCGAGACGCAGGTCCGGAATGCAGTGGCCGTCGATGATGGGGTCGTCAGCGCCGGCAACGGCGCACCGGCCGCTCAGCCCACCGGCGGGCGCATGACCGTCAACAGCATGACAACCACCGGGAGGCGTGCACCGAGACGTCCCGCCCGGCGGCCGATCTACCCCCTGGTCAAGCGGGCCATTGATTTCACCGCCGCCCTCGTGCTGCTCGCGTTGCTGCTGCCTCTGCTCCCCGTCGTGGCGGTGCTGATCAAGCTTGCCGCCCCCGGCCCGGTGTTCTTCGCTCATCGCCGCGAGGGCGTCGGCGGACGCGAGTTCGGATGCATCAAGTTCCGGACCATGCGCACCGACGCCGACCAGATGCAGCGTACCCTGGCCCTGGTCAACAAGGTGGACGGACCCCAGTTCAAAATCGACAACGATCCGCGCATCACTCGTGTGGGCAAGTGGTTACGGCTGACCAACCTGGACGAGCTGCCCCAGTTGATCAACGTTCTGCTGGGCAGCATGAGCTTGGTGGGCCCGAGGCCCTCGCCGTTCCGCGAGAACCAGATCTGTGCGCCCTGGCGTCGGGCTCGACTGTCCGTACCGCCGGGAATCACCGGGCTTTGGCAGGTGTGCCGGGCCGACCGGGACGAAGGGGACTTCCATCAGTGGATCTACTACGACGTGCTCTACGTTCGACACTTCTCCTTTTGGCTGGACCTGAAAATCCTCTGGGCTACAATGGCGAGCTTCGGTGGGCACCGCAGAATCCCGTTGAGCCGAATCGTCAGCCGTGCCGCTATCGATCATGGGGCTGAGGATTTATCGGTGCCCATGCCGACATAACACTAGGCGGGTCGCCGGAAGCGCGGCGGCAAGACCCGAATCATTTGTTGCAGGTCGAGTTGAGGGCTGCGGTGCGAACAGCGACAGCCTGGTTTATCGGACTGTCTGCCGTCCTGGTGCTGGGGACCGGGTGCGCGGGAAACAAGCGCATCACGGTCCGCGAGTTGATCGAACTCGAAGCGTCCATGGCCCGCCCCATTCCGTCCAAGCAGGTTCCGCCGGCCGCCACCACCACGCAGCCGGCAAAACTCGCACTCCCCGAGATCACCCGCTACCGGCTCGTGGCCGGTGACAAGATCGCCATCACCATCCTCGGGATGGACGACCTCGATCCGACCGTCCCGACCACACTCGATCTGCGCGTGCAGCGGGAAGGAACGCTGAAGCTGCCGTACGGCCTGGAGGTTGCCGTCGCAGACCTCGAGCTCGAAGACGCCGAACGGGCAATCCACGACGCGCTCGTCCCGCGGTACTTCAAGGAACTGGTGGTGACGGTGCAGGTCGAGGAGTACATGACGACCACCGTCATCGTGTACGGTGCGGTCATGCAGCCGGGCCCCCTGGCTCTGCGGGACAACCAGCGGTCTGTTCTCTACGCCTTGTTCGGCCCCGGCGGGTTCTCCGCGGCTGCCTCCGGCGTGGTGAAGGTGCAATCGATCCGTGGGCGCGAGCACAACGCGACCTACGACGTGCGGAATCCGGCCGACTTGCGACGGGCATTGACCGCGCCTTCGCTCGAGTCCGGTGACATCATCGTGGCCGAAACGGAGAGGCCGAACATCGTCTACTTCACCGGCCTGCTCAACGGCGGCGGACCGATTGCCTTCACCGCGGGCGAGCCCGTGACGTTCCTCCAAGCCCTTGCTGCTGCCGGCGGGCGCGACCCGATCACCGACCCCATCGAAGGCATCCTTCGCCGGAAGCTCCCCACCGGCGACGAGGTCGAAGTCGAGCTGCCCCTGAAGGAGCTGGAGAAGGGCAAGGAACCGAACTTCGAGATGAGACCGGGTGACCTGGTGATGGTGCCGCATACATTCCGCACGCGGGCCCTCGAGTTCCTGAACCAGTCGATCCGCTTCTCGGCCGGCGCCAGCGCCACCGTCAACTACGACCCCCTCACCGAGGACCGCTTCGACCGGCAGCTCGATACCCAGGATGCCGCCACCGGAGCGTTCTCGAGTCCCGGCCTCACCGGTCTGCCGGACTTCTTCACGCCCGCCTTCCCGGCTGCACCCGCTCCTTGATCCCCACAATGATCTCGCGTCCGAGTATGGAAGCGCGGAGCCTCAGGGTCCGAATGATCCCTGCCTGATCGGGTGCGCCCTCGCGGACACCAGCGTTCGGTCTGGCCTGCACCACCCGATAGGGTAGCAAAGGCAGCGCCCTGTCTGAGATATACCAGCACAAGGAGAAAACCATGGCGCGTTCCGTCACACTCAAGGGCAATCCGGTGGATCTCGAAGGCCCCGAACTGAAGGTCGGTGACCCGGCCCCGGATGCCACGTTGAAGAAGGATTTGGCCACCTCGATCAGTCTGTCGGAGACCAACGGCAAGGTGAGGATCCTGTCCGTCGTACCGTCGCTCGACACACCGGTGTGCGCCGTGCAAACCAAGCGTTTCAACGAGGAGGCGACGAGCCTCTCCGACGCAGCCATCTACACGATTTCCGTCGACCTCCCACCGGCGCAAGCGCGGTTCTGCGGGGTCGAGGGCATTAACCCCGAGCGGGTGCAGGTCCTTTCGGACCATCAGGACACCGCGTTCGGCAAGGCGTTCGGCACGCTCATCCCGGCGCTGCGCATCAACGCCCGCGCCCTGTTCGTGCTGGACGAGGAAGGGACGATTAAACACGTCGAGTATGTCAATGAGGTCGCCGACCATCCCGACTACGAGGCGGCCCTGGCCGCGGCCCGGAAGTTGGTGGCGTAGCCGACACGAACCGCCGGTGTCGAGCGGCGTTTCGAACGGATCGTATCGTCGCTCGAAGTGCAAGAGTTTCTAGGGCCTGGGGCAGATGACCGCGTCGGGATCGTCTGGCATGTTGGCGATCCCGGCGCGGACCTTCCGCAAGAGACGAGAGATGGGCGCCCACGGCGCCGGTCATCCCTCATCCTTCATCTCTCATCAATCAACGCGATGCTGCCGTCGCGCACTTCGAAGAAGCGCAACTTGTCGGCTGCCGTGTCGAGTGTAGCCACGGTCTTGACCCGCGCACGATGCAGGGCGCCCGGATTGATGATCCGTACGCCGTTCTCCCGTACATCGCATCGTCGGTGCGAGTGGCCGCAGAATAGGTAGTCGTGGGCGGCCTCGGCAATGACGCGCGGCATGCACCGCTCGTGTCCGTGGCATACCGCGATGCGTTTGCCCGCCACTTCGAGTGTCAGCGGAGCCACCGGCAGTTGCAGGCCGATGTCCTCCACGTACCCGCTCAGCGTCGCATCGGGCGCATCCATGTTGCCCCAGACGAAATGCACGGGTCGGCCGGCCAACTCGTCGAAGACCTCCATGCCACCGATGTCGCCGCAGTGGACGAAAATCTCAGCCCCCGCGCGCTCGAGCCCCTCCAGCGCGTGCCGCACCGAAAGGTGCCGGCCATGACTGTCGGAAAGGATGCCGATCACCATGAATCGCAAGCTACCATCCGCAGAGGACAAGGGGAAGCGGGTCGGGAGGAGGAGACAGGAAACAGAATACAGGAGGTTGGGCACCGGATGCCGTCTTCCGCCTCCTCTCTCCTGCATTCTGTCTCCCGTATTCCGTATTCTGTCTCCCGTCTCCTCTCTGCGTTCCGCCCTTACGTCATTGCCCCGGCGGCACCGACGTGATAAACAGCAGCCTCGATCCGAGCCCGGAGCGCGAGCGAGGGGCCGGCGGGTCGGATGGCATTAACGCTGCTGGAAAGGAGAATCGTGGAACGCCAACTGGTCCACCGGATGCTGGACTGCGGAATCGAGTTCGCGGCCAACGTGCTGCCTGACCGCCACACCATCGCGCTCGAGATTCGGATGCTCACGGGCTTGACCGACGAGCCGGAGGATCGGCTTGGCCTGGCCCGCGTGCTCGAGGAGACGATTGACAAAGGCACCGCCCAGCGCGACGGCCGGGCGTTCTCCGACGCGTTCGACGCGATCGGGGCCCGGCGGAACTCGTGGACCGGCCGTCAGGGCATGGGGTTCACGGGCGTGTGCATGCCGGAGTTCCTGTCCCAGGTGATCGACCTCCATGCCGAGATGCTGCGCACGCCGACGTTTCCCGCCGACGCATGCGAGGTGGCCCGCGAACTCGGCTTCCAGGAGCTGACCGCACTGGAGGACGAACCCCGCGAGCTGGCCGACAAGCTGCTGGCGCGGCAGGCGTACGGACCGGTGCTCGGCCGGCACGCCCTCGGCGAACGCGAGACGATCGAGCGGATCACGCGTGACGTGATCGTCGAGCACTGGCGGACGCACTTCGCAGCCGGGCGTATGCAGGTGAGCGTGGCCGGCGCCATCGACCCCGACATTGTGGCCGGGCACTTCGAGCGTGCGTTTTCGGGCTTCGGCTCCGCTGAGCCGGCCGGTCGCGAGGCCGTGCCCGTGGTCTTCGAGGCGCGTCGCACCCACCTGCACAAAGAGGTCGAGCAGCAGCAACTGGCGGTCTGCTTCCCGGCCGTTCCCGTCACCGACGACGCGTACCCGGCGGTGCGCGTCATGCTGGGCATCCTCTCGGGCGGCATGAGCTCCCGGCTGTTCACCGAAGTCCGCGAGAAGCAGGGACTTGTTTACTGGGTCGATGCCTGGCACGACCACCCGCGCGAGGCGGGCATGATCCACCTCGGGGCCTCGTCGACGCCCGACCGTTGCCACAAGACCTACGAGACGCTGCTGCGCGAGACCGACCGGCTGAGCGAAGACATCACCGAGGCCGAGCTGCGCCGGGCCGTCACCGGCATCCTTGCCCGGGAGGAGACCCGCGGCGACATCACCCGGGCCCGTTGCGGCGAGCTGGCCGACGACATCTTCTTCTTCGGCCGACCCGTCCCGAGCGAGGAGAAGACGGCCAAGGTCCAGGCCGTCACCATCGACGACATCACCGCGTACCTCGCGAGCCACCCCCGCGACCAGCTCAGCGTCGTGACCGTGGGACCCAGGGAACTCGAGGTCTGAGGCTTTGCGGCGGACAGTCGCAGGGCGCGCCGTGCACACCGTCATACGGTGGCCTGGTCCGCACGGCGGACCCTACTCCTCTGTACCCTTATTAGGTACGATCTTCGTAGGGTGGGTCGAGACCCACCTCTTACGCGCACCGCAACACGGGAGGTCGCATGCAGCTTGGCCCACGACTGCCGGTCTTATCCGCTCTACTCATTGCCAACACCCTCTCCGCCGCGGTACTCGGCGCCGACTGGCCGATGTGGCGCCATGACGCCAACCGCAGCGCCGCCTCGCCGCAGCAACTCCCCCAAGGCATGTACCCTTTATGGGTACGAGAGCTTCCGCCGCCGCAGACGGCGTGGCCGAATGAGCCACGGCTCGGTTTCGACCGCTCGTACGAACCGGTGGTCATGGGGAAGCGGCTCTTCGTCGGCTCACCCAACGACGGGAGCGTGACCGCCTTCGACACCGACACCGGCACCCGGTGCTGGAGGTTCTGCACCGAGGGGCCCGTGCGTTTCGCCCCGTTGGCGTGGAAGGGCAAGGTCTACGCCGGATCGGATGACGGCCACCTCTACTGCCTCGACGCAAGTACCGGGGCGCTGGCGTGGAGGGTGCGCGGGTGTCCCGAAGACCGCGCGGACTGGCGGCACCTCGGGAACGCGCGGTTGATCTCGTTCTGGCCCGTGCGCGGCGGCCCGGTGCTGATCGACGACACACTCTACTTCGCCGCCGGCATCTGGCCCCGGATGGGGATCTTCATTCACGCCCTCGACCCGGAGACCGGCCGGGTCAAGTGGACGCACACCAAGGGCCAATACCTCGACGGCGTTCGGATCGACCACAACGTGCGACATGAGGTCGGCTTGTCTCCGCAAGGGTATCTGGCGGTTGTCGACGACAAGCTTCTGGTGCCGAACGGAAGATCGATGCCGGCCCGACTCGACCGGCGCACCGGCGAGTTGATGTACTACGTCCAGGGTTACCGCCACGGCGACTGCCGCGTGACGGCCATGGGCAAGTACGTCTTCGTCGGAGCCGACGGCGTGCTGAACGTGCACGACGGCCGCGAGGTGGGCAGCCGCTGGCTGTCAGCCGGCAAGGAAGCCCCCGAGCGCTTCGACGGCAGCAAGTTCGACCTGTTCGAGGGTCCGATCTGGGACTACAAGCTGTTCCCCGCATGTGACGCCCGGTCGGTGCTCGTGCCCGGTCGGGCGTACGGCATGCACGAGGGTACGGTCTACGCGTACGACCTCGAGAACACCAAGCTCTCGCTGTACGCCAAGAAGCACGGTGCGCGGGAGCTGAAACCAGCCCGCTGGGACGCGCCGGAGTTGTGGAAGCTTCCCACCGAGCACGCGGCGAAGGAACCTGCGAGTTCGGCCATGCTCCTGGCCGGCGACCGTCTCTTCGGACACGCGGGCAAGACGCTTGTCGCCGTAGACCTCCCAACCGACGCGTCGCCGGCGAAGGTCACCTGGAAACACGACCTCGAAGAAACGCCGTCGAGCATGCTGGCGGCCGACGACAAGCTCTTCGTGGTCACGGAAGAGGGCGGTATCCATTGCTTCGGTCCCAAGGCGGGCACACCCACGACCCACGCGCTCGAGTCGGTCCCGCCGGCGAAGACAGACGACAAGTGGACTCAGACCGCGACCGAGATGCTCGAAAGCACGGGCGTGTCGGACGGCTACTGCGTCGTGCTCGGCCTGGAGAGCGGTCGCCTGGTGGAAGAGCTGCTTGCACAATCCGAACTACACGTCATCGCGGTGGACGCGGATGCGGACCGGGTCAATAGCCTCCGGGCGAAGTTCGTGGCGGCCGGGCTGTACGGTCGGCGGGTCGAGGTGTTCACGGCGAAGCCGTTCGCGATCCGCTTGCCGCCGTACCCGGCAGGCCTGGTCGTGTCGGAGAATCCGTCCGCGGCCGGCCTGTTATCCGATGTGCCGGCGCGCAAGCTGTTCGATGTACTCCGGCCGTACGGTGGCGTGGCGTGCTTGGAGATTCCCCCCGAGCAGCGGGCGGCCTTTGGCAAGCGTGTCGCCGACGCCGGACTTACGAGCGCCCGGGTCGAGGCGTCGGGCCGCTTCATGCTCCTTCGTCGCGTCGGCCCGTTGCCCGGGTCGGCGGCCTGGACGCACGAGTCCGGCAATGCCGCACGCACGTACTACTCGCGCGACCGGCTCGTGCAGAATCCGCTCGCGGTTCTGTGGTACGGCGACGGGCCGGGCTACGGCTTCCACAAGTCCAAAGACTACGGCACGGGCGTCAAACCGCAGGTAGTCGGCGGTCGTCTCTTCGCCTTCCAGATCGCCAGCCGGACACTGCACGCGGTCGACGTCTACACCGGCCGAGCCCTCTGGCAACGGAAGGTGGAGGCGTTCACGCGGTACGCTTCGATGCCCGACGGCATCTACGTCGCCGGCGGCGACCGGTGCGAGGTGCTCGATCCCGCCACCGGCACGCCGCGCGCGACGTTTACGTACACGACGCCGGAGGGTCGCAAGCCGTACGTTGCCGACATCCGCGTGTCCGAAGACGTGATCGTCATCGCGACCGCGTTCGAGAAGTCGCGCGTCATCGGGAAGGGCTTGTGGGACAGCACGCATCTGGTGACGCTCGACCGCGAAACCGGCAAGCAGCTCTGGAGCCGCCAAGCTGCCGAACGCTTCAACAACCACGCCATCGCGGTCGGAGCGGGGCTGGTCTTCTGCATCGATTCGCCTTCGCCGGTTGAAACCGAAGAACGGAAGCGCCGCGGCAAGAAAACCGAGTCCGCGCCGTCGACTGTGCTCGCGCTAGACGCGCGCACGGGCGGCGTGCGATGGAGCGCCACGACGACGCACAAGTATCGAACCTACGGCGTCGGCCATTGGCTGGGGATGCGCACGAACGATGACTGGCTCGCCTACGCCCACAAGTCCGGGCTACTGCTAACCGGCAAGAACGACCAAATGTACGTCTACCGCGCCGCCGACGGCGAGGTGGCGTGGGAGGCGAAGATCCGCGGCGGCCAGCCGGTCATCGTTCGGGACGACACATTCATCAACCAGGGCGGACACGTGTTCGACATCCGTAGCGGCCAACTCCGCAGCAAGGACAAGCTCTTCGTGCGCGGCGGGTGCAACTACGCGGTGGCCGGCGAGCACCTGATTCTGCTGCGAGACTACTGCGTGTCCTACGTGGACCTTGCCACCGAACAGCATCACTCCCTGCGCAACATCCGGTCCGGATGCAGCAACAGCCTCGTGGCCGCCGACGGCGTCCTGAGCGTCCCCTGCTTCTCGGTGCGGTGCGTGTGCAACTACCCGATCCAGACTTCGTTCGCCATGACGCACATGCCGGAGACCGCTGCGTGGCCGGGCACCAAACCCGCCAAGCTGAAATGAGCGAGTAGGGTGGGTCGAGACCCACCCGAGGAACGAGATAGGGCGGGTCGTCGACCCACCAGCTTTCCACCGCGAAGGACGGCATACCAGGTGGGTCTCGACCCACCTTACCGCTCCTTTGCCCTCCACGGGGCCGCTCCAGGATTGTTCAGGGCTTCGGTTCGCCCGGGCTCCTCGTTGCGATAGAGAGACAGTGGCCGGGGACTGGACTACGCCGGTCACCTATCCCAGCACGCCTGATCTGGTGCACGGAGCACGAGACGTTCTCGTGAAGGTGCTTGCTGGGACCTTGAACTTGGGAGCGCAGGTCGTGGCGACGGTGGTGCTCACGAAGGACAACTACGATGCCACCGTGGCCGCGGACGGGATCGTGCTCGTCGATTGCTGGGCGCCCTGGTGCGCCGGGTGCGACAAGTTCGCAGAGGTCTACGAAGCAGTCGCCTCGCGGCATCGCGAGCACGTGTTCGGCAAGCTGGACACGCAGACCCAGCGCGAACTGGTGTCCGACCTCGGCGTCGAGCACATACCGTCACTGCTACTCTACAGGGACGGCGTTTTGCTGTTCCAGCAGCCGGGCAGTTTCGATGACGAGGCGCTGGAAGACATCGTCGCCCAGGCCGAGTCGATAGACATGGACGCGGTGCGAGCCCACGTCGCAGCGCAGGAACCCGATGCGGAGACGGCTTGTACGAACGAGCAAACCAAGTGATTGAGAAGAGTTTTGTGATAAGGAGAAGAACAAGATGAGTCAGACGACGACAGGTGAACACAAGAAGACGTTAGGCGTGAAGTGGATCAAGGCCGGCTCGGGGTCCACGTACCTGTGCCCCGTTGACGCGGTCGACCGGATCGAGAACCCGACCGAAGAGCAGCTCAAGCTGATCTGCGTCGACGAGTCGGACAATCCGCAGAACGAGTAAGCAGTCCCGCCGCCGCAACGGCGGATACAGAGTATGGAGTCATGCGGTGTGAACCGCAGGCGGGCAGCGTTTGTTCGACGAGCAGGCGGTGCCCGCTGTTCGTGAGAATCAACTCGCAAAGATACGTGTTTCACGTCGGGTGCCCCTGGCAGCTTGTCTGCCAGTGCCTTCACCGCAGGATACGGGCGGACAAGCCGCCCGTGGCACCCTGGCGTCTGCTCGATGGGCGGGCGATGCCCGCCGTTCGTGTAGTCCAACCGGGAGAGACCTGAGATGAGTTCACAGCTTGTTGCGAAAGAGGCGCCGGATTTTGTGGCCACGGCCGTGCTTGGCGACGGCCGGCTCGAGCCCGAGTTCAGGCTTTCGTCCCTGCGGGGGCAGAACGTGCTGCTGCTGTTCTATCCGCTCGACTTCACCTTCGTCTGCCCGTCGGAGATCATTGCCTTCGACGAAGCGTTCGAGAAGTTCAAGTCGCGCGAGACGACGGTGGTGGGCGTGTCGGTGGACTCGCAGTACACCCACGTTGCGTGGCGCGGCACGCCGGTCGAGAACGGCGGCATCGGTCCGGTCCGGTTCCCGCTCGTCGCCGATCTCACCAAGGACATCGCGAAGCGCTATGGCGTGCTCCACGACGAGGCGGTCGCGTTGCGAGGCCTGTTCCTCATCGACCGCGCGGGCGTCGTGCGCCATGCCGTGATCAACGACCTGCCCCTCGGCCGGAGCGTCGACGAGGCGTTGCGTATGGTCGACGCCCTGCGGTTCCACGAGAAGCGCGGTGAGGTCTGCCCCGCCAACTGGCATGAGGGCGAAGAGGGTATGAAGCCTACGCGCGAGGGCGTGGTCGACTACCTCTCGAAGTTCGCGAAGAAGAAGGCGGCGGGTTAGGCAACCGTCTTGTCGCGGACCATCCGCGAGGCGTGATGCGCTCGGCGCGCGGGTCACGCGACAACGTGACGGCACGCCCCAGTCCCAACGGGACGACAGGTGGATAGCCCAGGGCGCAAGCCCTGTGGATCAGCAGCCGGCCGCAAGCACCAAGCCCTGAAGGGGCGACGCACCACCGGCACAACCGCGCGCTGACTCGCGAAATCATAGGGCCAAGCACCGCCCCTCCGGGGCTAGACGACATATGCCACCGTATACCTAGGGCTTGCGCCCTCGTCGTTCTACACATGTCTCATGGGGACGTGGCCAATGGCCCTCACGAGGCTGGGAACCGGCCCTCGGCGACTCCCATCGCCGAGGTGGATGGCCCTTGCCAGTATTCCAGGCGAGGCTTGCCCGACTTGTGTAGAAGAACGAGGGCTTGCGCCCTAGGCTAACCACCCGGTACCCCTTCGGGGTTGCGCCTGCCATTCCAGCGCAGCTCCGCGACGACGCCGAGATGATCTGACACGACATCCGGCCACACTTCGTACGTGACGAAACGCAGGTCGCGCGAGCAGATGATCCAATCGATGCGTTTGTCGGGGTCGGAGCTCGGCCAGGTGCGGAGCGCGTCGCCATCGGGCTCGAACGCTTGTAGCGCCAGGTGCGTCGCGATGCGCCGCAACGCATCGTCGTCGGGCCAATCGCAGTTGAAGTCCCCGAGCACGATCAGCGGAAGCCCCGCGCCGGCCAGCGCGGTGATCAGTTCGTCGGCCTGTCGGCGCCGAATCCTTCGCGATCCGGGCTCAAGGTGTGTCGAGGCAATGAGGATGGGTCTGTCGTCGAATTGGATCTGGGCCGTGACGAACCCCTTGGAAGGTGTGAGCTTGGCGTCGAAGCGATGCGACGCGGTTGCCGTCATCGGGTGCCGCGACACCAGCGCGGTTCCGTAGTTCAGCTTGGCCGGCCCCAGGGCGGCGGCGGCGTGTCGACCGTGGAAGCGGTGCGGGTAGCCCGATGCCGCAGCCAATCGCTCGAGGTGATCGAACGATCCGCTCCAACTGGATGGCGCATCGACTTCCTGAAGTGCAACCACATCAGGTTGCACGCGGCACAGAAGTGTCGCGATCGCGTCCAGGTTCGTCTCGAACCTGTGTCGGGGCAATCCGATCTGCGACCGCGCCGCGCCTCTTCCGTGGGCGACATTCAACGTGGCGACGCGCAGCACGGCCGGCGGCGATGCGGCGCAACCCGCCGCAACGAGGATGAACCAGAAGAGAAGAGTCAAGCACGCTCGGCGGATCATGCGTCGTAGGGTACACCATGCGGACGATCTTGCGCGTGCCGTCCAGCAAATCCGCCGCAGCCGGGCGCCAACACAACGCCGAGGCCCTGTGAGGGCGACGTCAATCGCGTTAATCGAACCTGTCCCGCTTTTCCGCTTTTCTCCCACAAATGGAGCGTTGTCCGCAAGACGGGTGCCGGGTAGCTTGTGCCGGTGCGGGCGGTTGGCGTACGATCGCTGCACGACTTCCGGCGGGTGTGACGTTTGCGTGTGCGGCGATGCACATGCTGCTCGTCGGCCGGGATTGCGTGGGTCGATGCGATGCCGTTCGGGATGCGGCCCTTCCTTTACTGAATGCAGGCTTATGACACGAAGAAACACGCTACGGGTGACAACCCTCTTTGCCTCCGGCCTCGTTCTGGTCCTGGGCTTGATGCCGGCTGCGGTTGGGCAGTCGGCTCCGGCCTCGAGTGGCGCGCCGGACGCGGCGGCCATGAAGCAGGCCCGCAAGAAGGCCGCTCAGCGCCTGCGTCGCATCATGTACAACGACGACGGCTGCCACGTTCGCCCTTACGACACGCCCGAGGAACTTGTCTCGCTGCGCCTCGAGCAGGTGCTCAATACGCAGGTCGATACGATCTGCTACTGCACGGGCGGCGGCGGGCTCTTCTGGGGACACATCCCGCAAGCGGGCGAGCGCATCGGCGAATTCGTGACCGACAGCGACGCCCAGTACGTCAAGGACATCTGCAAGAGCCTCGACGCCCTCGAGAAGCTCGGAACCGACCCGCTCGCCGTCGCGGTCGAGTTCGGGCACGAGAACGACCTCGAGGTTTTCTGGTCCTACCGCATGAACAACATCGAGGACTCGTTCGCCGCCTGGAGCCATCCGCGCTGGAAGCGCGAGCACCCTCAATACCTGCTCAGCAAGCCCGAAGACTGGAAGAAATACGAATACCCCGACCCGCGAAGATGGTGGGCCGGGCTGAACTTCGCGCGCGCCGAGGTTCGCGACTACATCCTGCGCATCTTCGAGGACGTGTGCCGGCGCTATGACATCGACGGCGTCGACATGGACTTCTTTCGCAGTCCCAGGTTCTTCGCACCCACCACGGACGGGCTGCCCGTCTCGCGCGAACACGTGGCCGCGATGAACGACCTGGTGCGCAAGATCCGTGCCGCCACCGAACGCGTCGCCGTCCGGCGCGGTCGTCCGCTGCTGATCGCCGCCCGCGTGCCGCTCAGTGTCGAGCGCGGCCTGGCCATCGGCCTCGACATCGAAACCTGGCTGCGCGAAGACCTCGTCGACATCCTCACGTTCGGCGGCGATCTCGCCCCCATGGCCATGGCCCCGCAGCTTCGGACCATGACGCAGCTCGCTCACCGTCACGGCGTGCGGGCCTGCGCCAACATCGGCGGCTCCGGCATGCAGGCGAAGCAGGGCTACGCCGAGCTCGAAGCGTGGTGGGCCGCCGCCATGAACGCCTGGCACGCCGGCGTCGACGGCATCTACACGTTCAACCTCTTCCCCACCAAGCCCGAGATCCGCTACTCGCACATGGGCTCGCCCGAGACGCTCAAGGGCCTCGACAAGCTCTACGCCATCGACCCCATCGAGCCCAAGAACCTCTGGGGCTTCAACCGCTCCGGCCTCGTCATCCCGGACCGCCTCCCCATCGTCCTAGGCCCCAGCGGAAGGATCACGGCCGTCCTGCCCGTCGGCGAGGACATCGCAGCCAACGCACCCAAGAACAAGACGACGCACGCACGCCTGCGCCTACGCATCGCCGGCCTCATCGCCGGCGACCAGGTAGTCGTGCGCCTCAACAACCAACCACCCGCAATCGCCAAGCCCACCGCCCCCCTGACCGACAAACCCGCCGCCGCATGGTTCGAACTCGCCGTCGACCCCGGCCTCATCAAAGCAGGCGACAACCGCATCGGCGTAGACCTCGCCGTCAAGCGCCCGATTGACACAAGCGTCCTCCTCGACCGCCTTGAATTGACCGTCACGTATCAATAGACAACAGCCGCAGGCCTGCAACGTGAATCGCGACGCGCCGCCCTTTGTGACCGTGAACACCGCGCAGACTTCACCGTGTTTGTCGCCGAGCCGCAGCGTTCGTGATCGCCGTAAAGCCTGCGGGACGGTGTACTTAGCCCAAGTTGCGCAGTTCAGCGACCTAAGCTGGGCTCAAGGGGGCGCCGGGG
>CAYMME010000070.1:0-23257 GCA_964391465.1 uncultured Planctomycetales bacterium
GATAGAGCTGGACGCGTTTCCAGTCGCCCTCGCTCTGCGGAGTGAGGGGTCGGTTGTCCGGCACGATGGTTGCCGTTCGGAAGGGCACGACCGTGGTGTTCAGCGAGAGGTCCGTGTAGCTCGGCCGATAGCGCCGCATCGGCCCACCGGTCGTGGTGAGATCACCCAGGACGTGCAGGATCAGGCGGTCCGATTGGCGGCGGAGTCGGACCACGTACCGTCCGGTCGATTCGCCCGTCTTCCACGCGGGCTCGCCGATCGTTTCGTGCCAGAGATAGCGCAGGAACGCGGAATGCCCCAGCACGTTGGCCTCGGGTACGGCAACGAGGAACGCCGTGCCGCTGCCGACTCGGTTGGCGACGACGCCCGGCATCTGGCCCTCCGATGAGGTCGTGACCCAGACACGTGTCTCGGCGGAGCCGGGGTGGAGATGCAGGAGCGGACCGTCCATGCTGATGGCCCCGGTCTTCGCCTGAAGCGTGCAGGATGGACGTGTTCGCCTTTCGAGGTACCCCGCGCTCTCGGTCCCGAAGATGGCGTCGACCTTGGTGGTGTTCCCGCTCACGGTGAGCCCGCCGCCCCGGCCGAAGGCGAGAACCCGCCCGCCGGTGTTCACGAAGGCCCGGACCTTGCTCGCGTCTTCGGGCGTCAGGCTCACGCGGTCCGGGATGATGATCGTGCGCATCTCCTCCGGGAATCGATCCCACTTCCGGGAGTGCGCGCTGTTGAGCAAACGGTGAGGCCAATACCCGGCGCCCCGGAGATCAGCCTCCAGCTTGGAGATGACCTCGTCGTGGTAGTCGCCCTCGCCGCCGGGCCACCCGAGATGGTCCGGGTCCGCGGTGCCCAGCAGGATCCCGACATCGCCGAAGTTGTCCGTGCCTTTGAGGTATTCGCGTCGCTCCTTCAGCCACTGGCCTGAGAAGTCCAGCAGTTGCAGCGTGCTCTCGTCGGCGGTGCCGTCGTGGGCCAATGTCAGGGCGACGTAGAGGTTCAGTCCGTTGGAAAAGACGTTTGCCAGTTCGTGTTGCATCACGTTGGCGCTCTTTGACGTCATCACCCCTCCGCCCAACGGAGTGAACCAGTCGTCGGAGATCAGCGTGCCGAGCTCGACGGGTTTCGTCAGCTCCGAAAGAACGGGTGCGATGATGTTTTGGCGCCCGATATCGTGGGCCTCGACGGTGAAGTAGTCGAGCGGCTCGGAAAGTTCGGTTGCGTACTTGGGCCCTGCCACCAGAGGATCGAATCCGCCCGTGTTCGTGGTGACGACGATCGATGGCTTCAGGCCGCGGGCGAAAGCGGCCACCTGCTTGTTCCATGTCGTGGTCGAGCGGACGGCGAACGCCCAGCGCTCGGCCGGCGAAGCGTCCTTCATCAGTTTGCCGAACTGCTTCTCAAATGCCTGCTGGGACCAGGGGTCGTAGGACATGGTTGGGTAGTTCGGAACGTCGAGCCAAAGGCCGTCAACGTCGTAGTCCTCAATCGCCTCGCGAATCTGCTGCAGGGCCTTGTCGCGAAACGGAGAGTGCATGCTGAGCAGCGACAGGGGCCAGGACGACGAGAACGGGATGGCGTTGCCTCGCTGATCCCGGCACGCCCAACGTTCGAATTCGGGGTTGCCGTCGTAGAACGTGTTGAAGTAGATGGTCAGCTTGATGCCGTGCCGCCGGCAGGCGGGAGCGAGCTCGGCGAGGAAGTCCCGCTCGGTGACGAACGTCGTGGTCTTCGTCTTGCGGAAGACCAGCCCGTCGATCCACTTGTCGTACCAGATGATCCCGCAGACGCCGGCCCGCCGGCAGCGACTGACGAGCTTCTCGGCATCGAAGTTGCTTCCGATACCCTTCGCCCACTCCGGGACTGTGTAGTGCTTGTGCTGCGGATCCTTGATGAACCCCGTCATGAGCGTGAGCTGGGGCGGGCGATAGTACTCCGCGGCCCCAAGGTCGTCAGGGAAGCGCCCGGCGAGAGCGGCAGGGCGGCTGCCGGCGGACACGAGCAAACCGGAAAGGATGAGGGATAGGTAGAGGCGCTGGGGCATGATCGGCATCCTCATGGTTGTGTGGTCCGTTTCAACACGCGAACATCGCATCAGTACTTCACTGCGCCGGTTCGAGGTCAATCCGTCGCAGGAACAAGTCTGCGTCGCCCAGGACCGCGATCCGGAAATCAGACCGCTCGTTCTGGTTTCCGGCGAAGCGGGCGCGCGGACACTCCACGACCACGGTGTGCCAGCCGGGCTTCTTGGTCTGCGCGATGCCCTCGGAGTCCCGGTAGGCGCCCTGCAGATCGTTGGAGTAGTGCGAATCGTATTGGACCCGGAACAGGCTGCCCTGCCCGCCATCGCTGTAGTAGCTGATCGTGAGGCGAACGGTGCGGTCCTGATTGCGAAGGCCGGCGCCTTCCGGAAGCGCAAAGTAAACGTACGGCTTCCCTCGCTCGCGCTGTGTGACGATGCACCATTGCCCGTCCTTCCGTACCCGCTTCACCGAGCCGTCGGCGGCTGCGACCAGGAGCGGGCGCACCTTGGCCGGCTTGTTGGCCGGCTCACCCAGCACCCTCCGGAGGTCCGGTGCGAGCGCGCGCTCCATGAACGGCTCGGTGAAGGGGCGGACGAGCACAGACGCCAGCTCACGGTGACCGGCCGCGTACTCGGCCCGGGCCATCTGCAACGTCAGAGCGGCGTGGTGCGCCGCGAGGTCAGCGTCGTCCATCAGATGCCGGTAGATCTCCCGCAGCGACTCAATCGGGCCGGAGCCGGTGTACGCCTCCACCTCGAGCCGGAACCGAAGCAGGGGGCTTTCTTTCGTTGGATCGATGGTCTCGAAAGCCGCCACGACCGCTTCCATGGCCGTGCCGGGGGACTTCTCTTTGTCGGGCACGGCGATGTCTTCGTCCAGCCAACGTTTCTGGATGGCGTTGCAGCGGTCCGCGATGTCGGCCCAGGCAATGGTCTTGACTCCGACCGCGGCTCGTTTCTCCAACTCAGCGAAATAGACCTCCATGCGTGGGGCGTAGTACCAGTGCAGTTGCTCGTAGACCTCGTTTGCCGAGTACAGATCGTTGATGCAGTGTTGCTTCATATACCACGGCAGATGGGGATTCGCTCCCGGCACCTGCATGGCCTGGTCGATTTGCGCCTTGAGGGAGAAATCGGGCCGGGTGGAGAGGATTGCGTCGATGTGCTTCAGGCATTCGCGGGCCAACGTCGCACGGGACGTGACCCGCTTGGCGTTCCCTTTCCCCAACGCCCTGAAGGCATCGATCACCGCCCAGTTGAAGATGGTGGCCAGATACTGGCGGGTCCAATCGACCATGTCGTTGACGTAAAGGTCGTTGTCCCGCTGAGTCCGGCGACAGGCAAGGGCCGTTCGAATCGCCTCCTGCAACTCGAGAATGCCCGTCCCGTCGTCCGCCGCGTGGGGTGCCCGCTTCTCATCGACAATCGGCCACCATCCCGCCGGGCCGTAGTGGCACCCGAGCTTCTGATAGATGGGCATCTGGCCATCGTGGCCGCCCCCGGCGCCGTACACTCCACGGGCCAACGCATCGACTGCCGGACGCATTCGCGCGTAGTCCGAGGTGCCGAACCGACGAAGCGTGTACTCGTCGAGGTAGCCGCTCAACGTCATGCCGTCGGGGTTCCACGCCAGGTGGGTCGTCAAGTCAAAGAACAACACGTTGTGCCCGGACGTTTCGGGAACGTGGTAGACGCCCAGGCACTTGTCGGCCTGCGGGTCGGTGGAGAGGCTCTGGAGGGCGCCGAGGGCGTGGTTCAGGTTGCCGTGAAGGTGGTCGTCACCCTGAAACGAATGCAGGATGCCGAACAGCCAGCGTGTACCCGCGAAGTAGTCCGTTCGCTTGTAGTACGGATTCCCCAAGCCCGCCGTGTCGTAGACCAGCATCATCTCCCGTGGCAAGGCCGCGAAGTAGCGTTTGATGCGCTCCGGCGTCCAAAGGGCAGGGATCGCCTGGAAGTCCCAGCTATCGCTCTGCCAAACGGCCTTCTCGTCCAGCTCCCGGAAGACTCTGCACATCTGCCTGGCCGCGGTCAGTTTGAGCTCGAAGGACTTGTCGAGATCGCCCGAGCCGGAGGATTCCACGAACGGCGTGTCCTGGTAGAGGTGATCCGTGCCGTAGGTCTCAATCAGGTCCTTGTAGAACGTCTTGCTCCAGCGGGCGGCCTCCGGGTCGTCGGGGTAGAGTACCGTGGCGCTGTAGCCGAGGTGCTCGACATACTTGTATTGCGGGTGCGTTTGCCGGAACTGGTGCGGCAGGTTGCCGTAGGCCAGGTAGTAGACCCAGGTGATCCCGCGCCGACGGCTGTGCTCAAACTGCTCCTGAAGGAGCCGGGTCCGTACTGCGGCCGGCCAGTCCAGGCATCCGGGCCAGCCGGCGAAGGTGAAGTTGTCCGGTTCCTTGTCACTGAGGCCGAAGACGCGTACGGCCGACAGCCCGCTCCGGGCGATGGTGGGGCTGAAATCGTAGTGTGAGCGATTGATCTTCCGCTTGGCCATCCAGTCGAAGATCCGCTTACGCTCTTGCAGGGTGCGGAAGTGGTTGTGCCACTTGGCCAGGCCCCAGCAGTTCGACAGGCCGAAGTGCCGAACCGGCCAGCGGGGAAGCACGGCCACGTCAATGCCCGTGACGGGTAGGTTGCTGTGTCTGGGCACGCGGTCGCCGTCCCAGAAGAACCCCACGCCGCAGCACTTCTCCAGATAGTCGTAGACGCCGTACAGAAGGCCGATCGCCTCGGTGGCGGCGATCAGCACGCGACGCTCGCCCTGCGATTGAATCAGGAATCCGTCACGCAATCGCTCAGGATCCTTCGCCCCGGGCAGACCCTTCAGTCTGTCCGCGCCCTCGCCCACGGAGAGAATGAACGCCACCTCGTTTGGCTCGAGGCTGGGCGTCTCGTCCACCACCCGCACGCCCGCTCCGGTGATCTGTGCAACATAGCGGGCCAACTCGTCCGCGGCGTGCTTCGCCAACCACGCGTCGGTCGCCGCCGATGTGACGAACACCTTCTGTACCATTGGCGTGTCAGCCCGGGCTGACGCGGGGACAACGCACATGACAAGCAATACGAAGAACAGGGCAGCACAGTGTTTCATCCTGGCTCCTTGCGGATCGCGGTGGTACACCTCTAGCGGGGTGGCGTGGGCAGGGGCCAACCCGTCAGGGTTGGGTTTTGCCCGTGGTTGCACGCGTGCTCATATGAGCCCACGGGCAAACCTCGCTCGCCAGCGAGCGACGCCTGCCCATGCCACCCGAGACGCCAAACACGTACTCATGGCCTCCACGATCCTACCACACGGCGAACACGCGCTCGACGCGCTCACCGAGCTGCCGACGCGCGATCTGCTCTTGTCGCTGGACTTCGGCCCGCCGATGCGACATCATACGAATCGGTTCTTTCCGAATGCGTGAGAACCGTATGGGGTCCCAGACCGTGAAGCGAGCGTGTGCGGCAACCGGTTGTAGTCCGCCCTGTGGTCCGGTCGTACGGAAGGCGCCGGTCTGGCTGCCGGGTCCGCGCTCGGCGTTGCGGCCCAACCTCTTGCACGCGGAGGTTCAGCCACGTTGACGGCCAATCCCCTTCTCGGCATCGCGCTGCACGCGCTCGGTGGCCTCGCGGCCGGCAGCTTCTACATCCCCTTCAAGGGAGTGCGCAACTGGAAGTGGGAGACGTACTGGCTCGTCAACGGCTTCGTCAGTTGGATCGTCGTGCCCTGGGTCGTCGTGGCACTGACCGTTCCGGACGCCATCTCCGTATTGCGTGAGTCCCCGATAGACGCGTTGCTCCGATGCTACGTGTTCGGCGTGCTCTGGGGCGTGGGCGGACTGACCTTCGGTCTGTCCGTCCGGTATCTCGGAATGTCGCTTGGTTACGCCCTCGCTCTTGGATTCTGTGCGGCGTTCGGCACGATCATCCCGCCGATGCTTGCGAACGAGCTCGCGCCGATGCTCCGGGACACGTCGGGCGTCGTGACGCTCTCCGGTGTCGTGGTCTGTCTGCTCGGGATTGCCGTCTGCGGGCGGGCAGGGGTCTGGAAGGAGCGGGAGCTTTCGGCGGAGCAGAAGAAGACCGCAGTCGGCGAATTCAGCTTCATCAAGGGCGTGTTGGTGGCGGTGTTTGCGGGTGTGATGAGTGCGTTCATGGCGTTCGCGATTGCCGCCGGTGAGCCAATCGCCGAGTTGGCTGTCAAGAACGATACGCCTCCGCTGTTCCAGAACAGCCCGGTATTCGTAGTGATTTTCCTGGGCGGGTTCACCACGAACTTCGTCTGGTGCGTATGCCTGCACGTGCGCAACCGCAGCGCGAAGGACTATCTGTCGGCGGCGGGGGCGTCGTTGCCGGTCAACTACATCCTGTCGGCGCTGGCCGGCGCGACCTGGTATTGCCAGTTCCTGTTCTACGGGATGGGCACGACACAGATGGGCGAGTACGACTTCTCGAGTTGGACCATTCACATGGCGTTCATCATCGTGTTCAGCAACTTGTGGGGGCTGTGGTTCCGCGAGTGGAAGGGCTCGAGCCGACGCACGATCGGGCTGATTGTCATCGGCATTCTCGTGCTGGTCGGATCGACGATCGTTGTCGGCTTCGGGAACTACCTGGCACCGAGCGGGGCCGGGGCGTAGCGAGCCGACAGGCAGTGTGGCCGCATCCGTTGGACTTTCGTGAATAGCGCGACGATCAGTCAATCCGCATCAACTGACCAAGAGGAGCCGGTCTCGCCGGAGCGCAGCGGATCGTCGTGGCGGCAGCACCTCTTGGTTGGCCTCCTTCTGGCCGTTGCGACGTTCGCTGCTCATGGCTGGACGCTTGGAGACGGCCTGTTCTTCGATGACCACCTGCACCAGCAGCGCTTGCGAGAGATGGGTTGGTCGCCGTCTGAATTGCTGCAAGCGACCACGGTTGATTCGCAAGAGTTCATCGAGACGTGGTGGCAGCAGCGCGTGACGCGCTGGCAGTACGCACGCCCGTTCTCGGTGCTGCTGATGAAGATCGTGCACGATCTGACGGGCGGCAGCGTGCTGCCCCAGCACGCAATGAGCCTGACCCTCCATTGGGTGACCACATTCCTGGTGTACCTGTTGTGCCTGCGCCTGACCGAGCACCGGTTCTGGTCCGTCTTGGGCGGCCTGCTGTTCGTCGTCTACTCGCACGCCGTCATCACCGTGGGTTGGCTGGCGGCTCAGAACACCATCCTCCAGACGGTGCTGACCATCGCGGCGCTTCTGTGCTACCTCCGTGCCTCAGGTCTGTACGTCGGACCGGCGGCGACGGGCTTGGCCCCCGCCCGCGATGTGCCGCCCCTTCGACCGGCAGCGATGGCCGTGACGTTGGTGCTGTGGGTGCTGGCCCTCTTCTCGCGAGAGAACGCCGTCATGCTGCCCGTCGTGCTGGTGGCGGTCGATCTGGCCTTCGGCGGCCGCCGGCACGCATGGGCCCGGCGCCGTGTGCACGGGCTGCTCGTGCTGCTGGCCGTGGCGTTCGTCGTCTGGCGATTGGTTCTCTTCTATCACCCCTTGCCGGATGTGTACATGCGACGCCCGGACGGATCGGGCTACTGGCTCTGGTGCTTGGCGAAGTTGATGTACTACGTCACCGCATTGGTCTGGCAGTCGCCGATGACCGTGGGGCCGAGCGGGCGCATCGATCCGTTCACGGAGAACCCGGCCGACTGCCTGTTGATGTTCGTGATCCTGGCCGTGATGGGAGGCGGCTACTTCCTCGCGTGCCGGGGCGCCCGTGGCGTCTGGATCTGGCCCATGTGGCTCGTGCTGGCCGTGCTGCCGGTTGTGCCGGTCCTCGCGACGCCGCATTCCGGGTATTTCGGTGGTGTGGCGTTTGCCGTGGCTTTGGTGCTCGGTCCCGGTCTTCGCCGACACGTTCGTCCCGTGTGGGTTGGGCGCTGGAGCCCCGGCGTGGCCATCGTCCTGCTGATCTGCACCTGCATCTGGCTGCCGATCTACCGGACGCTATGGATGGGGATGGTCACGGCTGAGCGGTGCACGGTCACCGCGATCGCGGACGACGAGCCGCCGTCGGCAGAGGTGACCGATCTGTTCTTCATCAACCTGCCGTTCGTGAACATCTACGGGAAGCTCTGCCTCACCGAGGAGTGGGGCCCGGCGATGGCCGATGTTCGATGCCACGTCCTCACCTACGCCCCCGATGTGGCGCGGATGGAGCGTCCGTGCCGGCTCGAGCAGCGCGACGCCCACAGTTTCACGGTTTCGGTTGACGGGAAGCCCTATTTCAGCAGCCTGCTCGGCCGGTTTCTGGTCGAGGCCCAACGAGGGACGGGGCGTTTTCAACCCGGAGAGGTCATATCGGCGAAAAACTTCGATGTGCGCATCGATGAGGTCGACGCCGAGGGAGTCTGGAGCCTGACCTTCGCCTTCCACGAGCCGCTGGCGAGCGAGCGATACCGCTTCTACATGACCACAGACACGTGCCCGGCGGTGCGGCTGCGGTTTCGGGAGGATTTGTCGCCCGGCGGTCAGTTAGGATTGGCATCGCCGCACAAAACGGTAGAATGCCCCCTCGCGGCGAGGGCGCTGCAGCGCAGGCGGGATGCGCTGTTTGCTGTGCGTCGCGTGGCGGCGAAGATCATTCGCTCAGACCTGTACCTGACGGGGCCGCCCTTTCCCGGGCCGCGATGATGGGCGTGCTCTGGTGTGCGCGAGGAGACCGACGGCGTCCGTGAGACCGACATGGAGGCTCGAGCCGCCCCGCCCCCAAACCTCTCGGGGGTGAAGGGGTCTGGAATAGCGGATGAGGGTGCGTGCAACGATGCGTGACCATCGACCGACGACGTTCATGACCGGTGCCACCGGCTTCCTGGGCCACTTCGTTCTGGCGGAGTTGCTTGCCCGCGGGCGCCGCGTTGTGGTCATGGTGCGTCCGCCGCTGACTGCGTCTCGCGATCGGCTGGCCGTCATGATGCGGCGGTTGGACCTTGATCTGCACGCGTGCCTCGAGCAGGACCGCCTGGTTCTTGTCGAGGGTGCTCTGCCCGCCGCATTGCCGGATGCGGACTGGGGCTCGACGGACGATCTTCTCCTGTGTGCGGCCAGTCTGCAGCTCTTTGCCAACGGCAACGAGGAGCCGTACGAGACAAACGTGGCCGGCACCGAGGCATCGCTCGACTGGGCTCGCCGGCAGGGCGTCAAGCGCATTCACGCGGTGAGCACGGCATACGTGTGCGGATCCCGTACCGAATGCGTGCGGGAAGCGTTTCACCATCCACGCCCGGAATTCGGCACGGACTACGAGAAGAGCAAGTGGCTTGCCGAGTCGCTGCTGGCCCGTTGGCGTGACGAGCCGGGCAATGTCCTGTCCGTGTTCCGGCCGAGTTTCCTGGTGGGCGATTCCAGCTCCGGATACACGACGCAGTATGGAGGTTTCTATCAGCTCGCTCGGATGGTGAGCATTCTCAAGGATCGCTTCCGCGACGGGACGAACGGTGCTCCGACCCGTGTTCCGCTGCGGATTCCGGGTCGACCCGACGATCCGCAGAACTTCGTGCCCGTCGACTTCGCTGCCCGCATTATCGCCGAGGTCGTCTTGGATTCCGCTCTGCACGGGCGGGTCTACCATCTGACCGATCCCACCCCGCCGACCAACCGCGATATCAAGCGAGGGATGGAGGACTACTTCCGGTTGCACGGCGGCCACTTCGTGGATCCGGCCGAAATGGTCGGGGACCTGTCGCTGGCCGAATCCCTGGTGTATGAGAATTACGAGGTTGTGACGCCCCGGATCACACACAACCCCCGCTTCGATCAGCGCAACACGGACGAGGTCATGCGGGTCAAGGGGATCGCCTTCCCGTCACTGACGCGCGAGCGTTTCAACACGCTGCTCGACTACGCCGTTGCCAGCCGATGGGGCAAGCGGACGAACGGAGCGGTTGCGGGCAAGGTCCGGCGGCTCGGCTCGGACCGGAACACCGACATCTCTTAGCGCGGCGCCGAGGTCTTCCATTCGCAGCACCGGCGGCAACGCGCCGGCTGTGGTCATCACGAAAGCGGTCGAGCTGGTTCGATTGAGGTTGCCGTGGGCGGCGGCCAGGTCGATCATCGCCGACATGAACGTACTGCCGCAGATCCAGCCGTCCTTGACCGACACCAGCACGTCGGGCGTGTGCTCGACGAGGCCGTGGAACGCCCGCCACAACCGGTGCACCGCATCGGGGTACTCATGGTCGGCGGTGGCCGCGAAGAGTACGTGATCGGCGACGAATCCGTCGGCATCAACGGCGCCGCGTTCGGCCAGCCCCTTCAGAACCGATTTCAATCCCAGCGGGTCGCCGTATTGCGGGGCGTAGCGATAGCCCGCTGACGTGTGCGAGATGCGGGCTCGGCCGTTCCGGTTCAGCACGATGACATCGCCGGTTCCATCCAAATGGCTGGTCAGGTCGATCCCTGCGGCTCCGACGATGTCCCGTGCGACGGCGGCCGGCGCGGCCGTATGAAGCTCGGCGCAGGTCACAAGGCCGAACGTCGGGACGACGACGTCGCGTGGCTCGCGAAGGGAAGACGCGACCCGGTAGCCGCACCGCGCGAGAACGCGGCGAAGCGAGACGCTCCGGCTCGTACCGTATACGTGTCCGTGGTCGGAGAGCAGCGTGATCTGGACCCTGCCGCGCGTGCGGTGGACGATCGATTGGCAAAAACGGTCCAGCCGGATGAGGCCGGCCAAGTGGCCGTTGCGTCCGAGCTGGGCACCGAGCGCCGACGCCCCCACTGAATACGCGACGAAGAGCTCCTCGTCGCGGGGGCAGAATCGCTGTTCGATTCGGCGGAGCTCATGGTCGAACCAGGCGTCCGGTTGCAGGTAAGCCAGGCCATGAGCCGTGTAGCGGAGGTAGTAATCCACGTGCTCCAGCCACGGCGAGTTCACCTTGCTGACATAATCGCCGAATCCGCCCTTCAGTCGCTTGCCGTCGAAGTGCCGGGCCTGGACGGCACGGCAGGGCGAGACGCCGAGGAACTCGGCGAAGCACGGATCGGTGATGACCGGGAAGGGGCTGATGACACGGCTGGGGGGATGAAACAGCCGAAATCGCCCATGCTCCCAGAGGTCGCGCACGAGTGCGAAGGGGATGCTGTCGAGCAGGATGACGAGATGGCGGCAATCGTCCGGCGGGATCGCGTCGCGGTCGATCTCCAGCTCGAACGCCTCATCGCCGTCCAGATCGAATCGCAGCAGGGTGACCCGGCCGGTGTCCGAGAGCCGCTCGCAGTGGTCGGCGCGTCCGTCGCGGTCTGCGTCATACCGGCGCTCGACACCGCCCTCGGCCAGCTTCAGGGTCGCCAGCGGCGCGGGCGGGAACAACTTGGGCCCGGCGCAGCCGGCCACCAGCCAGATGGCCAAGCCAAACGCCAACACGCCGTGCTCGGGCCGAGTGGTTGTGCAGCGTTTCATGGCGGTCCTTGTTCATACGCGGCGCCAATGGCCGCGGGATCGCGAAGGGTAAACACAAGTGCTGGCCTTCGCCAGCACCTCGGCCGGCGCCCGACGCCCAGTGCACCGGCGGGCGGGTCCGATAACCGGCCGCGGGCCGGTGGGCGGGAATAATCTCGGCCCCCCGGGGTTTGGAGTAGATAGAGAACGCTTCGGCACCGCTCGACGCGGTGCGGGGAACGTTGGATGGCGAGCCGGACAAAAGAGCGCTTCGAGGAAGTGGCCATGCCGCATTTGGACGTGGTCTACGGCATGGCGCGCCGACTCAGCGCGAGTGAGGCCGAGGCCGAGGATCTCGTCCAGGAAACGTTCATGCGGGCCTACCGCTCGTTTGGGACGTTCGAGCTCCGCGACTACGGAGCGAAGCCGTGGCTGCTGAAGATCCTGCACAACGCGTTCTACACGCGACGTAGCCGGGAGCATCGCCAGCCGTCGCTGATGGACGATGTGGACTTCGACCGCTTCGCCGGCGAGTTGGACGCCGAGCCGCTGGAGGCGGTGTTCGACGGCGAGGTCGATTGGGATCAGTTCGATGAGGAGTTGAAGGTGGCCGTCGAGTCGCTGCAACCGGAGTATCGAAGTGTGCTGCTGCTCTGGGCGTTGGGCGACATGAGCTACCGGGAGATCGCGGAGGCTTGTGATTGCCCGATGGGCACGGTCATGAGCCGGCTGTACCGGGCGCGGCAGCAATTGGGGCAGACGCTGGCCGAATACGCGGCCGAACGGAATCTCGGGACCGAGAGGTTCGATCGATGACGTGCAAGGATTTCCGCAAGTATCTGTATGCCTTCGCCGACGGCGAACTGGCCACCAAGGAGAACCTCGAGGTGCTCGAGCACTTGAACATGTGCCCGAGCTGCAGCCGAAAGGT
This sequence comes from uncultured Planctomycetales bacterium, assembly GCA_964391465.1. Classification (GTDB taxonomy): domain Bacteria; phylum Planctomycetota; class Phycisphaerae; order UBA1845; family CAYMME01; genus CAYMME01. The sequence continues at coordinate 12,351 of CAYMME010000070.1, forward strand.
CACCGTCCAGCAGGAGCTTCGGACGGCGGTGGCCGGACTCTATCGTGACGAGGCGGCCCCGGCCGATCTGCGCGAACGTGTGCTGACGGGACTCGAGAAAGAGGCGGCCCGGTCGCCGTGGCGGCCGGTGTGGCGCGTGTTCGTTCCGTTGGCGGCGGCAGCCGTGCTGGCCGTGCTGGTCCTGTCCTGGCCGTCCGCTGATGATGCCGAGGCCCAGCTCGTCCACCTGGTCGCGGACACGCATGTGGCTTGCTGTGACCATCTCGACGAGCACCACGATGCGAGGCTGCCGCGGGCACGTGCCTCGGTTAGCAGGATGCTCGCAACAGAGTACGGTTTCCAGGTGATTGCTCCGCAGCTTCCCGGCTACCAGTTCCACAGCGCGAACCGATGCGGGGTGAAGGGTCACGAAGGGAGCCATCTGATGTACAAGGCCGTCAGCGGCGACCGGGTGGTCTCCGTGTTCTCCGTTCAACCACCCTTGGCCCTTGCGGGCGAAGCGCGGACGCGCAACGGGAGCACGTATCGGCTCCTCGAGTCGGAGCCGCACGCGGTGGTTGCCTGGAACGAGAAGGACGTCTCCCACGTGTTGTGTTCGGAGTGTGGCCCGGAGGAACTCCTCGATCTCGTCGCTCGGACGCAGGTCGCCCGGCGCCCGGAGGGCGCGCTGACGCTGGCCTCCCACGCGCAGCCCGCGCGGTGGCCGTAACGTCCCGATCGCTCCTTCTCCTGGACCCTCGCCCTGCAAATCAGCATCCGCGGAAGCGTTCTGCGCAGGTTCCGGTATGATCCGCCCGCCCTCGCGATGCGCGACAACGTCTTCGTCACATTGACCGCGCGCAACGTGCGCGAGGATCTGTTGATCGTCAGTCGGGCCGAGCAGACCGCTACCGAGCCGAAGCTCAAACGAGCAGGAGCTGACCGGGTCATCTGCCCTCAAGTGATTGGAGGTCTGCGGGTCTCGAACGTCCTCTTGCGCCCGAGCGTGGTTGACTTCGCCGAGGCGGCGGCCGAGGGCGTTGAACTCGAGAGGGATGAGCACCTCGTCACCGCGAGCTCGCCGTTGCGTGCGATGTCACTGCGGGAGGCTCAGCTTCCCCGCCGGGCCGACGTGATGGTTGTGGCGATCAAGCGGAAGGAGGGTGCGACCGTTTACATCCCGGGTCCGGCCGAGCGCGTGGACGAGGGGGACATCCTCGTCATGATCGGTCAGGCCGGGGCCTCGGAGCGCCTCGAGAAGCTGCAGTTGGGCTGACCGTCCTGGAGAACCGGCAGCCGGCAAAGGGAATGGGCCCTCGGGTCGGTCTCGATGGGAGGTACTCCACATTCTGCCTTCCCGCAGCCGCACTTCCCACCGGTTGCGGTGCGCAGGGCCTGTCGAACGGCATACATCGACGCCAGCGCGACGAGCACCAGGGCAATGAGATCTTGACCGTCCATGGGATTGCTACCAGTCGTGGGGTATGCGGTTCAGACGCCGCCGCGGAGGGCAGGCTTTGTGGATACGGTAACGTGCCCCTGCATCCGCCAGCCCATGCTCAACCGAGTCTGGTTGACTCGCAGGATGCACGGTCGGCCCGGCCGCAGCATTTCCACGGTTGCGCCGGGCATGACGCCGAGTTCCGCCAGCCGCCTGGTGGTGCGCGATGAGCCGTCGATCCGTTCAACCCGGCCGACCTGTCCTTTCACGAGTTTCGTGATCATAATCGGTTTCGCTTTTGAGGCTGCCTTCTTCTTCGTCACGGCGCACCGGCTGACACCCTAACGGCCGGCACCCGCGCTCTGCAACCTGTCGATCCCTTTGCCGTTCCACAATCGATTGCTCGCATCCGCGCCGTCGGGCTCGGCCGACTCGAGTTCGCCCGCCGGACCGGTCACGTGGTAGCCGAGTCCGGCCAGGGTAAGGGGCGCAGCGTGACCGTCGACAAACGCGATGTTGGCCATACCCAGGTGCCGCGGTTCGGCCGAGGAGTGACCGAGCGCCTCGCCTGCCTTGCTCGGGTTGGGCCCGAACTTGCTCGCCCCGGCTTCGGTGGCCAGCCGCGGTGGGTCGAGCGTGTACGAGTGCTTGCCATGTCCCATCTCGCCCCCGCGACTGTCGCCGACGAACACGGTCGACGACGTGTGTTTGATCCTCATCTCCCGTACGGGGAAGTTCTCGTAGCCTCCCCCGTCGGCGTCTCGCGCGTTGCCCAGGTACTGGTAGTTGTAGCCGTACGCCCCGTTTCGGATGTCCCGTGCGTACCTTTCGCTCTTGAGCTCAGGGCAGATGAAGTAATCGTTGGTCATGGTTGTGGTGTCGCTGTCGCCGAACGGCTGATCGCCGAACGGCCGGGGATCGATCACCGGTCCGACGCCATGATCGAAGAACCACTGCCATCGCGGCTTCTCTCGGCGGTACCTGTTAGTGTAGGTCGCGCCGCCGGCAGTCTTGAGCCGGAATGGAGGAAAGGTGCCGTTCGCATGCACGTAGGTGACGCCGGCGAACGCGATGCGCTTCAAGTTCGCGAGGCACACTGCGGCCCTGGCTTGCTTGCGGGCGACTGCCAGCGACGGTACGAGGATCGAAGTCAGCAGCCCGATGATCGACACCACCACGAGCAGTTCGATGAGCGTGAAGCCCCGCCCGGCCCGGCAGGCGAGTCGGGACGGGCCTCGCGCCTTGGCTATCGAGCAGCGGGAGCGCGAAGCGGCCGCTGTCTGGGGAATCGCGCCACTTGTCTGGGGTGCCGAGCGGTGTGGGCGAACGAACGGACTGACAATCCATCTCATCAGCGTGTTCCCGTCCTCCATGGCCAGAGCCTGCACTGGTCTCATAAGTCATTTCTTCCATGAGAGTCACGACTTACGGAGCGTTGGTCGACGACGGGTCAGTCTGAGGACTCCCGTTTCACTGGAACGATAACTGAGACGTCGTCTCAACTACTCCAGGAGAGCATACCACACAGGCGGTTTGTGTCAAGTGGAATCTCAGAAAAAACGAGACCCCGTCTCATTTCTGGGCTTGTGTTGAGCCGTTGTGCCCGCTGCCTCCCGGGCGGATGCCGAAGAAATACACGACCGCCCAGAGGATGATCGCGCCTGCGGGGAGGAGCAGCCACGGGCTGACACCAAGTCCAGCGGGAAGGTACCCCGCTGCAATGGCCACCGCGGCCGTGGTCGCGGCGTAGGGAGTCTGGGTGCGCACGTGGTCGATGTGGTCGCAGCCGCTGGCCATCGACGACATGATCGTCGTGTCGGAAATAGGGGAGCAGTGGTCGCCGAACGTGGCCCCGGCCAGGACGGCGCCGATGGTCGGAAGCACGATGGTCGGACTCGCGCCGGAGGCGTGGACCGCGTAGGGGATCGCAAGCGGAATGAGAATGCCCATCGTCCCGAACGAAGTACCGGTGGCGTAGGCGATCACCCCGGCGATCAGGAACGTGATCGACGGAATCGCCCACGGAGGGATCGTGCCCCGCGTGACCGAGGCCACGTACGCTCCCGTGTGCAGGTCGTCACGGCAGAGCGAGCTGATCGACCACGCTAGCACGAGGACCACGATGGCCAGAACGAGCGACCGGATCCCGGTCAACCACGCTTCGACGATGGTTTGCATCGAGGCGAGACGCTGGACCCACGCCAGCAGGCCCGCGAGCAGGCAACCCGTCGCGCTGGCCCACATCAGGACCGAGTAAGACGATCCCGCGCCGAACACTTCGGCGAACGTCGCCTCAGTGGCGTTGTCACCGAGAGCAAGCCGTCCTGTGTGGTAGATGCCCACAACGGTGACGGCGACGACAGCGACGATCGGCACTACGGCGTTGACCCATCGCTTGGGTACGTCCTCCGGCGCACTCATGTTCGTGAGCCCGGCGTCGGACAGCGGCGAGGCTCCGTCGGCCAGGAGCTTGCCCTCGTTCGCGGCGCGACGCTCAGCGCGGCGCATCGGGCCGAAATCGCGCCGTGAAGCGGCGAGCAGAAACACCAGTGCCAGTGTGAAGATGCTGTAGAAGCGGTAGGGGATCGAGCGGATGAGCGTTTGGTATCCGTCGCCCGCCCACTCCACGTCCCGAACGGCGGCGCCCACGAGCCCGGCCTCGTAACCGATCCACGTGGTGATGAGAAACAGGCCGGCCACAGGGGCCGCGGTCGAGTCGACGATGTAGGCCAGCTTCTCGCGTGAGATCCGCAGCCGATCGGTGATCGGCCGCATCGTGTTGCCTACGATCAGCGTGTTGGCGTAGTCGTCGAAGAAGATGAACAGGCCCATGGCCCAGGTGGCGAGTTGGCCGCTACGGGCGGACCGGGCGCGGCGGGCGACCACCTCGACGATGCCTTGCGTTCCGCCGGTGCGCGAGATGATCCCGACCATGCCGCCAAGCAGTAGCGAGAACAGGATGATCTGGGCATTGTCGGGGTCGCTGAAGACGCGGATGAGCTTGTCGTCCAGGTAGCGCAGGAATCCGATGTGGGGCTGGTAGTCATGGACGATGGTCATCCCCACCAGGACACCGAGCCCGAGCGCGACGACCATCTGCCGCAGGAGCAGCCCGGCGGCAATGGCCACGAACGGGGGCAGTAGCGAGAGCCATCCGGGAATCAGCCGCACCGGAGTGGCGAGTTGCGTGCCGTCGGCAAGTCGCAGTGAGATCTCCGCGTCGCCGACACGGCACCAGGCTGCATCGACGGCGAGCCGTCCGTCAACGACGGTCAAGGGGTCGGGGGGCGCAGCCGGAAGACCGGCCGACGTGATCCATTCGATGCCGCGAAGCTCGACACGCCCGCCTACCTGCGTGGCAACATTGCCCTCGCGGTCGTGCAGCGAGAGGCGCAGGCCCCTGAAGGGAATCCGCCGGATGGCCAGCCGAGGAGCGTCAACGCGCAGCGTCAAAGCGTCGGTCTCTGTGGAACCCGTCGCCGGATGGGGAGCCTCGGTCCCGGCGAACGCGCCGGATGTCGTGAGCGCCAAGAGCAAGGGGATCGCGCAGAGTCGCGAAGCGATGCACACATCCCGCACGGGTTCGTCGTGAGGCGGCCGAGCTTCCACGTGCATAGTACACCCGCCCCGTTCCCTTTTTGCCAGCGCGTGCTCCCCGGACGTGGCCCCGACTTGACGGAGGCCGAAGCCCTTCCGGGTGCGTAGGGCGAGTCAAGGTTGCGCGATCACTTCGGCCAGGCGTTCACCGACGACCCGACCCGCAAGACGGTGGCCGGCCTCGTTGTAGTGCATGTCGCCGCCGGGCAGATAGAGCTGCCGGCGGCGTCCCGGCTCGCGGAACGGGCCGGTCAGGTCTGCGTAGTGTACGCCCGCCGACGCGCACCACGCTCCGATCGTCTCATTCATGGCGTCCAGGTCGAAGTCTGTCTCGTCCAGACACCACGCTTTCCTCGTTGCTTCCCAGTCCTGCGGTTGGGCCGCGAACCGTTGCGGGTGGAAGACCACGACGAACTCGGCGCCGGCGCGCCGGCATTGATCTCGCATCACCGCAAGCACTGCGAAACAAGTCTCGTACATGGGGGCGACCACCTCTGCCGTTCCGTGGTAATGGAAACCCAGATTCGGAAACCCGTCGATCAGGGGCATGCGCCTGCTGTCGGCTCGCGCGATCGAGGCCCAGCTTCGCGCGACCTCGCCCGGCCTCGTGACGCGACGATATGCGATGCCCAAACGGTCGATCACCACGAGCCGGCGGAGTCGGTCAGACCAAGTCCGCCCGCCGTTGGCGATGTCGGATTGGGCGACGGGGCGCTCGCACGTGTGCGGGTATGTGATGCGGTGCCAGCCCGCCCGCGGATCGATACGGGGCTCGGTCTCCGGGCTTTGCCAATGGATTGCTCCGTCCTCGAGAGCGAACTCCCGGCCGGGGCCGACGAACGAATACGCCTGCATGACGTCGTTGCCGCACAAGCCGATGAGGACCACATCCGGTTGATACGCGAGGCCGGACTGCTGCAGGTGGTAGAGTCCGGTCGCGGGGTCGGAGATCTCGGCGTTCATGACCACCACGTGCTTCTGCGGCAAGCGTTGCCGCAGGGTCTCCTGCACGACCGGGCCGAAGAACGCGTCCTGGTCGGTTCGGTATCCCGTGGAAAACGAATCGCCGAGACTCAGGACGCGGACCTCGCTGGCCGGCTTTGCTCGCGGGAACTCGACCGCGTTGCGGAAGCCGGCGGCGTTGGTGACCAGGCGAACACCGGTTCGCTTCTCGGGATGAACCATGCGGGCGTCGAGGTTGGGACGCAGCCGTCCGCCGGGACCGATCAGCGGCTCAGCCTCGGGGAAGAGGTACGCGAACGTCGTCGGCTCTCCCCATTCGAGCAACCGCCCGGCCGGCGGCAAAAGGGTGAGCTCAGGAAGCATCAGAACCAGGCCGACGGTCAGGAACCCGAGCGTGGCCGTCATGGCCTTGAGGTTTCTCCACAAGCAGACGGCCAGACACAGCACGCCGAGCAGCCCCGCCAAGTGAATCCGAGGATCGCCCAGGAAGGCCGCCGCGGATTCGACGCGCCAAGCGCCCACCACGCCGACAACAACGGCGATGAGCGTAACACCCGCCCAAAGCATGACGAGCACCGTCCGCATCGTGCGGACAATCCGTGCGGGTTCACTCCTACGGCGCATGGCCGTATCTTGCCCTTTCCAGCTCCCTTGCCAAGAGCGTCGAGTCCGTCGTCCGCCACCGTGAAGCGATCGGCGGGCGTGGAATGTTCAGGGTGCCTTCGTGTACACTGTGCGGAGAGCTACGAACGGCCGGGTCGGCGAGAGACTTCGGCCACTGCGCGACACGGTCAGTAGCGGTTCGCACGGCGTAGGATTGGGGCGGACGACGGACTGCGGATGAGGCCGGCCCCGATCAGGGCTCCACGCCGCCGGACTTGCGTCTGCGGGAGTTGAGGTGGCCGGCCCCGGTCGGCGCGCGAACTGTAAGGAGCCTCGTAATGCGATACAGACTGGACCCTGTTCTCTTCCTCGGTTGCCTTGCCCTGATGGCCGCATTGATCGGTTGCCCGCCGCCCGAGCCGGACCCGGCCATCCCCAATGTGCCCTTCACGTCGGCGGATGCCGATCGCGCGATTCCCGTCGGCACCGCCTGCGCACAGGTTGTCGTTGCCTGCATGGACGAGTTCGCCCACCAGCCGATCAACCTGGTTTGTTACCGCGAGACCGCTCGCTGGTCACAGACCGCGCTGACCTGGCGCGTGGTGCCACCGGCGCCGAACATCGACGTGGATGCGCAGACGGCCGCGGCCGCCTGGGCCTTCGGTCTCTGGGCCGACGCCTCAGGTCTCACCTTCACGCAGGTCGATGGCGACGCCGACATCACCATCTCCTTTGATGCGGGCGATCCGTACCCCTTCGACGGGCCCGGCAACAACCTCGGCTATGCCTTCTTTCCGGGGACGGACCGGGCGGGTCAGGTCCACCTCTCCGACATCGAGAACTGGTCGCTCAGTCCGGGCGACGCGATGTTCGACATCGCCACCGTGGTGCTGCACGAGGTCGGTCACGCCCTGGGCCTGGGACATAGCACGAGTGACGAGGACGTGATGGCCCCGAGCTACCCCGCGACAGGGTGGACCGCGCTCGGTAGCGGCGACGTGCAGGCCATCCGGAACCTGTACGGGGCGGCCGGGGAGAGCTTGCCCGCCATCCCGGCGCTCGGCGAGGGCTTCTGCGCCGACGTCGGCAATCTCACCGCCATGGGCGATCCGGACTCGGACGGCGACGGGATCCCCGACACCATCGAGACCTACGCCCTCCGCACCGATCCGTACAGCGCCGACACGGATGGCGACGGCACGAACGACGCCCTTGAGGCGTTCAACGAGATCGCGGACCTCCTCAGCGATCCGCTCCAGCGCGATACCGACGGCGACGGGGCGATCGACGGGTTGGATTCCGCCCCGGACAACCTGGCCGTCGGCGGGGCCGCGCCGGCGTCGGTCGGTGGCCCGCCGCAAGTGAACGCCCAGCTTCTGGTGAACGGAAACGAGGTGGCGACCATCGCGGTCGGGGACGGCGTCAGCACCATCATCGCGAGTTCGGTCCCCGAGATTTTCGGGTTTGGCGGATACTACCAGCTCGTGATGCAGAACATCGGTTTCGGCGAGGTGACCGACGTCGGCCAGATCGCCCTCATCATCGACAGCTCCTCAGTGCTCACGGGTTCGCCGATCGACGTGACCAGTCTTGCCGGCATGGTGCAGGTCGGCTTCGCAGACTCCACCGGCGCCGAAGGGGCGTACGTCGCCACCTGCAACAGCACGAAGTTCCCGTGCTACGATGAAACGGGGACCGCGTCGGGAGCGATTGCCCTACGGCTCGCCGGCGGTCGCTTGGTCGGCTCGTTCGACATCAACGGGATCGACGCCGCGTCCGGCGGGAGCACGGTGCGGGCCATGGGTACCATCGACATCCCGGAGAACTACAGCCAGATCGGCGATCTGCCGTTGGACGAACTGTTCGGTCTGTAGCCCAACCGCTTGGTGCCTTGGGCAGCAGCGGATGCAACGGTGTGGCAGGCTTCGCTGAACCGGGCGACACCGATGTCGTCGAGGGGGTTGCGGACAGCGTCGCTTACGTGCCCGTGGTGAGCAGTGGAGGCACGTCCCAGACGAGGACGGTGGTGTTCCTCAGCCCGGCCGCGAGCTTCGTGCCGTCGGGAGAGAAGGCGACGCTGGCGGCGTAGGAATCGTGGCCCTTGAACCGGCGCAGCTCTTCACCCGTGGCCGCGTCCCACAGAACGATCGTCGCCTCGTCGTGCTGCCTGGCTGCCGAGGCGATGATCCTGCCATCGGGCGAGAAGGCCACGGCGTCGAAAAGACTTCTGTCGCTCTGGATTCTGCGCAGCTCTTCTCCCGTGAACACCTCCCAGACGCGGATCGCGTTGTCCCAGCCCGCGGAGGCAAGCACTTCGCTGTCCGGCGAGAACGCGACGGACGTGATCTGGTGTTGATGGCTGCCGAGCTTCCGTCGCTCCGATCCGGCGGCAACATCGATGATGTAGACGCTCTTCCCGTCGATCACCGCGGCCGTTTGCATATCGGGAGCGAATGTGAGTTGCGCCCCGGCTGATCCTGACGCCACGCGCTTGCTGTCCGAGGTGAACGCAACGGTGCGGCCGCCAGCGAGCCGATCGTCACCGGGGAGCCGGCCCAGGAGCCTGCCCGTTGTCGTATCCCAGAGTCGGACATCATCATCGAGACCGGACGAGGCGATCATTCTGCCGTCCGGCGAGAACGCCGCCGCTCGGACCCAGCCTGCGTGCGCCTTGGGAAGATGGAGCGGCTGGCCGGTCGCCACGCTCCAGAGCCGGAGTGTGTGATCGTTGCTTGCCGTGGCCAGTGTGTCTCCTTCGGGTGAGAAGGCGACGTGTGTGATTCTGCTTTGGTGGCCCCAGGGCCGCCCGTGCAACTCCCGTCCCGTGACTACATCCCACAGTCGGATCACCGCGTCCATTCCTGCTGTGGCCAGAACCCTCGAATCAGGGGAGAAGGCCAGGCAAGAGACACGGTTCGGATGGGCGCGAACGCGACGGAGCACCTTCTTCGTCGCCACCTCCCAGAGCATGACATCGTGGCGGTAGCCCGCCGACGCCATCAGCCGGCCGTCCGGAGAAAACGCGAAGGCGCACACGCCGACTTCGTGTACGGGGAAGTCGAGCACGATCTTGCCGGCGGTCACGTCCAGGATGTGGCCGGTACGGCCTTCCATCCATGCGACCTTCGCGCCGTCGGGTGAGAACGCCACGCTTTGCGTGAAGTCGTCACACTCCACGCGGCGCAACTCCTCGCCGGTGGTCCATTTCCAGATGCGTAGAGCGTTGCCGCCAAGCGATGCGAGCAAGTCGCTGACCGGCGAGAACGCGACGGACACGCAGGGGCCGGCCTCATGCGGGTGTGGGTGAAGCACGGTGCGCTCGGCGCCTGTAGCCACGTGCCAAACGCGGATCATTCCGTCCTCATACCCGATGGCGACGGCGGTTCCGTCCGGCGAAAGCGCAACCGACGTGGGCGGGTCGGGGAACCTTCCGCGTTGGCGCGTGATGTCTCGAATGCGTTTCCTGGTGCCCAAATCCCACAGCCGGACTCCTTTATGGCTTGCGCTGGCCGCTCTCGTACCATCCGCGGACACGGAGAGAAGAGTAGCGCCGCCGGGATGCGCAAACGTGTGAACGGGTAGGCAATGGCACCGTTCCCAGATGCGGATCGTTCGGTCGAGGCTTGCGGAGACCAATGACTTGCCGTCGGGGGAGAAGCCGAGCCCGGTGATCTCGTCTGCGTGGCGGAAGCGTACGGTTCCCATCCGGACGCTGGCGAGGGGCGGCAGCGGATCTCCGTAGAGATCCGTTCGCGTGACTTCCGCCGGCCCATCCGGAGATACATCCGCCATCGCGAGTGGGGATGGGAGGCGGGGTGATTGCGATTCGTTCCTTGCTTCGTTGTGTCCGTGGGCGACCGGTCGGAGGGCGGCCAGCGGTAGGGTGAGGCCGCACGTGACTGCCACGGCGAGCACACGGGCCCGACGGGTCGTCGGTTGGCGTGACCGGGTCGAATCAAGGATGGCCCGGAGACGCCCCTCGATTTGCGTACGACGCGCCATGGCGATGGCTGCGACGGATGGGAGACGCCGGTGGCTGCACGTCCGGGCGATCTGCAGCAGATGATCAGCGTAGTCGGACGGCTTGGGTCCGTGGGCCACGACGCAGTCGTCGCAGGCACGTTCCCGCTCGATTCGCAGTCGACGCGCGGCGACCCAGACCAGCGGATTGAACCAGAACAGGGTACAGGCGACGTGCCCCACCATTTGCGTCAGACAGTCCCAGCGGCGCACGTGCGCCAATTCATGCAGCAGGACGGCGCGACGGCGCTGCGCAGGCCAGTCGGTCGCATCATTCGGGAGCAACACTACGGGTCGCCAGAGG
>CAYMME010000071.1:0-23188 GCA_964391465.1 uncultured Planctomycetales bacterium
AATCGGTCAGAGTCGGGTCGCTGTCGTAGTTGTTCATCCCGCCGCCTTTGCCTGAGGTCCGGTTTGAGCTGAAGACACAGTCGGTCAGGGTCGGGCTGCTGCCGTCGTTGTACATCCCGCCGCCGTCGACTGCGCCATTATCGCTGAATACGCAGTCGGTCAGAGTGGGGCTGCTGTTGGAGTGGTTGTACATCCCGCCACCGGAGTAGTGGGTCCTGTTACCACGCAATGTGCAATGGATGAGCGTTGGGCTACCGGAGTCGTTGTACACCCCGCCGCCGCCGCCGTCGGGCGACGAACTGTCGGCGTTGCCGGCAGCGACGGTGAAGCTCTTAAGCGCGGCGGTGACGTCGGTGCCGCTTCCGGTGACGACATGGTAGCTGTTCTCGCTGTCGTCGCCACCCGTGTCGTCGTCAGCATCGAGATCTCCGCTGAGCACCGTGCCGTTGGTGTCGGGGTCCGGATCGCGAGCCTCGAAAGTGCCGTCACCCCCGCCGGTGGGGAAGCCGCCGTAGATCTCGACACCGTCTTGGAGCTGGACGCTAGCGTTGCGGTCGCCAGGACCAGGAGTGTGTGAGCCGTTCGGCGGGATGTAGCCCCCGTCGGGCATGTAGGTGCACTCGGCCACCCAGATCTGCACGGGGCTACCCGGACCAGCGATGCCACCCGCGGCGGCGAGGGCATCCTGCAGATGCACGTACGCCTTGGCCCAGGTCGACCCGTCGGGCGATGGGTCGCTGGCTGAGCAGTCCACACGAAGGATCGTCTGAGACTGGGCCGTGGCGGCAAGACAAGACACAGCTACGCAGATGAGACAACCTTGGAAACACTTCATGGTGATCGTCCTCCTTCCCCCGGCTACCTGAAGATCGGAACTGCATTGTCTCAAGATGGTCGCGGGGATGCAACGGCCATGGTCTGCCGGGTGATCGGCGTCGGATGAATCCGGCGGCTCGGGTGGCGCGATGCCATGTTTGGTCGTGAAGCATGCCAGCGCCCGCCTGCGGCGGGCTTGGGCATCGCACCCGGTTAGCACGGGCAGGCAAGCTGCCCGTGGCACCCGAGTACATCGTTTCGCACTCGGGTCTGTACCCACATTTGGTGACGGATGTGCTACAATGTCTCCGCGCGACGGGCGGGCCGGTTGGCGGCGTGGCCGCGGTTCGATCGACTCTCATCCGAACAGGAGAAACGTGTCATGGCACATCCGGAAGACACCCGGAGGCATTTTCTGAAGGCCACCTCGGCCGGGTTGGCGGGTGCGTCGCTGGTCTCGGGGTCCGTGGCCGACGCCGCGGCCAAGTCGCTCGATTCGTCGAAGATTCTCAACTTCAACCCGAAGATGGGGTATCGGCTTCTGGGCAAGACCGGCTTCATGATCTCCGAGATCTCGCTGGGCGGCCACGGCGCCGTTCCGAAGCCTAACCCGGTCGACAACCGCGTGACCGTTCTCGAGCGGGCCGTCGAGCTGGGCATGAACTACGTGGACAACAACATCGCCGAGGAGTGCGACCTCTACGGCGAGGCCATGGCCAAGTCGTCTTCGGCCAAGCGCGACAAGTGGTTCATCGGGTTCGGATCCTGGCCGCAGAAGGTCACCGAGGAGTACGAGAAAGAACTCACTCCCCAGAAGATGATGAAGTCGATTGAGGACCGGCTGCGGTGCTACCGGACCGACACGCTCGACATGTGGCGGCCGGTCGGGGCCACGTGGGGCGAGGGTCAAACGAACATCGCCACGCTGCTCATGGTCACGCACAAGTCGCTCAAGATGGTGGTCGACGTGTTCGAGAAGGCCAAGAAGCAGGGCAAGGTACGGTTCCTCGGCATCTCGGCCCACAATCCGAAGGTCTTCCGTCGCGTGCTCAACGAGTACCCGCAGTTCAGCGTGATCATCTTCCCCTACCTGTTCCTGACCAAGGAATTCGGTGGCGACAGCCTGCTGAAGCTGGCCCAGGAGAAGAACGTGGGAGTCATCGGGCTCAAGCCGTTCGGGGCCGGCACGGTCTTCGGGCTCAAGCCGCAGCAACTCAAGGAGAAGGGCAAGGACAAGGTGGACAAGCGGGCTCACGTGCTGGTTCGTGAGATGCTCGCCGAGCCGCGGATCTCGGCCGTCATCCCCGGCGTCAACTCGACCGGGCACCTCGACGAGAACATTCGCGGTTCGTTCGAGCGGGACAAGGCGAAGGACAAGGCGGACGAGAAGGCGCTGCGTGACTGCACCGACAACTTCCACGCCAACCTGACGCCCGAGTACCGGTGGCTGCGTCGCTGGGAGCACGTATGAGGTCCGCGCTTGTCTCCTTCATTGCGGCCCTTGGCGCGCTCCTGCTGATCGCATGCACGCACACCACCGAACGTGCGGGGCACGAGGAGCCCGTTGCGACGGCGAACCCGACCGATGGCGACGACAACGGCGACTCCGAAGAGGCCATGATTGATCCGATGGGGCCGAACTCCGCGTGCTACGTCTGCCACATGACGTTCGTCAAGGAGGAAATCAGCCGGATCCACCTCGCCGAGGAGATCGGGTGCGTCAAGTGCCACGGCCTGAGCGCGGCCCACGCCAACGACGAGGACATCGGGGCCACCAAGCCCGACATCATGTTCGCGCGGAACGAGGTGGACAAGGCGTGCGGCAAGTGTCACCCCACGCATGACGCCCCGGCCACCGAGGTCGTTGCCCGTTTCGTCGAGCGCGAACTCCCGAAAGAGCCCACGCCGGTCTGCACCGACTGCCATGGCGAGCACCGAGTCGCAGAGGCCGCGGAAGAGCAGTAGAGCGGCTCCGAGACCGATCGCCTGCCGCCGGCGTCCGAGTCCGTGCTGAACGTCGCCTGACCGGGAGCAAGAACACGTGCTCTTGGAAGAACGCATCGCGATGGGCTGGGAGTGCATCGCCCAGGCGGAGTACGAAGAAGCAACAGAGCACTTCCTCGCGGCCACGCGCTCCGCTCCGCTCTACCGCGAGGCACGCCGGGGGCTGCTCGAATCGCTCAAGGGTCGCTTCTGGCCGCACCGCACGATCAGAAGCATCGGTCTCGGCGCCCTGTCGGCGGTCAGCGGCCACCCCAGAATGTCGCTGGGCACCCTGGTCCTCCTGACCCTTGTGCTGCCCGCATCCCTTGGCAAGATCGGTCAGCGCGTGCCGTCGCTCGGCCGCCATCTCGTCCTGTTCGGGATCCTTCTGTATCTGGGGTTCATCCTGATTCAGACGGTTGCCTTCGCGGCGACGATTCGTACGTGGTTCACCGAGCACCGCACGCTGGCATTCTCCGCGGGCGACTTGGCGTCGGCGGTTGTCGGTCTCGTGTGCATGGTCGCCGCCGCCGCGTCCCTCTGCGCCTACCCGGCCCTGGATCACTACGCGACCATCGTTGCTGCTTTCGTCTTGCTCCTGTCCGGCATCTCACAGGAGGCGGTGTTGACCATGCCGGTCGGCCGGCTCCGCGCCCTGCTGATACTGGCGGTTGTTCTGCTGGCTGCCGCCGGTATCGCCTGTGTGGTGATTCTGTTCACCATGAGCAGCGGACAGGAGATCGGCGAGGAGACGCCCGCGAGTTCCGGCGTGTGCTTTCTGGTGTTCTTCTTCGGCATGTGCGTGTGCCGGTTCGTGGCGGGATTCGTGTCGAAACGCGACCACACGGGACAGGTGTTCTTCGACCCGACGACGCACGCCTCGGACCCCGGAGGAATCCGGCTCTCTGATGCGAAGCTGCGCCGCTTCCACCCCGAACTCTACGGGATTCGAGGCCTTCTGGATGACCTTCTCTCCTCCGGGGACGACCTTTCGGCCGCTGACACACGTGCGATGTTGCACCAGCACCTTGCCCTCGGGGACTCTCGGGCGGCCGTGGTCGTCTCGGTGGCCCCGCTTCTGATTGCGGCGTACTCCGACGACCTCGACTGCGTGGCCCTGCTGCGATTCGACGACGTTCTGGCACGCGAGTACGAGTTGGCCACCGGCAGCCGGCTCCTCACCGTAAACACATACACGCGACAACCGGATGTGCGTGGGGCAGTGATACCGGGGCCAGGCGCATCGGACATGTGGACGGACTTCTGGCCGCTGATCGCCGATTTCCTCTCTGACGACCTCGACCCAATCAAGAAGCGGAAGCGAGGCATTGCGCACGAAGAGTGGGCGAAGACGCTGGAACACGGCAAAGCCCTGCTCGCCGGCCGCGCACACGCCACGCGCGATGGTCGCCCCCTCCACTGCTCGCCTGCCGACAGCATGTAGCTGGCGCGTTGACGGGGCGCACCGATCCGAGGCCGAGCGGACGATGCTTCAATCGATCGGCGGTTCCGGCTATCGTGGGAAGTGCGATTGATGGGAGAACCGCGGTGTCCATTCGTTTCGCATGTTGCCTGGTCGCGTTGGTGTACGGCGTCGGCGGGGTCACCTCCGTCCGTGCCGAGACGGCCTCCGCCTGGCGCCACTTCTCGGATGAACCCGACGGTGCGTTGATTCGCCGGATGGAGTCGCCCGCCGAGTCCTTCGCGACGACGCGCGCCGCCGAAGCGCCCGAGGGCCTCGTTGTTCGCCGGCAGCATCGATGGTTGCCGGAGCTTCGCGCCCTCGCCATCGACAGCGAACTGGTCAATACCGGTGCGACGGCCGCGGCCGTCGGGGACGTTCGTATCGCCGACTGGCGCATCCGCGTTGCCGACGACCAGGATGCCGCACGGTACCGTTCGCTCACGCATCGCAACGACGTTTGGTACGGTTCGAGCTACTGGACGGGCCCTGACTGGACGCGGGTGGGCAAGGACTGGCATCACTCCGGCAACAACACGCCGAGCGTTCGCCGCTTCAGGGCGCCGCGTGACGGCCGCGTCGCGATCAGCGGGCGGGTCTACAAGGCCGACACCAACAAGGGCGGCGGCGACGGCGTTCGACTGTCCATCCGGCATGGCAACGACACCGTCTGGAAAACCGAGATCGACGGCAACGACGCGAAGGGAGTCGAACCGGATCTCACGTTGGACGTGCGCAAGGGCGACTCCATCCGGTTCGTCGTGCACAAGCGGGGTCACATCGCCTACGACACTACCCACTGGGACCCGGTGGTGACGTATGCGGACGGCGAGCGCTTCCAGGCCTCGGTCGGGTTCTCGACGAGCGAACAGGGCCAGGGCGGCTGGTTCTACGAGATGGAGGTCGATCCGGACGACAAGACAAGTCTTCCGTGCGTGCGTGGTTTTGACCTCGATGTCGCCCCACGTGCGCAAACGCCGACGCCGAGCAATGCGATCCGGCTGACGCACCGTAACGCCCTACCGCTCTTTGTCGTGGCCGACGGTGCGGACAGAAGCGGCGTCGCGATGGTTCTCGCGCAAGACAGTGCGTGGCAGCTCGATGCCGCTTTCTCTGTGGACGGCAGTCTCAACGTCACACTGCTTCTCGGCGAAGGAGGCGGCGCATGCAGGTTGGCCCCCGGTGAGTCGATGCCGTTGCCGCGGCTCGTTGTGGGTGCGTACCGCGGAGCGTGGGTCAATAGCGTGACGATGCTCGGTCGTCTGCTGAGCTCCGACGTGGACGTCGGTGGCGTGCGGGGCAAGGTCGCTATGGCCCTACGTCGAACCGTGGCCCCCTTCGGGGAGAGCCCAGAAGCCACCCGGCTTCCCGAACTCGATCTCTGGGTCATGGTGCAGGACGACTGGCGTCAGCAGGACAAGCTCACCGACACCGAGGACTCGTACGCTACGGCTGCTTCCCGGCACCTCGAACGGGCGCTCGGGCTCGTGGGCAATTTGCGCGAGGGCCGGACGGACGAATTCCTCGCGGCCGAAGTTCACCAGCTCGCAAGTCTGGCGGCGATGGCCGCGCGTCGTGGGCTCGACCTCGAGGCTCGGCGGTCGTTGTACAGACGCGCGCGCTGGCTCAAACGCCGAATCGCCCTGTCGAACCCCCTGCTCGATTTCGGCCCGATGCTGTTCTGCAAGCGGGTCCCGACCTCGTACAGCCACCTTGTGATGCAGTACTTCGGCTGGCGAGCGAGACCCGGAGGCAGCCTGTTCGTGTTGGAGAAGCCCGGCCGGTCGCTTGCGGTCCGCGACATCCTCGACGGGCGACTCGCCGATGGCAACATCCTGGAACCCCGGCTCTCGTACGACGGCAAACGTGTGATCTTCTCGTACGTGAAGTGCCTCGACAAGCAGCGCGACCCCAGCCGACTTGCCAACGACACCGACGAGGGGTTCTACCACATCTACGAAGTCAACGTCGACGGCACGGGACTCAGGCAACTCACGCGCGGTCCGTACGACGATCTCATGCCCACGTATCTTCCCGACGGCGGCATCGCATTCTGCTCGACGCGCCGACGCGGCTACGCCCGCTGCTTCGGCGGACAGTTCAGCCCGCGCTGGCACGTCTACACGCTGCACCGGATGAACGGCGACGGAACGGACATCCGTACGATCTCGTTCCACGACACGAACGAGTGGTTCCCGACGGTGTCGCAGACCGGGCTGGTTCTTTACAGTCGCTGGGACTACATCGATCGCGACGCGGTCACGCACCAGAACCTCTGGGCCACGCGTCCCGACGGCACGAACCCGATCGCCCTGTGGGGCAACGCCACGAGCAGCCCGCACTGCACGTTCCAGATGCAGCCGATCCCCGGCACGAGCAAGATCGTCTTCACCGCCGCGGCTCATCACTCGATCGCGGCGGGGTCGATCGCCGTCGTGGACCCCACGCTCGCCGACAACGGCCACCACGCCGTCACGCGGATCACCCCCGAGGTGCCCTTCCCCGAAGCCGAGGAGCGGAACATCCGCGAGTACTACGCCGCCCCGTGGCCGCTCTCCGAGGACTACTTCCTCGTAGCCTACAGTCCCAAGCCGCTGGTCTGGGAACCGGGCGCGAACGACCGTGACGCCTTGGGCATCTACCTGCTCGATGCCTTCGGGAACCGCGAGCTGATCTACCGCGACCCGGACATCGGCAGCACGAACCCTTGTCCACTGGTCCCGCGCAAGGCACCGCCTGTTGCGTCGAGCACGCTGGCGTCCAACGATTCGTCCACCGGTGAGATGTTGCTGCTCGATGTGTACGAGGGATTGGGCGACGTACCGCGCGGCACGATCAAAGAGCTTCGCGTCATCCAGATCTTCCCCAAGACGACGGTGGTGGCCAACAACCCGCCGGTGGGGATCGCTCGTGAGGAGAACGCGCGGGCCGTGCTCGGCACCGTGCCCATCGAGCCCGACGGCTCGGCCCGGTTCACCGTCCCCGCACGCAAGCCCATCCTTTTCCAGGCTCTCGACAAGGACGGTTTCGCGTACCAGACGATGCGCACGATCACTTACGCCCAGCCCGGAGAACGCATCACGTGCATCGGATGTCATGAGAACCGGATGACGACACCGGGGCCGGAGCCGGTCATGGCCGCCCGCCGTCCGGCGTCTCGGATCGAGCCCGGACCGTTCGACGGACAGCCGTTCTCGTTCGTACGCGTCGTGCAGCCGGTGCTCGACAAGCACTGTGTGGCGTGTCACGGTGGGGACCAGAAGGACGGAGACATTGATCTGACGAGCGAGGGGCACAAGGGCTTCACGAAGTCGTACTGGGCGTTGTGCGGCGACCGGGACTTCTGGGGTGCGGGAACGAATCCAAAGAACGCGGCCGAGGCCCTTGTTCCAAGATTCGGAGGTCGCAACCAGGTCCAGATCACGCCGCCCGGCGGCAGCTACGGCGCCCGGGGCAGCCGGTTGATGAAGATGCTGCGCGACGGACACGAGGAGGTGAAGCTCAGCCCCGACGAGCTGCGCCGTCTCGCGATGTGGATCGACTGCAACGCCATCTTCTTCGGCACCACGAATCGCCAGGAGCAGGAGCGGCAACTGCGCGGAGAGATCGTAGCGATGCCTGACATCCAATAGGAGTGAAGCCGCGCTGGCAGCATCTATCCGAACCGCGACCGTGAGGGAGCGGCGCAAGCGAGTGGGAGCGCCGCCGCTCCCTCACGGTCGCGGTTCGGAAAGCGCTCCGCCGGCTGGAGGCAATACAATGGAACGGGTAGACCACGTGCGCACCGTCACACAGACGTGCCTGGGGTTGTGGGTCGGTTTAGCTGCCGGCGTAGCTGCGGCGCCGGCAATCGAGGCGGAGGACAAGAAGCCTGCGGCCCAGCCGAACTTCGTTGTCATCATGGCCGATGATCTGGGAGCGAAGGAGCTGGGCTGCTACGGGCACCCGACTCATCACACGCCTCATCTCGATCGGCTGGCCGACCAGGGCATGCGCTTTCGCACGTGTTTCTCCACGCCGATCTGTTCGCCCACGCGGGTGATGATCATGACCGGCCGGTACGGGTTCAACACGGGCTGGTACAACTTCACAGGGCGTCCCGGCTCGCCCACGCACAAGAACCGCGACTACGACCTCGGCACGGCGGAGACGACGTTCGCCGATGTGCTCAAGCAGCGGGGGTATGCGACCGCCCTGACAGGCAAGTGGCAGCTCACCGGCAAGGTGCCGTCGCTGATCCATGATTGCGGCTTCGACGAGTACATGATCTGGGCTTACAAGCACAACCTCCCGCCCGGCGTGGTCCACACCGGGGCCTGGGAGAACAAGAAACGGCAGAAGACGGCGCGCTACTGGCATCCGTCGCTGCTACGCACGGGGGAGTACGTTCAGACCGGTCCCGAAGACTACGGGCCGGACCGGTTCGCCGATTTCGTGATCGACTTCATTCGCCGCCACCGAGCGAAGCCGTTCTGCGTCTACTACCCCATGTGCCTGACCCATACTCCCTGGGACCCGACACCCGACCTTCAGCACCCGGGCAAGAAAACCAAGGGCGGTTTGCAGGCCAACGTGGAATGCATGGACCGCGTCGTCGGTCGGATCGTGGCGGCGCTGGACGAGTTGGGGTTGCGCGAACGGACGATCGTCCTGTTCACGGGCGACAACGGCACGCAGGGTTCTGGCAAGGCCGAGACGACGGAATTCGGAGCACGCGTGCCGCTGATCGTCAGCAGCCCGGGGACGATCAAGGCCGGTGTGGTGAGCGACGAACTCGTCGATCTGACCGATGTGCTGCCCACGCTGGCCGCGTTCGCGGGCGCCCCCCTGTCGACCGACCGACGCATCGACGGCCGCAGCCTGGTGCCGACCCTGCGCGGCGAACGCGGCGAGCACCGGCCGTGGATCTTCAGCTACCTGCACGAGCAACGCGTGCTGCGCGACAAGCGGTGGCTGCTCGAAGGGGACGGCCGGTTCTACGACTGCGGCAACCGGCGCGACGGTACGGGTTACGTCGACGTGACCGATTCGAGCGACCCTACCGTGCTGGCCGCCCGCGGGCGTTTCGAGAAGACCCTGAAGGAGCTGCCCGCCCCCGAAGGGCTCGAGCCCTGCCCCCATCTGGAACGACGCAAGCAACGAAGCGCGCGCAAGCAAGCAGAGGCCCAACGTTGACTGCGCGCGCTGTTGCCGGTGCCCGATCGGTTCCCGCCTCGTACTTGGAGGTGTCTGACGCATGACGTTTGTCAAGATCATTGCGAGTTGCCTGGTCCTGGCTGCGGGCGGTGATGCCCTCGGTCAGCCCGCGCCATCCGCCGCACGCGTGGGCAAGCAGAGCCCGGCTCAGGTGCTACGCATCACCGTCCCGGTTCCGGAAGGTCCGGGTGTGCTTCGGCCCGTGACCGGTGGGGTCCCGATTCCGGAGGGATCGGCAGCGCCCGGCGCCGTCTTTGGTCTGACCGACGAGAAGGGAAACGCCCTACCGCTTCAGACTTCGGTCCTGGCACGTTGGCAGGATGGCAGTGCGCGATGGGTCCTGCTCGACTTCCAGTCCAAGCGTCTCGTCGACGCCAATCGTCGCTACACGCTCACATGGAAAGAAGGCGCATCCGTCAAGGCACCCGATGCACCTGTTACTCAGAGCACTACAGGGAAGCTCACGCTGAACGCCGGTCCGCTCACCGTTTCCCGAACGGACGACGCGCTCCTGAGGATTGCGGAACGCTTCGACGTGAACCTCTTGTTGACCGATGGGCAAGTCAAGGTCTGCGCCGCCGACGTCGAATCAGCGAAGGTCGAGACGGCGGGCCCGCTCCGCTCGACCATGGCCCTGGTGGGCGCGTTTCGCACCGCGACGGGCGAACGTCTGTTTCAGTTTCGGCTGCGGGCGTCGGTCTACGCCGGGCTGTCGTTGGTTCGGCTCGAACCGCTCGTCCTGGTCGATGCCGACACGGGTGTGCTCCAGCGCATTCGCGAGCTGAAGCTTGTGCTCAAACCGCGCAGCGAAGCGCGGGGTATCACGCTCGGCGGTGATCCGGGATGGAAGGGTCCACCGACTGCGGCGGCACGGCTCTTTCAGGTTGACGATCGGAACTACAGGCTCGAAGGCGCAGAGGGCAAGGGCGGCCGGGCCCCGGGCTGGGCGGAGTTGGGCGACGGCCGGGGCGCGGTAGCCGTGGCGTTGCGCGACTTCTGGCAGCAGTGGCCCAAGAGCATCGAGGTCTCGTCGGCGGGGCTGGCGATCGGGCTTCTCCCCAAGTTCAAGGACGGCGACTACGCCCATATGGAGCCGTGGTACAAGTACCAGTACCTCTTCGACGGCAACTGCTACCGACTCCGCACGGGCCAGGCGCGCCGATGGGACATCTGGCTCGACGTGGGCGGCGACGGAGCCTCACTGGCCCGAGCAGCGAACGCGCCGCCGATCCCGGTGGCCGATCCGGCCCAGGCAGTCGCTACGGGTGTGTGGGGCGCCATCGCCCCGGCGGGGACTCCGGCCATGGGCGAGTACGACGTCTGGGCGGAGAACTTGTTCAAGGCTTACCAGCGTTGCATCGAGGAGCAACGTGACTACGGGGCAATGAACTGGGGCGACTGGTTCGGCGAACGCAAGGTGAACTGGGGAAACCTGGAATACGACACGACGCGCCAGATCCTGATCCAGTTCGCGCGGACGGGCGATCCCAAGTACTTCTACGCCGCCGACGCGGCCGCCCGCCACTCCAGCGAGGTCGACACCATCCACCACGTCAACGACGATCTGCGCAAGCACTTCGGTACGCGCAGCGGCTACCCGGCTCGGCCCGGAATGGTGCACCAGCATACGGTCGGGCACGTCAGCGGGTTCTACAGCGCCGACGTGATCCGCAAGCTGTTTGTGGAGAACGGGATCGGAAGCTCGAAGAAGCCGTACATTTGCCTCGACCCGTACAACCTCGGTCACATCTGGACGCGGGGGATGGCGCGGCACTATCTCCTGACCGGCGACCCGTTCCTCAAGGAGACGGTCGAGCGGATCGGGAACAACTTGGCTCAGCTCGTCGAGGATCGCAAGTACAAGTTCATGGGGCATTCGCACTGCGGGCGAACCACCGGCTGGTCGCTGCTGGCTCTGAGCGGGGCGTACGAGATCAGCCTGGAGCCGCGTTACTTCGAGGCCATGAAGACGCTCGTCTCGGATGCCCTGGCCGAGCAGGACCCCAACTGCGGCGGCTGGCTCTACGCCCTACCGAGAGGCCACTGTTACTGCGAGAAGGCCAAGCACACGGGAATGGCGGGCTTCATCACGTCCGTTCTCGTGAACGGGTTGAGCCACTACTACATCCTCACGCGGGACGAACGGCTGCCCAAGGCCATCGACCGGGCGGTGACGTTTCTGGACAACGACACGTGGCGGGAGCAGAACCGAGACTGGCGCTACACTTCCTGCCCCGCAACCGGACCGACGCGCCAGCCGGGCGTGGTGGTGATGGCGCATGTCAACGCGTGTCGGATCAGCGGCAATCCGGAGCACCGGCGAATCCTCGGCGTGGCCTGGGAGGCCAAGTTTCAGCGGCTCCTCGAGGCACCGTCAACGGGGCCCGGCTTTGGCAAGTCCTACAGTTCCACGATGTACGGTTGCGCGGAGGCCATCGGGCTGCTGGCAGGAGACGGTGCAAATGAGTGACATGGCACGGTTCGGGTTGTCGGCAGGAGGCACGTATGCGTCTCGGAAGGGTGGCATGGGCAGGTCCCAATCCGCAAGGATTGGGTCTTGCCCGTGGTTGGACGGAGAAACGCGCGCCCACGGGCAAACCTCGCTCGCATGCGAGCGACGCCTGCCCATGCCACCCGCGATGCTGAACACGTCCGAGCGCATTACTCGTCGGCTGGTTCTGATCGTCGCGGCCGTGGTTGTCGGCGTGTGGTGCACGCTCGCCGTCGCCGAACCGCCCAACAATCGGTTGGGCCTGTACGTCGAGAAAGGCGTGCTCAGCAAGGATGGGAAACCCTATCGCGGGATCGGCGTCAACTACTTCAGCGCGTTTCTGCGGACGATCATCGACCCTGACGACAAGTCGTACAAGGACGGCTTCCGAGCACTTAGGCAGCAATACGACATTCCGTTCATTCGCTTCAACGCGGGTGGGTTCTGGCCTCGAAACTGGAAGCTGTACAAGACCGACAAGCAGCGCTACTTCGCACTGATGGACGAGTTCGTGAAGGAGGCGGAGAAGCAGGAACTCGGGCTGATCCCTTCGGTTCTCTGGTACTACGCGTGCGTGCCGGATCTGGTCGGCGAACCGATGGACCAGTGGGGTAATCCTCAGAGCAAGACGCACCGCTTCCTGCGCACGTATGTCGAGGAAGTCGTCGGCCGGTACAAGGACTCGCCGGCCATCTGGGCGTGGGAGTTCGGCAACGAGTACATGCTGGGCGTCGACCTGCCCGGCCCCGAGCAAGGCGTTCCGAAGGTCGTGCCGAAGCTGGGCACGGCGGACAAGCGGACGGCCCGTGACAAGATGCAACGGGCCTGCGTGGAGACCGCGTATCGCGAGTTCGCCAAGGCCGTCCGCGCGATCGACCCGCACCGGTTGCTGCTGACGGGCGACGCCCTGCCGCGCTCGTGCTCGTACCATCTGCACACCGAACGAGCGTGGAAGAAGGACACGCGCGAGCAGTTCACGAGCATGCTGCTGCGGGACAACCCGGATCCGTTCGACGGCGTGTCCGTGCACGTCTACCCGCTACGGGAAGGCGAGTTCTTCCCGGAGAAGGTCGGCGTGGGCGAGTTGATCCGCGTGTGCAGGGACGCGGCGGCCGGGGCGAGCAAGCCGCTGTTCGTCGGGGAGTTCGGGGCCTCGCGCGAAAAGGGCTCCGAAAGGGAGAGGGCTGACTTCCTCAAGCTCCTCAACGCGATCGTGGAGTTGAAGGTCCCCCTTGCCGCGGTCTGGGTCTACGACCTGCCCCATCAGGACAAGACCTGGAACATCACCGCCGAAAACGATCGGGCGTACATGCTCGATGCCGTGAAGGACGCGAACCAGGCGATCACGCAAGCCGGGAAATGAGGACGAATGCGCGGCTCGCGGATCGTCCCATCCACGTAGCCGCCAACCCGCGTGAGCTGCGCAAGGCAGCTCCCATCGAGGTACAATTCCGCCATGCACTGGTTCTGGAGAGCAGCGATTGCGGCGGGGGCGTGGGTCAAATGGGCGGGGCTGGTGGTCTGTGTGTTGCTCTTCGCTCAATGGGCGGCAAGCCTGGTATGGAACATCGCGTGGTGCGACGGAAGACACGGGGGGTTCTGGTTGTATCGGGGAGCGATATGGACCCATCCTTTTGCCAATGCCGCCACGGGCATCTTCCATCAACCGTCGTTTGACGTGGTCTGGTGGTCGGACCCTTCCAGGAACGCGTCATTTGGAGCAACGGCGTGTCTGCCGATGTGGATACCATTGGTGATCATTGCGGTCCCGACAGTGATTCTCTGGCTGCGTGGTTCGCCTCTTCCTGACGGGCATTGCAGCAACTGCGGCTACAACCTCACCGGCAACGTCTCCGGCGTGTGTCCCGAATGCGGTGCGCCGGTGCAAGGCGCGAAGGGGGGCGACGGCAACGGCTCCGCGTCCGAGGCCGAACCGTGAGCCGCGAATTGGCCGGTCTTGCTGCCGCTTGGCAGTGTGCTCGCGATTGGAGTGCTTCTCATCCTCTGGCCGTCTGGCCATCGCAGAAAGCGATCTCATGATCCTCAAGAACTTGCTCGTGATCTCACCGGCGCTGTTCATGGTGACGGTGGGGTTGTGCGAAGAGACCCCCACTGCAATGGCCGAGGCGCCGCATCGGGTCTATGTAACACTTCTGGACCCGCGCGAGCATCCGGACTACGAGCGCCGGCATGTTCGGCCGCCGAGCCGGGAGGTGTTCGACAACCGCACGCGATTCACTTGCTTGCGAGGCTTTGCCATTGAGGACGAGCGCATCGTTCGGTTCGCGGAGGAGATCGAGAAGTACACGCGGCGGCACGAGCTGGGGGACGTGTTGTGGCCGTCCTATCCGATTCTGTTCGCCGAGAACGTTGGCGAACTGGCCGACGAGATCAAGCGTCGCGATCTGTTCCTGTTCGACATCTGGGGATACGTGCCTGGATCGGGGCCTGGGGGGTACTGGAAGCAGTACAAGCCGCCGCCCGGCGTGCTGGAGATGTTCGAGGCGAAGCTCGGGCCGCGTTGGCTGGGGATGGACGTCGGCGAGCAGGACGGGCGGTACGTGGGCGGCTACGCGGCGCAGATGTACCCCGGCTCCGCCGACCGGTTCGAGCAGTATCTGAACTTCCAGCGGCACTTCCAGCGGATGTGCGACGAGTTGGGCAACAAGATGTGCACGCTCGTGTCGCTGAACTTCGGGCACTACTTCCTGAAGGAGGGTGTCTACTCGGCAATCGGGGCGGAGACGGCCCAGGCACTCCCGAACAGCCAGGTGTACTACGCGTTCATCCGCGGGGCGGGCAAGCAGTACGGCGTGCCGTGGTTCGGGAACGCGTCGGTATGGAACCGCTGGGGCTATAAGAACTACGCGGCGACGGGCTCGAACCACGGGCCGACGAAGGGCACGAGTCTGAACCTGCTCAAGCGGTTGCTGTACAGCCATATTCTGTACAACTGCTCGTTCGTGGGATTCGAAAGTGCATGGTTCGTCGGCGATGAGCTTTCGCCGATCGGACGCATCCAGCAGTCGGCGCGGCGATGGGTGCGGGAGCACGGCGAGCCGGGTGTGATGGTCACGCCCGTCGCGGTGATGGTGGACTTCTTCTCGGGATGGTCGTTTCCGCGTCATCTGTACACCCGTGAGGTCTATCGCGTCTGGGGAAACCTGCCGTACGCCACGGGTGACCATCTGACGCACGGCGTTCTCGGGATGCTCTATCCGGGCTACGAGGACTCGTCGTACTACCACGACGAGCGGGGGTTCATGACGGCGACTCCCTACGGCGACGCGGCCGACTGCATCCTGAGCGACGCACCCGGGTGGCTGCTCGATCGGTACGCAGTCGTCGTCGTGGCGGGCGAGCTGCGCGGCGGGGCCGAGGTGCGTGACAAGCTGACGGCGTACGCAGAGGGCGGCGGGCGGGTGGTGATCACCGCGGGGAGTCTGGCGAGGCTGCCCGGCGGACTCGGCGGGATTCAGGCGCAAGCGGAGACGCTACCGTTCACGCCGGGAAGTGAGTTGCGCATGGGCCAGCGTGCGATCACCGAAGAAGGAGGCTTCGCACTTCGCCGTCTGCAGTTCCCGACGGCAGCACGGGTGGTGGCACAATGCGGGAACGAGCCGGCCGTCGTGGAAGTTGCGTGCGGAAAGGGAAACGTGACGGTGCTGGCGAGCCCCTTCGGCGTGTCCGAGGCGCCGACAACCCAGGGGAAGATCGAGAACGCCGTCGACAAGCCGCTGGTCAATCCGTTTCCGCTCTTGACCCACGTGCGAGGCGTCCTGCACGAGGTCTTCAAGCGAGAGATGCTGTTTGAGGCGGGTGACGGACTGAGTGTCATCACGTGTCGTCGGGGCGCGGGCGAGTACACTGTGGGCGTATGCAACAATGCGCTAGCGGCGCAGGGCTACAGGATTGTCTCGCACTGCGGGCCTATCGAGTCCGTGCAGGAGCTGGCGTTGGATCAGTCGGAGAAGGCCGCGGCGGGATACCTGCCCGCAGGCTCAGAGAAGGCAGAGATCGGTTCGAGTGGCGACGGACGCATCGCGGGCGGCGACGTTCGGGTCTTCCGGATACGGATGCGGGAAGAGCATGTCGAGGAGATCGCCCACGTCGTCCCGGAGCCGCGGCCGCGAGGACGACTGTTGCCGCTGCGAAGCGGGCGATCGATCAAGGAAGCGGTGCTGGCCCGGCCGACGTTCTTCGAGCACTTCGACGGATTCGTCGTCGACTGGCGGTACCTGCGGCAACGGGAGCAGGAGACGCTCAGGAAGGAAGCGGGTTGGATCGGGCGGCAAGGACTGCAAGTAATCGTCGACCTGACGTCGGGCGTGAACCTGTACCCGGACCTGCGGCTCGTCAAGAACGTCAAGGAAGACCATGCAGCCGCCATGGCGGCAATCGCCGACGTTCTGGCGAAGATGGAAATCGTGGGAGCGCGGGACCTGATCCTGTCTCTGCATCGGCATCCTGAGAACAACTTCACCGTCGAGAAGACGAACGCGTCTTTCCTTTCCACGCTGCGTACGTTGTGCACGCAGGCAGAAGAACGCAAGGTGACGATCCACCTGCGGTTGATCTCGGGAAAACCGCCATGGGATGTGGCATCGGCCGTGCGGTTTGTCGAACAGGTCGGGGCGGACAACCTCGGGCTGGCACCGAGCACCGGCGTGCTGCTGGCGCAGAAGGTTGACCCGGCCGAAGCGGCGAAGGCGCTCGCGGGCAAGGTGGGACTGTGGCTGGTGAGCCGGTCGCGCGTTGACATCGCGGGACGGTTGTGGGACGTACACGCTCCGATCGCCGGTGGGCAGGACAACGACGCGCTGGCGGGGTATCTTTCCATCGCGCCGGAGTCGAGGGTCGCGTTGGATGCGGTCTACCGAAATGCGGACGAGGAGTATCATGACGCACGTGCCTTGGATGGTCTGCGGCGGAAGGCAAGGTGAGCGATGGCATTCGCGGCGGGGAAGACGGCAATGAAACACCTGACACTGATTTCACATCTCGCCGCCGTTTCCGCACCGCTGCTCGCGACGCTCCCAGCGGACGCGTCCAACGTGGGCAGACGGTTCCCGTCCGAGCGGCGCGTGATCGTGGATGAAACGACGGGCGTGAAGATCACGGCCCTGACCACCGCGGCGGCAAACGATGACAAGATCTATCAGACGCATCCGTCCTGGACCGCCGACGGCAAGCACATCGTTTTCCATTCGGACCGTGCGGACGACAAGGGCCGGCAGATCTTCGCCGTGTCCGAGGAGAACGGAGGCATCATCCAGCTCACCGACGCTCCGGACGTTCATGTGGGTAGCATCTGCCTCGCGCGGCGATCGAACCGTGCCTACTACTACCGAGGTCGGGAGTTGGTCGAACTCAACCTGGATCGGCCGCTGCTCGACGGGAAAGTGGAATCGGCACAGGCTCCGAGTGTCCACGAGCGCGTGATCGCTGCGCTGCCGGAGGGCACGTCGCTCTCGGGCACGTTCACGCTCGATGCCGACGAGCGGCGAGCGCATCTGGGGGTCAAGCTGCCGGGCAACGATCGCTGGGGGATTCGCACGCTGGATTTGCAGACCGGCACGATGCGGACGGTCATCGACTTGAAGTTCCGCGTAGGACATTGTCAGGCGAATCCGTTCGAGCCGGGGCTGATCATGTACTGCCACGAAACGGGCGGCGACGCCCCGCAACGGATGTGGCTCGTGCGGGCAGACGGCACGGGGAATCGTCCACTGTATGTGGAGAAGCCGGAGCAGTGGGTGACACACGAGGTCTGGTGGGATCGCGATCACGTACTGTTCGTCATCTCCGGCCACAACGCGAAGCTTCGGATCCATCCGTACGGCCTCGCGTCGACCAATGTCCGCACCGGCGAGGCCACGATCCACGACCAGTACACGTATTGGCATTGCACCGGGCCGGGCAACCGCAAGTGCGCGGTGGGCGACACGTTCGGGGGTGAGTTGTATCTCCTGGACATCGCCACCGGCCGCAAGAGGCTGCTGAGCAGCGGGAATCGGCCGCCGGGCGTGCAGCCGCACGCCCACCAAAGCATGAGCCCGGACGGCAAGCGCGTGCTCTTCTGCTCCGGCCGCCTCGGCAGCAACGACCTGATGACGATCACACTGCCCGCGTTTGACGCACTGAAGAATCATCCGGCGGGGAAGAAATGACTCGATGTGGAATGCAGACCGGCGAAAGCGCCCAACGGACGGTACAATCGCGGCGGGAACGCTCGAATCCGCCGACTTCGCAGGGTCCGGGCGCGATATTGCTCGAGGAGAAGACGACATGATTCACAGATGTCCGCAAGTGTTGTGCGTGTTTGTGTGCGGCCTGGTCGCGGGGCCGGCGGGTGCAGCCGACATCGATCTGAGCAAGGCGGTCGTGGTGGTTCGGCCGGGCGAGCGCGACGCTGCGGAGACCATGGCCGCGACGATCCTCGTCGAGGAGGTGAAACGCCGCACGGGAGTCAACCTGAGCGTGCAGGACGAATGGCCGGCCGGCGATCAGCCGGCGATCGCGATCACGACCGCGGATGGCAAAGCGCTATGGTCAGAGCGCGTGCCGCGCAGGAAAGGAAGAAGGCTTCCGGAACGACGTCCCGAAGGGTACGCAATTCGGATCACGGCCGGGGCGGAGAACAAGCCGCCGGCGATCTTCGTGATTGGCGCCGACGGACGCGGGGCGATGTTCGGCGTGGGGCGTTTGCTGCGGGCGCTTCGTCTGAAGGAGGAGACCATCCGGATCGGCTCGACCTTTGGCGTTGCGACGGCACCGGCATACGCGATTCGTGGACATCAGTTGGGGTACCGGGCGCGAGCCAATAGCTGGGACGCGTGGACGCCCGAGCAGTTCGATCAGCACATCCGCGAGCTGGTCATCTTCGGAGCGAACTGCATCGAGAACATTCCGTTCGAGGACGAGCGCAAGAACCCGCTGATGAAGGTCTCGCGGGAGCAGATGAACCTCGAGCTCAGTCGGATCTGCGCGCGGTACGGCATCGGCTACTGGGTGTGGACGCCGGCGGACTTCGCGCTGACGGACCAGGCGCGGCGCGAGGTCGCCCTCCAGCAGCACGAACGGCTGTATCAGGAGTGCCCGCGGCTGGATGCGGTCTTCTTCCCGGGCGGGGACCCGGGGGACAACCCGCCGGAGCTGGTGATTCCGTTCCTGAAGGACCTGGCCACCCGGCTGGCGAAGCATCATCCGAGAGTGAGGATCTGGGTCTCACTCCAGGGCTTCGACCGGCCGAAGGCCGAGCATTTCCTCGAGTTCGTGACCGAGGAGAAACCGGCCTGGCTGGGCGGGCTGGTGGGCGGCCCGTCGAGTCCGCCGCTCGGACCGACCCGATTGGCGCTTCCGAAACCCTACAAGCTGCGATGGTATCCGGACATTACACATACGGTACGGTGTCAGTTCCCGGTCGATTCATTCGATCCGGCCTTTGCGTTGACGCTGGGTCGCGAGCCGGTCAATCCCAGGCCGTCGGACTACGCGTCGATCTTCCGCGCATACGCACCGCACACGGACGGGTTCCTCACCTACTCGGACGGGATCCACGACGACGTGAACAAGGCGGTGTGGAGCATGCTCGGGTGGAACCCGCGGTCCGACGTCCGTGAGATGCTCGTCGAGTACGCGCGGTTCTTCTTCGGAGCCGGCGCGGCGCAGGAAGCAGCGGATGCGCTGCTGGGGCTGGAGAGCAACTGGCGCGGGAGCCTTGCAGCCAACGCCGGCGTGGAGGGCGTGTTGGCATTGTGGCAGCGACTGGAGAAGCGATCTCCGGAGTTGCTGAAGAACTGGCGGTTCCAGGTACATCTGATGCGGGCGTACTACGATGCGTACACGCGTCAGCGGCTGATCCACGAGACAAGGCTGGAACGGGATGCCATGAAGGTCCTGGGGCGAGCGAAGCGAATGGGTGCGGACCGGGCCATGCAGAGGGCATCGCAGGTTCTACGCCGTGCCGAGACGCAGCGTGTTCGTTCGGGATGGCGCAAGCGAATCGAGGCGCTGGCCGACGCCGCGTTCAAGTCCATCGGGTATCAGACGAGCGTGGAACGCTATCACGGCAGCAGCGCCGAACGCGGATGCGTGATGGACTTCGTCGACTACCCGCTCAACAACCGATGGTGGCTGGAGGACGAGTTCGCAGAGATTCGCAAAATGAGCGACGAGAAGGAGAAGCTGGCGAGGCTCGAGGTGATCCGAAAGTGGGAGAACCCCGGCCCGGGGAGCTACTACGACGACATCGGGCACGTCGGCAGGTCGCCGCACGTGATTCGGGGCGAGGGAACGAACACCGACCCGGAGCTGTGGCGTCACGAGAACGCGAGCCACTCGTGGTGGGACGAAGGCAAGAGCCGGCAGCGTCTCTCGTGGCAGCATCACATGCGCTGGCCGGTGGGGCTTGCCTATGACGGACTGGATCCGGCGGCGCGGTACTCGGTCCGGGTGACGGGCCAGGGAGAGTCGCCGTTGCGGGGCGACGGCGTGCGGATCGAGCCGACGAGGTCCCCGAAGGAAATCGGGGCGTTCAAGGAGTTCACCGTACCGGCGGAGCTGACGGCCGACGGCGCCCTGCACCTCACGTGGGACAAGATCGACGAGTCGCACCTGAACTGGCGGCAGCACTCTCACGCAGCAGAGGTCTGGCTGCTGAAACAGTGATCCCGCGAAGCGACGCGGCGAAGAACACGCATGTCCGGGAGGAAGTCTATCATGGCACGATGGGATTCGACCAAGCCCGTCTCACGACGGTCTCTGCTCGGCACCGCGATGGCCGGTGCGTGGGCGAGTCGGCTGCCGATCGCCACGGGGGCGGAGAAACCGAAACGAACCGAGACGTACGCCTCGCACGCCAGAGGCATCCGCATTCTTCCCGGCAAGTGGCGGCCGCATTACCCGTGGGAGCACATCGCGTGGGTGAGTCCGAGTTGGCCGAGCCAGGACTACATCTGGGCGGACTTCCCCGAGGCGATCTTCACAGAGCAGGGGCTGCTCTACCTCAGCCACGTGAATCCGCAGGTGCAGCCGGTGGTGTTCCCCAACCCGCCGGCGGTCCCGTGGCAGACGAAACGCAATGAGATCGCCTACGAGCGCGTCCTGCCGAACAAGATCGCCTTCGGAGGCAAGATCACGAAAGCCGAGAACGGTGTCGACCTGGAGTTGTTCATCCGCAACGGGAGTAACGCCCCACTGACCCGCATCACGCTCCAGACGTGCTTCTTCCTCCGTGCGATCAAGGAGTTCGCCGACTACACCGCCGAGAACAAGTACGTCCACGTTCCGGGTCGGGGCTGGTTGCAATTCGACGAGACCCGCCGCCTCGAATCCGAGAAGGGTCGCTACCGGCTCGGCTGGCGAAGCGGGCGAAAGACGACCGACCTGCCGATCATGGTGACGGTCTCGTCGGCAGCAGAGCGTCTGGTCGCATGCACCTGGAACACGGACACCTACTCGCTCATCCAGAACGCCGGCCATCCGTGCATGCATGCGGACCCGGCCGTGCCGGACCTGGAGCCCGGAGCCAAGGCGACGATCCGGGGGCGTTTGGTCTTCTTCGAGGGGTCGCTGGCCGACTTCGACGCGGACCTTCGCGCCGGGCGGCTCGGAGTCAGAACCGACTCGTAGGCCGCCTCTGGCGACAGTTCCCGGCCGCTACAATGCCCTCGAGCCGACCCGGCCACGGCACGAACGTCTCGTATTGCGAGTTACCGGGCCCAACCGACCCGGTGCAGCCGTGTCCGGGTTAATAGGAGTGCGAGGCGCGGACCCGGAACGCAGGAGCCAGCGGAGGGGTCAACGCGCCGCCGTGCCCGGCCGATAGTAGATACGGTTCCGTCGAACAACACACCCTCACGGTGGGTATGACTGATTGGGAACTGCTATCGACCGGGCTCGTGGCCGTCAGCGGCGCGTGGGCGTTTCTACGGGTGCTTGGCAAGAGCAAGCATCACCGGGAGCGTATCCTCGAGGTGCTTCACCGTCGAGCACTGCGCGACCTGCGAGCCCGGAAGATGCTGGAAGGCCCCCCCGACGAACTCGCCCGACCCGCCCCGGACGGCAATGGCGAGGCGGTGGTTGTTGGACCCCCGTCCGATAATTGACTTACTCGCGCGGCTCGCGTACGCTCGGATGCACATGTCTGGCATCCGGTGAACTGTTCCGCGTTACGGAGTGCTGTTTGATGCAGGATGTGAATTCCCCGTATGTGACGGTCCGCAGGCTGGCCACGATTCTGATGGTCGCGGGTCTGGTCGGCGGCGCGGCCATGGTCGGCGTCGGTGTGTGGTGGCTGGCGCGCGGCGACGCCGCGTGGACCCTGTCCGGCACCGCTCTCGCGTTCGCCGGTGGCTGGGGCATGTTGATTGCCGTGCTGTTGCGCGGAATCACCGCGGCCCTGGCAAAGCTCAACGAGCAGTTGTATCGCCTCCACGACACCACACTTGACCTGGTCGACCAGGTCAAGGCGTACCGCAAGCCGGTGGACGCGATGGTAGCCAACAGTGAGATTTCCGACGTCGCCAAGTCCATCGCCCACCGGGCCAAAGAGCGCGAGGCACTGCGCGTGGCCATTCGCGAGGAGATCTCGGTCGAGGACTGGGATCTTGCGTACTCCCTGCTGGACGAGATGGAGCGCCGATTCGGCGACAGCAAGGAGACGACCAGCTTGCGCAAGCAGGTCGACGCCGCTCGACACGAGCACATGGAAGAGCGGATCAGCGAGGCCGTGAAGATGGTCGGGGCGCACTGCAGCGCCGGCGACTGGGACCGCGCCCACGCGGAGGCGGCCCGGATGCAGCACCTGTTCCCCGACGACGAGCGGATGCAGCGTTTGCCGGACACGGTGGACGCGCGTCTCGCCGCCTACAAGCAGTCGCTGCTGGACGAGTGGGCGGAGGCAGTCAAGCGGAAGGATATCGACGGCGGGATCGATATTCTCCGGGCCCTCGACCCCTACCTGTCGGCAGAGGAGGCCAAGCAGCTCGAGGTGTCGGCTCGGGGCGTCTTCCACGAGAAGCTCATGAACATGCGGGTCCAGTTTTCGCTGGCGGTCAAGGAGAAACGCTGGTCCGACGCGATCCAGGTCGGCGAAACCATCGTCGGTGAGTTCCCCAACAGCCGGATGGCCAAGGAGGTTGGCGACACGATGGAGGCCCTTCGAGCCCGGGCCGACGGCAAGGACGCACCGGCCGGCGACGCCAAGCACGAGGAGACGGGCGTCCAGTAGCGCCTTT
>CAYMME010000072.1:0-23135 GCA_964391465.1 uncultured Planctomycetales bacterium
GCGCAAGAGCGACTTGCCCCGCGGCCTCGCCCATGGGCTCGTTTCGGCTCAGGGTGCTCGCGAATCCCAGGCCGGAACGAACGGTGCAGCCGGGAATCCGGCCTCGACGCCGGTGCAGCCTCCCGCCCGATCGCAGCCGGAACGGGTGACGCTGGGCGGCAAGCGTCTTCAACTGTTCTACGGCGACTTGCACCGACACACCGATCTGTCGCTGTGCCGCGTGCCCACGGACGGAACCATCGACGATGCATACCGGTACGCCATCGATGTGGCCGGGCTCGACTTCGTGGGCGTCACCGACCACA
Organism: uncultured Planctomycetales bacterium; assembly: GCA_964391465.1. Lineage (GTDB taxonomy): Bacteria > Planctomycetota > Phycisphaerae > UBA1845 > CAYMME01 > CAYMME01. The sequence goes on from CAYMME010000072.1 coordinate 306, forward strand.
CCCGCGACATCGCGATGGGCAACGCGCTGAGCCAGCTCTGGTGGCGCTGCCGCAAGCAAGTCACACGCTATCAACTTCCCCCGTCGTTCTTTCCATTCTTCTCGTACGAGCGCAGCCGTGGTGACACCGACCACAACGTGATCTCGCTGCGCCCGGACATGCTCCGCCCGCATACGTACCCGCTGCCCGACTTCTGGAAGGAGTTGGGCGACGACACGTTCACGATCCCGCATCAGCCGTTCAACAAGGTGCTCTGGAAGTCGCACGACGAGCGCCGCCGTCCGCTCCTCGAGATCTATCAGGGTTGTCGCGATCGCGTCGTCGATGCCGACGCACACGACGGACTGAGCCGGGGGTACCGATTCGGCTTCATCGCCAGCAGCGATCACCTGTCAACGCACGCCAGCTTCGCGTGTGTGTGGGCCGAGCAGCGTACGCGCGAATCGATCTTCCGAGCCATGCAGGCCCGCCGGACGTATGGGGCGACCGCCAAGATCCGTTTGCTCGTACACGCTGACGGGCATTGGATGGGCGAGCGGTTCGCCGCCAAGACCATGCCGCCGCTGACCATCGAGGCCGAGGGCACCGCCCCGATCGAGACGGTCGAGATCTTCGTGGACGGCAAGCTCTGGCACACGCTGCGCCCGAAGAAGCAGAAGGTGAGCCTGACCTATCGTCCCGAACTCGAGCCCGGCGGAAGCCACTACGTCTACGTCCGCCTGAGGCAGGCAGACAACAACCAGGCCTGGGTGAAGCTCGCCGCACCGTGACGGCCGCACCGTCAGCGCTTCGAGGGCGTATCCGGACCGGCGAGGTACTGTTCGAGGGCCGCGATCACCAAGTTCCGTTTGGTCGTCTCGCGCCGGCGACACTCGGCGTCGAGCCGCTTGTATAGCGCCGACGGAAGCTGAATGTGCAGGCCAACCACGTCGTCTTCACGTACGAAGACGCCCTCGCCGGAATCGAGGCGGGTGAGGAGCGTGTAGCCCTTCGCCCGCATCTTCGCGATGGCGTCGTCGGCCTCACGCTCGGCAAAGGCGGCCAGCTCGTCGCGACGCGGGCCGTCGAGGGCGGCGAGACGCCGAGCGAGCTTCTTGGAGTACAGCCGCTTGATCCTGCTCTGCTTCACGCGGTGAGCGCCTCGGCCTCGACCACCCGCAGCTCAATCGTGCCTTCGGCGGGCCCACGCGTGAAGACGCCGTAGACGCCGGCCACGGTGGCCTCGAGGCGGTATCCCCTGCGAGCCATCTTGCGGATCATCCACAGGCTCTCCTTCTCGACGAGCCCACGGAGCACCTCCCGTTCCTCGTCCCCGGCGGCCAGATAGCGTGCCTGCAGTGGCCGGCTGCAAATCCCTTTGATCCGGGCGACTTTCTTCACCGTCTGACTCCTTTCTGCGAAACCGTGCACAAGATCCCTTCGCTCCGGGACCGGATACCCGGAGCCGGCTCGTCGCTCACTGTACAATGTACAATGATCGTGTCAAGCCTCTTTCCCGGAGGTCCGGCATCCGTTTGCGTCCGGCGCAGTGCGGCAGCCCTCGTCCACCGACGCAGCATCGTGTCCCCGCGGCGCAACGGCGGGCGGCCAATCCGAACCGCGCCCGTCAGGAAGCGGGGCAAACCGATACCTGCCGAAAACACTCTGCCTTCTTCAGTCAAAGATACGCCTGCGTCCGCTTCCTGACGGGCGCGGTTCGGAATGCGTGTATCGGCATTCGGCCTGGGTCCGGCGAGCGACGCGTGCGGCGATCCTCCGCGCCGGGTGCATCTCAAGTTCGGTGGCAGCCGGGTGCCACGGGCAGCTTGCCTGCCCGTGCTCGCCACACCTTGACCGCGGGAAACACTGGCGGGCAAGCCGCCAGTGGCACCCACCATGTGTTGTGGTGCCACGATTCGTGAGATGCACCCCTCCGCGCCGCGTCGGCCCCGCTGCGGTTGTCACGCCCTGAAGTGGTCGGTACGCTTGGGAGGGCTGTCTTGATTGCGTCATGCGAAAGGACCGGACGATGGATCTCGCGACACCGAGACGGAGGCGGTCAATCGCCGGCCGATGGGGTTGTCTGCTTGCGGTGATGTGCGGTGCGGCTCAGGCCGGGGAACGCACCGCGGACCGCATCTACGAGAACCGGTTGACGCCGATCGCGAACCCCCCGCCGCTCCTTGCCGACTACCCCGAGTTCGTCGAACCGGTCCGCGAGCTGACGCGGTACGAGGCTCCTATTCTCGTCGACGATCCCGGCGCAGACCTCGACGTGCGGGCGTGGCGGTTCTCGTACAACGCCCGCGGCATCATCGAGATGCCCAACCGGCTGCGCGCGGACCGGACGGCGCTCATCGCCGTCCACCCGTGGGGCATCGACGACGGCCAGGGGTGGCGCACGCCCGAGCCCGCCGGCGTAGCCGATTTCTGCACACCGGAGAAGAACCACCTCTCGCACGAGCAGATCACGCGGGTGCTCAACCCGTTCGTCAAGTCGCTGCGGGGCAAGGTGGCCATGGTGATGTACAGCCAGCCCGGCAACGAGGATCCGATCCGCAAGAAGCTCTACCGCTCGTTCCGCGGGAAACCCACCGACGAGCAGCGGCGCGAGGGTGCCAAGGAGCTGACCGAGAAACTCAACGCGTTCACCTACCGGGGCGAACCGCTCGTCGGCCGCTTTCCGGTTTCGGCCGACCGGCCCGTGATCGACTACTTCAAGCACTTCCCCGGCCTGGACGCCACCGCCAAGTACAACAACGAGGGCTTCTGGGATCTGCCGATCCCCGTGGTCAAGGGAATCGAGACCCATCCGGACGACGTGCTCATCTACGACTCCGAGGGCTACGAGCCGCTCAAGGAGTTTCTGCAGGAGAACGGCGTCCGCCACGTGCTGCTGGCCGGCTACGCCACGGACATGTGTTTTCGCAAGACGACGGCCGGTTTTGAGAACCTCTCGAAGGACTTCAACGTGTTCCTCGTCGGCGACGCGACGATGGCGACGTTTCCCGCAAATGCGAGTCCGCGATTCGCCACGAACGCGGCAATCTCGTTCGCTTCGCTGAATCAGTTGGTCACGCAGGTTTCATGGATCAAGTACCGGCCCGGCGAGCGCGCACAGCGCTGAGCCGGACTGGGGGCTGCGATCACCTTCGAACTCGGAGGCTTCTGATGTCACGGAAAGATCTTGCGATGTCGCGGCGACGGTTCCTTGCCGGGTCCGCCGCGGCGGGGGTCGGGCTGGCGAGCGCACAGCGGCTCGTGTCCGCCAAGCCGAAGTCGGCCGCACCGCCGGACAAGGCCTTGATCGGCATCACGCTCGACCTGGAGATGATGTGGTGCTTCCCGACGTGGGATCAGGAGGAATGGAACTACGACAAGGGCAACCTCGACGATGCGGCCAAGCGGTACTCGGTTGAGGCGGCGCGGCGCGTCAAGGCCCGAGGCGGCTGCATCCATTACTTTGTCGTCGGGGCCGTCTTCGAGCAGGAGAACGTCGACTGGCTCAAGGAACTCGTCGCCGAAGGGCATCCGATCGGCAACCACACGTACGACCACGTCTACGTCCGGGCCCAGAAGCCCGAGGAGCTTCAGTTCCTGTTTCGTCGTGCCCCCTGGCTGATCCACGGCAAGACCCCGCGCCAGGTCATCGAGGAGAGCATTCGCATGACCACGATGGCCATGAAGCATCGACTCGGCATCGAGCCCGCGGGGTTCCGGACGCCGGGCGGCTTCTCGATGGCACTCAACGACCGGCCCGACGTGCAGCAAATCATGCTCGACCAGGGTTTCGACTGGATCAGTTGCAGGTATCCGAGCCACCCGGTCGGCGAGCGAGGTGAGAAGCCCACCAAGGAAACGCTCGACGCGATTCTCAAGGCGCAGGAGGAGTCGCAACCGTTCGTCTATCCGACGGGTTTGATCGACGTACCAATGAGCCCGATCAGCGACGTGAACGCATTCCGCAACGCTCGCTGGAGCCTCGATGACTTCCTCGAAGTCACGCGCATGGGCGTCGAATGGGCCATCGAGCGGCGAGCGTGCTTCGACTTCCTCGCCCACCCCTCGGGCCTGGGGATCGTCGATCCCGAGTTCAAGACTGTCGACCTGATCTGTGACCTCGTCGCGAAAGCGGGCGACCGGGCCGCCATCGTCGACCTCGGTACGATGGCTCAGCGAGCGAAGCGAAAGGCCTGATGATGCAAACACTCCGAAGCGTGCGCTGGAAGACGATTCACTCGATCATGATGTTCGTCTGGGTCTTCACGGGCGCCGAACTGCGCGGGGAGAAAGCGCCGGCATCGGTCGCAGAGCCCAAGAGTCTTGCGGCGTTGGGTTCGCCGGACACGGAGGATGAGTTCCCGGCCATCGGTTGCGACAGCGAAGGCAACGTCTGGGTCTGTTGGGTGGCCTACGACGGAACGTCCGACGCGGTCGTGGTCGCCAAGCTCAACGGAGCCAAGGCCTCTTCGCCCGTCACGCTCAGCAAGAAAGCGGGCGACTTCTGGCGTCCGGCCATGTGTCGCGACGCAAGCGGTCGCCTGTGGGTCACGTGGGCCCAGAACGAAGACGGGAACTGGGATCTGTGGGCGCGGTTCCTGGCCGCGGGCGAGTGGTCCGACCCGATCAGGCTGACGCGGGCGGAGGGCAACGATCTCAGCCAGGACCTGGCCGTCGACAGCGGCGGCAAGGTCTGGATGGCGTGGCAGTCGGCAGTGGATGGCAATCACGAGATTCTGCTGGCGACCGTCACGCCGGAGGGACTGGGTGAGCCGCTCAATGTCTCGCGCCACCCCGCGGGCGACTGGGATCCGGCAATCGCGGTCAAGCGCGACGGGCGCGTCGTTGTCGCCTGGGACAGCTACCGTAGCGGGAGCTACGACGTTCTCATCAGCGAGTTGCATGACGGAACGGTCAGCGAAGCGATGGGCGTTGCCACTTCGCCGGACTATGAGGCGCACGCGGCGCTGGCCGTCGACGGCAAGGACCGCGTCTGGATCGCCTGGGACAACGGCGGACTGAACTGGGGCAAAGACAACAAAGGCGGCCGGAAACTGCACAGCCAGCGCTCGGTCGAGATCCGGTGTCTTGCTGCGGGTCAGTTCTTCGAACCGACGCAGAGTCTTTCGGAAGTCCTGGCCGGACCGCTGGCTCGGTTCTGTGAGTTGCCGGAGCTGACCGTGGACGGCGACGGTCGGCTGTGGCTGTTCGTCCGTCACCTCCGCGATCTGACATCGAAGCCAACGGAACGCAGACCGCGGCCCCAGGCGCGGGGCATCTGGAATCCGTACGCGCTGTGCTACGCCGGTGGCAAGTGGTCCGAGCCCCTTCCGCTGCCGGGCAGCAACGGACGCAACGACATGCGGCTGGCCGCCTGCCTGGACTCAGATGGCGGCGTGTGGGCCGCATGGGCAGACGACGCGCGCAGACCGAAGCGCGCCGAAGAGCCGGGGAACCACAACGTGCATGCGGCCAGGCTGAAGCCGCCTAGCCAGCTATCGAACGGACTGCCCGTCGACCCGTTGGATCGGAGGCTCACGGCCGCACCACAGGCAAGCGAAGCCTCCAACCGACCCGAGCGTCACACGTTGACCGCGAACGGGAAGACCTACCTGCTGCTGTACGGGGATACGCATCGGCACACTGACATCTCCCGGTGCGCGATGAACTACGACGGCTCGCTGATCGATACGTACCGCTACGCGATTGACGTGGCCCGGCTGGACTTCCTGGCGATTTCCGATCACGACCAGGACCTGCTGAAGCATCGCTACGGCCGTCCGCAGAGTCCGCTTCAGTCCTATGCATGGTGGCGCTCGGAGAAGTACTGTGACCTTTTCTATATTGAGGGCGAGTTCCTTTCCATGTACGGGTACGAACACGGCGGGAGCTTCGCTCGACGCGGCGGTCACAAGAACGTGGTCTACCTGAGGCGCGGCCGGCCGTGCTACGAGGAGGATGCACCGGCCGAGCTGTTCGCGGCCTTGAAGGGAACCGAGGCGGTGGCCATCCCGCATCAGTTGGCGGACGGACCATCGGCGACGGACTGGGGAAAGTGGAACCCGCAGTTCGAACGCGTGGCCGAGATCTACCAGACGCGGGGATCGTACGAGTACTCAGGCGCGTCACCCACCGTCCGCAGAACGCGCGAGGGGTACTACTTCTGGGACGCGCTGGCCAAGGGCATCCGGATCGGCGTCATCGCGAGCTCGGATCACGGGCAGGTGAGCGGAGCGTATGCCGGCGTGTACAGCAGTGACATGTCGCGCCGCGGCGTAATCGAAGGCCTGAAGAGCCGGCGGACGTTCGGTGCGACGAGGCGTCTGGTCATCGAGTTCCGTCTCGGCAACCGGCTGCTGGGCGAAGAGGTGGAGGTCGACGCGGCACCCAGCTTCCAGATCTTCGCGAAGGGCAACGCACCACTGACCAAGGTGCAGGTCGTCAAGAACAATCGCTTCGTCTACACGGCCGAGCCCGCAGCGACGGAGTACCGCTGCAGCTACAGCGACCAGAACCTCGAGCCGGGCAAGGAAGCCTACTATTACCTCCGGTGCGAACAAGAGAACGGGGGCTACGCCTGGTCGTCGCCGATCTGGGTCCGGCGGGCGAACTAGGCCACATCGTCTTGCTTCGTGCTCTTCGTGCCCTTCGTGGTTCATACTGAGGGCACGCCGAAGGACACGCCGCAGGTCACTTGGTGTGCACCGTGATGCCCAACTCACCTTCGGCGGGTCGGGCGGTCACAAGCGGGTAGCGCATCGGCATAGGGTCTTCAAGTTCGAGTCTCCCCATCCCGACGACCTTCCGGTCCCGGTGACCCTCGGCATCGACGAAACGGATTTCCCCCTTGGTCACGACCAATTGGGTGCCGCCCGGCCATGTGAGTGTGTTGCCGTTCCGCCCCGGTTTGCCATGGCACGACCACTGGACATCCGCCGCGGCCTGCCACCGGATCATCAGATGCCCCGGTCGGCTGAGGACCAGGGCGGGCTCGGTGTCTTTGGCGGTCCCCGTGTCGCCAAAGCACACGGTGGCGGTCTTGCCGTCGTCTTCGAGTGATTGACCCGGCTCGAGCGTCGGGCTGCCGTGGATGCTGGAGCTGCTGACCAGCACCGGCCGGCCCCCTGCGTGCACGACGAGCGCACCCTGACGAACGGCAGCGACGATCGCACCGATCTCGTAGGACGCACGAACGTAGGCTTCGTTGACGTCGGCGAACTCGAACGAAAGCGGAAGACCCGGCTCGATCTCGTCAGGCACGGTGGGGTCAACCCATGCGTACACGTAGCCGCCGAACGTGAACATGAGCTGTTCATCGCTCTTCGTTACGTATCGTGTTTTCTGAATCGATCCGAGTGACTGATCCCACAGAGCGAAGTGCTGGTAGATCGGCCGGCGGTACTCGCGGGCGAGGTATACCAGCACGGGCGACCAGTAGTCGAGTTGCCCGTACGACGGCCCGAACAGAACGGACTGATTGTCCTCATTGTGACCGGGCCGCTTGGGACCAGCCACCGCGGCGAGAGCGATCCGACCGGGCATGTGCTGCTTGTTGGGCTTGAACAAGTCGCGTCCGGTCACGCGGCGCAAGGCATCCATGAAGAAGATACGGTAGTGCATCGTGGAGGCCCAGTAGTTCGAACTCTGTTCCTGCGTACCGCTCGCGGTGAGCCCCTGCGCGAGCAGGTACCCCGTGTGCTTGGCGACCATCAGCTCAAGCCAGTCCTTCGCTTCCGGCACTTCTCCCAGCAGGGCGAGGGCGAGCACACCGAACGAACCGGCCTCGACGCTTCCGTGATGCTTGTTGTGCCCCGGTCCGGCGATCGCCGGATTCTGAAAGTACACGTAGTATTCCCGACCGACGCCGACCATCGTCTCGCGCAGTTCCTTTCGCTCCTCTTCGCCCAGCACGTGATAGAGGATGTCATAGCAAACGGCCAAGCCCTTGAGTAAACGCGTCACCGCGTAGGCCTTGCTCGCATCGACCTTGCCGTCGGCCTCGCGCTTCCACACGCGGCAGCAGGCCAGCGTCCACCGCCGGGCCCCGTCGCGGTACCGCACATCCCCGCTGTACGCGTACGCGAACGCCAGGTGCTCCATGACCGCCATGTCGTGCATCATGCCGTAGAAGCGGTCGTAGAGATTCTCGTAGATCGGATCGGGCGTGCGGGGCGCGATCCACTCCGTCCGCGGTTCCCGCGTCAGACACCAATCCGCCGACGCGATGAGGTTCTTGAAGATGCGCGCGTGAACGCCCTGCGTGCGCAACTTCCGCAGGCGCGGCAAGTCCTCGGCGGTGAAGTACAGTCGCGGGTGACCCGTACGCGCCGCGCTGTCCGCAACCGCCGGCAGCGGCAGCATGAGCAAGCTCAACAGACTCGCGGTGCCGACCCTTTGCATTGTCATCAGATGGATCCTTGTCTATCGTGTGCTCGGTTGACACTGGTCGAGTCTATTCCACACGCAGATGGGAAGCATGACAATGGCTAAGAACCGAACGAGGGTCAGTCGACGGAAGGCCGTCGGGATGTTGTCGTCGGGTGCGGCAGTAGGTGCGGGCCTGGCTGGAATCGGTGCGCAGGTCACGCAAGCGCAGCAGGTTGACGCAGGCAAACGCAAGAAGAAACCGAAGGCCATGACATCCAAGGGCATCTACCCGGAGACGGTCAAGGCGGCGGATGCCGGCTACTCGCCGGCCGTGCTGGCCAAGGGGCAGAAGGTGCTCTTCATCTCGGGCCAGGGACCGCGGGACTACAACGCGGACATGGAGACGCAGATCCGCCAGACTTTGCAGAACATACAGACACTACTCGAGGAGGCGGGCGCGACATGGAAGAACGTCGTCATGGTGCGCGCATACTTCGTGCACCTGTCGCGCGACCTGGCCGCGTTCCGCAAGGTGCGTCGCGAGTTCTACGTCAAGCCCTACCCCGCCTCGACGGCCATCGGCACGCCGGAACTGGCAATCCCAGGTCTGCAGGTCGAGATCGAAGCCACAGCCGTCATCTAACGTGCGACGCAGAGGCAGATGACGCTCGCCAGAAGCGGAGACGTCCCGATCCCGATGTGCATCGGGATGCGGTGAGCGAGCGTGAGCTGCCGGTGAGGCCGGTTCGCCCTGCCGGTCAGAACCACCTGCGCCGCTGAGCGAACTGCAGGAAGCCCAAACCGACGAGACTCACGATCATCATCTGACCCACACCGATCCCGCACAGGTTCAGCAGAAGAGCAAGCGGATGCGGCGGCGGCTCAGTCTCGTCGGCGGTCTCACCCGGCCCAGGGGTTTCCTGCCCCGCATCGGGTGGCGGCGTCACCGTCGGCTCGGGTTCGGCCGGCGGCTCCGGCTCCGGTTCCGGCGGAAGCGGCACTCCCACCGCAAACGTGCTCAGCGCATCGCGCTCGGCCCAGAAGACGATGTTGCCATCGGCGTTGATGAAGTATCCGGAGTCACCCGGAATCCCCGTGGGGCCGACATCCCGACGTTCACCCCGGCGGGCACCCACACGGGCGGTGTGGCGCTCTCGTCGAGAACGTGCAGTTCGATCGAGTCGGCGGTCAGACCGGCGTCGGTGAGCTCTTGCGGCGTGAAGACCATGCTGATGGTTACCTGGAAAGTGCCGGGCATAGCCGTCGCCTCGACAGTCAGCGTCCGACCGAGGGCCACGCCGTCGCCGAAGCCGAACGTCGTGCCGGCCGGTGCACCGCCGGCGCCCGCTTCGTCCACGCTGTAGTCGATCGTGTCACCGGGATCGGCGCCGCGGACGTCGATCTCAGCGAGCTGCTGCCCGTCGGTATCCGTGATGGACTGGGCGAAGTCACCGTCGGCATCCGCACTACCCGATCCGGAAGTCGGGTCCGGAATCGGTGCGGGAGCTCCGCCGCCCGTATTGCAGCCGTTCGCTTCGACCGTAAGGGTGACGGTGCACACGTCGACGTTGCCCGCGTCGTCGGTTGCCGTGAGGGTGACCACGGTGTCTCCGAGGCCAATGGTCGTCCCCGCGGCCGGATCCTGCGTGATGGTCAGGTCGTTGTCGCAGTTGTCATCCGCCACCACGTCACCGGTCAGATCGGGCACGACGGCCTGGCAGTCCGCATCGGCAAGCAGCGTGTCATCCGCCGCACAGGTGGTGATGGACGGATCGGTCTCGTCAACGAGCAGATCGGTCGTGCACGTAGCCGAGCAGCCGTTGCCGTTGGTGACCGTGACCTCGACGGTGACTGCGTCCGGAGCATCAGCCGTGTAGGTGATGCTGTTGGTGTCCTGGCCGGCGGTGATCGTGCCGCCCGTCACCGTCCACGCATAGGTCGCACCGGCGCCGGCGTCCGGAACCGAGGCGACGTTGCCCGTCGACCCGGCACAGTCGGTGATCGTGCCTCCCGTCACCGTCCAGGCGTATGTCGCCCCCACTCCGGCGTCGGGCACGAAAGCCGTAAGGTCGGTCGTGCCCTGGCAGACGGTGGCGTCGGCCGTGATCGCGCAGTCCGGCTTGGCGTCGACCGTGACCTCGGCGTAGCAATCTGCCGGGCAGCCGTCAACGTTGGTGACCGTCAAATCGATGGTCAACATACCGGCCGCCCCTGCGGTGTACGTGAGCGTATCGGTGCTCTGCCCCTCGGCAATCGAGCCGCCGGTGACGGTCCACTCGTACGACGCCAAGCCCGCCGGGGCCGTGGCAATGTTGCCCTCCGAGTCTGCACAGACGGCCGCGTCGGCGTCGACGTCACAGACCGGAGTGGCCCCAATCGTCGCGGTGTGTGAACACGGCTTCGTGCATCCGTTGGCATCAGCGACAATGAGATCGATCACGACCGTACCCGCCGGGCCGGCGGTGAACTCTATCGTGTCGGTACCGGCACCACTGGTGAGCGTGCCGTCCGTGACGGCCCATCCGTACGAGGCCAGACCGGGCGGAGCCGTCGCCACGTTGCCGGTCGAGTCCGGGCAAACCACGTCAGCGGCGGCAATCGCGCAGGTCGGAAGCGGGTTCACGACGACCGTCGTGTCAGCGTCGTCCTGCCCGCCCGCACCGTCGTCGACGACCAGCGTGTAGACACCGGCAACGGCCGGAGAAACGAATGGACTTCGCTGCGTCGAGCTGAAGCCGCTCGGTCCGGTCCAGGAGTAACTGGCCATGCCGTCGGGACCGCCGATGAGCTGCACATCCTCGCCGTCACATACCGGGCCGGTGTTGGTTGCGGTCGGGCCGTGCGTGATGGTGACGGTCTTCTGGCAATCGAGCGGGAGAGCACCCCGCTCGACGGTCAGTGCGAGCGTGAGTTCCGTGCCGGAGCCGGCCGAGTATGTGATGGTCCTCGTCCCCTGGCCACCATCGAGCGTCCCGCTTCCGGTGACCGACCACAAATAGGTTCCGGGGCCGGCCGGCGCGGTGGCCGTATGGTTCGTTGAATCCGCGGGCACTTCATCGTCCGCGGTGATCGTGCAATCCAACGCGGCCCCGTCCAGGTCAATCGTGACGATGCTCTCGTCAGGATCGTTGGAGGGGATGTCGAAGCTGTCGCTGAACAATCCCGCGGCGGTCGGAGCGAACTCGACCGTTACCGTGCAACTGTCGATCGTGGGGGCCAGCGTCTGCCCCGAGCAGGTGTCGTCGGTGATACTGAACGGTGGGGCAAGGTCGGCCTCGTCAATCGTGCCGATCACGAGATCGCAGTCGCCGTCGTTCGTGATCGTGAACGTGTGCTCATCCGTCGTGCCGGCCTCGAGGTTCTCGAAGTCGTGCGAGGTCGCGTCCAGGGCGATGTCCGCAGCGCTCGCGCCGGCGGCCTCGAACGCGCCGAGGTCCGGCATCCCGTCCGACCTTGCCGTCCCGTCCAGGTCGTCCGCCGGCGCCCCGGTGCTGGTGCCGCGATTCACGGCAGGAGAGCACCCGGTCAAGTGGTAATCCGCCGAGCCGGTAGTGCCGCCCTGTCCGGGAGTACCCACGGTCCCGGGAGCGTCAACGAACAGCGGATCCTGCGACAGGTTGTTCGTCCCCAGGGCCGTGTCACCGGCATCCTCGACATCGGTGTAGTCCATCACGAAGCTCGCCGTGCCCGCATTGACGCCGATGTCGTCCCCACCCGGGTTCCAGACGATGCAGTTGCTCACCGACACCGTGGCTTGCTGGAGCGCATCGTTGCCGGCCGCGAAGATGCCGTCGTACGCCCCCGAGTTGAAGGCGATCGTGCAGTTGGTGATGTCGATGTCGGCGTATTCGATACGCACGCCGCCCACCCCGAAGCCGCCGAGCGTCCCCGAGTTGCCGTAGACCAGCGTGTTGACCACCTCTCCTTCGTAGTCGTAGAGGCCGAACTGGCCTCCATTGTTGGTCGTACCGTCTCGCCCGGCGGCCGCAGTGAACATGATCCCGCCCGCCAGCGCACCGACGTTGTTGCGAACGACGCATTGCTCCACCAGCGGTCCCGGGTAGCTCGGGGTAGCCCCCGCGAAATCAGTGAGCGAGCCGTAGATGTTGATCCCAATGCCGGAGTTGTTCTCGACCGTGCACCTGCGGACGGTCAGCCCCGTGGCATCGGATTTGATCCCGTCGAGGCTTCCGTTTCTGATAATGAAACCGTCAATAACCAGGCCTTTCGACGTTCCGTAGGTGGGGCTGCCACTGGGGGTGGGCGGGATCCGGATCACGGCGGCCGAACCCGCGATGCCCGTGCCGTCGATGATGGTCGGGTTGGTGGTCGGGTCACTGACATACGACCCACCTGCCACTGGAAAGCCGCCAAGCAGCGCAACGCCCCAGCGACCCGGAAAGAACAGCTTCTCGTTGTAGACGCCGGCCGCAACTCGGATCGTGTCGGAGTCGTTGCTGATGAAGAAGCTGTCGAGCGCTGCCTGCACGGTGGCCTTCGCGGCACTCCAGCTCGATCCGTTGTTCGTATCGTCCCCACCGTTGGCCGGCGTCTTCACGAACAGATCAAACGCCTGGGCGCTGCTCGAACACATCACGACGATGGCCAGCGCGAAGCCATGTTCAACCGAACGCAACCGACGTGGTACAGGATTCATGAGACCTCTCCCATCGCGAAGTTTTCAGGCTGTGATCGTAATTGACAGGCCAACTGCCCCCCGGAGCCGGACCGGCACTGTGTTCGATAATAGCAACCCTGACGCAGAGTGTCCAGAAGAACCACTCCGCCAGATTGCGACCGTGGGGGACCGGTGGCCCCTTCGGCGGGTGCGCGGCGACATGGCGTTTTATCGGCCCGCGAGAACCCCGCAGTCCGGCGACGCGTTCGGCGCGTGTTCCCCTGCCGCAGGCGGCGCCCGCCGTCTCCTTCGCCCAACGTCGCGATGCAGACGCCAACTGCAATGACGGGAATGCCCGTGGCCGGCGAGCAGGCGGGCTGAGCGAGGCCGGCGTCGCGCGGTCGGGTGCCGGCTCGGGTATTGTACCAACACGTGCACTCGGCGCGGTCGTCGGGCGCAGATACCCTATGAGCGTCCCGATCCCAAGGGGGAACCTCTGCTGAGCTCTAGCCTCGAAAAGAGAGAAGGTGATCATGAGAACAGTGATTGCGACATGCCTATCCCTCTGCGTTTGCGTATCGGCCCGCGCGGCGGAGCGGCCGGCGATGAAGATTCCCGACGACTTCCCGCGGTTCGCGGTGCCGGGCCTCGAACGCGAGATGGGATTGCTGCGCGAACTGTACTGGATTCACTATAAGCCCGCCGGGCCGCTTGCGACGCTGTGGGACGAATGGATCTCCGGACCGACGCTGTGGCCGGCGCTGGAGTCGACCGGCGCCATGCAAACGATCCGAGACCGCTGGCGCAACGCCCTGTCCAACCGCATCATCGACCCCGAGGGGTATGTCGCCACGCATCAGCACGCGTCGATCGCTCACCAATTGGGCTGGCCCTTCCCCTTCTGGAAGCAGAGCCCCGGTGGCACGTGGGGGTGGCACTTCTCGTTGCACGGTGTGCCAGAGGGCTGGCACAGCACCAAGGAGAAGACGCAGGAAGAATGGAAACTGCGCGGCGGTCGCGACGAGGGGATCGGCGAGCACGCATGGAACATCCACCTGACGGAGGCCCTCGCTACGATCGACGCCCCGCCGTTCGAGGTCGATGCATACCAGTCACCGTTCATCCAACTTCGCTGGCGCGCCACCGGCTTGGGTAACGCGCAACCGTACCTCGAATGGACGACGCCGCAGGCAACCGACTTCTCGGATGCACGGCGCTACTACTTCGCGCCCATCGAATCGAAGAGCGTGGTCTACACGATGGTCCCCGTCTTCAGGCATCCGCAGTGGTCGGGCAAGATCACGGGGCTGCGAATCGGATTCGGGAACCGGCAGGCCAAGGGCGTCGTCGGCATCCAGTCCGTTTTCACGCAGTACGACACGCGGCATAACATCAACAACCAGAACTTCGTGCGCGGCTGCTGCATCTATTTCAACTGGACGCGGGACCTCAACTTCCTTCGCACGAACATCCAGCGGATGCGGCTGGCGATCCACTACCTGATGACCGAGATGCACACGCGGGAAGAGAAATGCATCCTGACACCTTTTGTGGGGCACTGCGGCCGAACCGGGCTCGAGCGCCAACCGGATGGGAAGAAGGTGCTGCACGGCGGACGCGGGATCGGCAACAACTACTGGGACCTGCTGCCCATGGGCCACAAGGACGCGTACGCGACGATGCACTACTACGATGCCCTGCAATACATGGCCGTCCTCGAGCGGCACATCACCGAGCATCCCGAATGGAACATTCCCGGCGGGCCGCTGCGTTTCGACCCGGACGACCTGCTCGCACATGCACGCGAGGTCAAGGGATTCAGCGGGAAACTCTTCTGGAACCCGAAGACGAAGCGGTTCACCACCGGCGTGGACATCGACGGAAAGATGCACGACTACGGCTACACCTTCATCAATCTGGAGGCGATCCATTACGACTTCGCCACCGCCGAGCAGGCTCGCGACATCATGAGCTGGATCGCGGGCGAGCGGACGGTCGAAGGCGACACGTCGCAGGGCAAGGACATCTACCGCTGGCGCTTCGGCCCCCGCGCGACGACCAAACGCAACATCGACTACTACGGCTGGTTCTGGAGCGGGCCGGAGACGATCCCGTGGGGCGGGCAGGTGCAGGACGGCGGCGCGGTGCTTGGCTTCTCGTATCACGACCTGATGTCTCGCGTGAAGACGCGCGGACCCGACGACACCTGGGCGCGGCTGAAGGAAATCGTCGCATGGTTCGGCGAGGTGCAGCAAAGCGGCGGCTACCGGGCCTACTACGCGGACGGGAAGCGGGGAACGACCCTACAGGGCGGCGGACCGCCAGGCGGCCTGGGCATCGACCGCGAGTTCTTCGAGAGCATCCTCGTGCCGCAAATCATGCTCGAGGGGTTCCTCGGCTTCCAGGCGACGCCGGACGGATTCGCGGTCACGCCAAGGCTGCCCAAGGGCTGGACGGAGCTGCGGATCGACCGGATTCATCTGAGCGATGCCATCCTGTCGATTCGTGCAACCGCCGACACGATTGCGGTCGTTCGGGACGGACCATCTGACGACGCGATGTTCGTCCAGCCACCGGCGGGCACGTGGAGCGTCGAAATCGTAGATCCGACCGGCACGGTGCGGCGTACAAAACAGGAAGTGTCCGCCGACAGCCATGAAGCCCGCATCGAGTTCACGAACGATGCAGCCGAGATCCGGCTGACGCGGTGAAACGGAGAGGACTGTGAATTGAAGCGCAGAGTGGTGTGGACTTGGCTCCGCTGGACCGTGCTTGCTGTCCTGAGCTGCGCGGCCGCCGTGGCCCTAATGCTGCATGTGTTGAGCATCGGGGTGACCACACCGCTGTGGGAGCATCGCGCCGGCCCGCTGCAAGAGCGAAAGACCATCCAGGTGTCCCACGGATACCTTCAAGTGGAGCACCAATGGCCCGAGACCGAGACGATAGCACGGGCCACGGAGAACTGGTTCCTGATCCGTCGGCACACGAGCAACATCATCAGCGTCGTGGCCCCGGAGGCGATCCCGCCCTCCGAGGACCGATCCAATCTGGTGGCACTCGGCGGCAACTTGGGCGCCCCCATGCGCGGTGTCACCGTGGAAACGCCGCTCTGGGTGTGGTTCCTCCTCCTCGCGCTCTACCCGAGCGTCGCATTCGTGCGCGGACCGGTGCGCCAGCGTATGCGTCTCCGCCGCGAGCGCCGAGCCGGGTTGTGTCGAACGTGCGACTACGACCTCACCGGCAACGTCTCCGGTGTATGCCCGGAATGCGGAACGCCGGTCGTGCGAGGTGATGATTCGCAATGACCGTACGACCCCACGAGCCGAAACCGTGAATGCAACGACAGTCGAGCAATTGATGCGGCGGGCGATCGAAGTTTGCCGTAAGGGTATCGCGAACGGCATGGCACCATTCGGCTCCGCGATCGCCGAGCCGGACGGCACGCTGGTGGCCTGCGAGCACAACATCGTCCGAGAACTCGATGACTGCACATGTCACGCGGAGATCACGACGATCCGCGCCGCGTGCCGGCAGCGCGGTCACGACTTGTCGGGGCTCGTCATCGCCAGCACGTGCGAGCCGTGCCCGATGTGTGCGGCCGCCATCCACTGGGCCAAGCTGGAGACAGTGTACTTCGGCGCTTCGATCGAGGACGCGGCAAAGGCCGGGTTCAGCGAACTCAGCATCCCATGCCGCACGATCTACGAGACCGGCGGCAGCCACGTGCATGTCTTCGATCGCATCCTGCAAACCGAGTGCATACGACTGTTCGACGAATGGAAGAACGGCCCGCGCCCCGAGCCGTATTGATCCTCAGTCGAACGAATCGACAGAAGATGGCAATGCGCGTGCGATTTGATGATCCGGACGCCGGTTGGATCGGGCTCTCGATTCAAGGCGACGTCGACCGCTTCGAGCAGTCCTTCTCGTATGCCGGGTATGACGCATTCCAGGAGCTCGTGCTGGCCTTGGAGCGACTACTCCTTCCGAACACGACGGCGAACGTAACTTGCCTTCTAGGCCCTGGACAGTTCGACCTCGCGTTCCGCCGGGCCGAGCAGCTTGTTCAGTTCTCTGTCGTAGAGTATCCGGATCACCGGAGGCTGGACGGGACGGGGGATACGGTCTTCGCGCAATCAGGCAGCTATCAACAGATCGTCGTACCATTCTGGCGAGCCCTTCGAAACCTGGAAAGCCGCTTCGGCGAAGAGGAACTCGCCCGTAGGTGGCATCGCGAATTCCCGCATGCGGCACTCGACAGACTCACGATGCGAATCAGGCAGACTCGACCGCGCAGCGCCTGACAACACTGCAACGACCCGACAGAAGGCACGGTCGGCCGATGTGCACGGACGTGCCAGTTCCCATCGCGACGAAGGCTGGGCGCACGCGCCTGAGTTCCTGAGTGCACGCGGAGTGGGAGTAGTGGTCCGGTAGTGCGCCCGAGCCGCACGCACGGCAACCCTGTATCCACGTCCCATACAGAGAATCAGCGCAAACGGCGGCGCGGAGCGACATTGCTCCGCACTCCAACCTAATAGCGCGCTCCGTTCACGACGATATCCCAACGGGAGTGATCTGATCGTCCGTCGCGATCGAGGGTGAAATGAGCGATTGGCTCGAGGCAGAGAAGCGTGCGGAGCGTGCCCAGCAGCTCTCCGAATCCGAACAGTGGGCGGAGGCACTGGAGGAGCTGAACGCCGCGGTTGGGATCAACCCCAACAACGCCGAATGGCACGGCACGCGCGGATTCTACCTCGATCAGATGGAGCGGTACGAAGAAGCCGCCGCCGCCTACCGTCAGGCCCTCGAACTGGATCCCGATAACATCGAGTGGTCCACCGTCCTCGGCCTCGATCTTACTCGTGTCGGGCAACTCACTGAAGCGGTCGAGATCTTCGAGCGCATCGCCCGAGCAGAACCCGACCACGAGTTATCGTACTGCCAGCGCACGGCAATCTACGCCCACATCGGTGAACACGAGAAGGCCGAGGAAACATTCTACCTCGCCCAGCAGATCAAGCCGGACTGCCCCCACTGTTTCTACCACCTGGGCATCTCGCTTGCGGTCCGCGAGCAGTGGGAGCGTGCCATGTACTGCTGGCGGCGGGTGCTGGAGATCGCGCCGACCTATCCAGGCGCCAACCAGCGTCTGGCCGAGGCAAGCCGCGCCCGCGGGAACATCGAGCAGGCTAAGCAATACTATCTCGCCGAGCTGCGCATGGATCCGGGCAATATCGGGCTCCTCGAGGGCATGGCTCAGATGTTCCTCGACAACGACGATCTGGACGAAGCGCGAATGAAGTACTGCCAGATCGCAGAGATCGAGCCCAACCACTGCGAGGCCCGACTGGGTCTGGTCCGCGTGGCGTTGGCCGAGGACGAGTACGACGGAGCCCAGCCCCTTATCCAGGACGTCCTGTCGCGCGACCCGGCCAATCCCGTCGCCCACCGGCTGATGGGACAGCTTCTGTCGCGACGCGGTCGGTACGCCGAGGCCCGCTCGTACCTGTCGAAGGCCCTGGCCGCCGATCCGGAAGACCGGCAGGCCCTCGCGACGATGGGGAACTGCCTCGCCCGCATGGACTGCCCGCGCCTCGCGGCATCATACTTTGAGCGTCTTGTGACGCTTCAGCCGGACAGCGTCGGGGCCCGCCACAACCTGGCCGTTTGCCTGTTCGCTCAGGAACGATTCGACGAGGGAATCAACCTCTGTCTGGCCATCCTCGAGACGGACCCCGACTACGTGCCGGCGATGCACAAGCTGGCGCTGGCGTACCTTCGTGTGGGACGGTGGGCCGACGGCCGTAACATGATCCTGCGGGCGCTCAAGCACGATCGCGAGAACCCGGAGCTCAAGCGGCTGCTCCGACGGGTCACCTGGCTGCGGCCAATTGCGTTCGTGGGTCGTCTGGCTCGTCGGCTGGCGGACGCCTTCCGGAGGCCCCAGGCCATTCCCGCCGGGGGCTGATCGCTTCCACGCGCGTCTGCATCTTTCGTCAGTGCGGCGGTGTATAATCCGGGCGCCCGCAAGGCGGGCTGGTTCGGAGCAGGCGCACAGATGGAGCGCGAACGTATGTCGTTTATTCTCAAATGCTTATATCAAAGAGGCTTCCTGCACGGGGTTGCGTTGCTCACCTTTGTGCTGACCGCGGTGGGAGGACTCACGAACACCGCCGCCGCCCAGACGACCGAAGAGAGGACTCGGACTGCGGCGAACAGCTCGTCGTCCGGAGGGTCGGCCCTGGGGCTCTGGCGGGTCGAGGCCATGCTGGACCAGGCCTGCAAGAACCTCGCCCAGCGCTACAACCTGAGCCCGGAGCAGGAGAAGTACACCCGCGCGCTGATGACGCGGAGGGTCAAGGCGTTTCTCGCCGACCACGAAAACGATCTGCGATCCCTGCTGACGCAGTTCGCCAAGGCCCAGTTCGGCGGTCAGGCCGACGCCAGCACGGCCCGGCAATGGGCACAGACCGCCATGCCGATCTTCGACGACGCCGAGAAGGCCATCCTCGCCGGAAACAAGCAATGGCGAAGGGTGCTCAGCGAAGAGCAGAAGGCGACCCACGACGGCGACATGGCCCAGATGGAGGTGGTGTTCGGAACCCTCCGCGAGCGTTTCAGCCGATGGGAAAACGGCGGGTTCGACCGCGTCCGCGACGGGTTCGCCGGCCGCCGGCCTCGCCCACGCCCCGAGCCCACGAGCGAGGGCCGACAGGGTCTCACGACCGTGGCGCGCACGATCGGAACGCCCTACCGCCCGGGTGCGGAGCACTATTGGGACAGCTACGTCCGGCGGTTCATCGAGGATCACGAACTGGATGACGCCCAGCAGCAATCGGCGCTGACCATCCTGAACGATTCGAAGCTGCAAGCGACGAACTACCGCCAAGCCCATGCTGAGGAGACGGCCAAAGCCCGGCAGGAGCTGCGGGAACTGTCGAAACCCGATAGCGATGCGGAGGCGCGGGCCGAGGCCCAGAAGGAGCTGCGCGAGCTGAGCAAGCCGGTCACGAAGATCTTCAATGAGATGCGGGCGCGGCTGGACACCATCCCGACCGAAGCCCAAAAAGCGGCGAACAAGAAGCAGCAGTCCAAGCGCCGAGAGGCGCAATTGGCTCACATTCGCGACAAGATGCAGAAACGCAAGGCGGCCCCGCTGCGGACTCGAACGACCTCCGCTCCGGCGGGGAGCCAGCCGGCAAGACCGGCCGCCAAGGTTCCGGCGCCGCAACAGAAGTGAACCCGAGGCCCCTAGACGGGTGACACGGTCAAGCACCGCTCGCCAAGAAGCGAGGCTTGGCCGTGTGCTTTTTGGCTGCTCTTGACCCACCGGCACACAACCCAACGACACTCCGCACACGACCACTTGACAAAGCCACTGTCCACCGGGCACAAGTAGTCAATGATGGCCGATCGGAGTTCCGCATCCCGGACGTACCCGCCCACGACGCGGCGGCTGCGACTGCTGCGCGGGCACGGGGACGTCGCTCGCAG
This sequence comes from uncultured Planctomycetales bacterium, assembly GCA_964391465.1. Classification (GTDB taxonomy): domain Bacteria; phylum Planctomycetota; class Phycisphaerae; order UBA1845; family CAYMME01; genus CAYMME01. The sequence goes on from CAYMME010000072.1 coordinate 20,767, forward strand.
CCGTGACTTCGTGGGTGTTGCCGTCCTGGTGGCCGCGGCCGCGGGGCTCGGCACGGCCGGAGTCCATGCGACGGACCGTCTCGCCGTCCTCATGCGAGAGACATGCACGAATGCGGCGGCCGGAGGCGACGTCTGGGCGGTGTTGCGTCAAGGCACCGCGGTCGGTGCGGAACTCGTGGGGATCTTCTTCGGCATCGTGTTTGCGGCCGCAGCCCTCGCGACCGTCGTCCAGGTCGGGCCGCGTTTCGCGGCGGCCGCGGTCGCCCCCGACTTCGGCCGTCTGCGGCCCGGCGCGGTCCGGTCGGAGCCGCTCTCGCTCGCACGCGTCCTGCTCGGCATGGCCAAGGCTCTGGTCATCGCCGTCGCGGTCGCATGGATCTGCGCCCGACTGCTGCGTGGGCAATCGCAGTCGTTCGCCTACGCCGTCTCTCACCCGCCCGCGGCTATCGGACAGTTCGCATTCGCGCTCGTCATGGCGGCGGCCGGTCCCTTGCTGGCCGTCCTTGCCGTCCTGGCCGTCATCCACGTCCTATACGTCAAGTGGGCCTGGTGGGCGCGGCAGCGCATGACGCGCGAAGAGGTTCTGGCCGACTTCCGCGCCGAACAAGGCGACTCACGCCTGCGCCGCGCCAGACAGCGCCGGCATCGGGAGTTGGCTCAGTAGCTGTCAGCGTTCAGCCGCCAGCTCTCAGTGAACCGACTCGCAGTCCGCCATCCGAGCGTCGATCCCGCAGCAAGCGATCCTCCAGGCAGTCGGTCAACGCGCCTCCACCCGCCGCGGGTGGGCGACGGCCGATAACTGAAGACTGATAGCTGACTGCTGACAGCCTCCCCCAATACTGATATCGCGGTTTCTCTCTCAAGGCCGCGGGGTGAATCGCCGAAGTAGGTACCAACAGTAGCACGGGTCGTACGCTGTGGGGAAGACAACGACAGCGGGGGACCACGACCCGAGTCTGCAATGGTTGGGGCGAGCCAACCGCCGCGAACAGGTGGTCGGCTCGCCCCGAATCTTTGCGCAAGCAGAGCACGTCCGAGAACACGCGGCGGATTGGTGAGGGATGAAAGATGAAGGATGAGCGATGGGCAGCGCCAGGGCCTGTCCGTCCGGTGGCTGTCAGCGATCAGCTCTCAGCCGTCAGCCGTCCCAGCGCAATCCCCCACTTGCCCATTCGCCTGCTCACCCGTTCTCCTGCTCTCGCAGCCGCAGGTCCAGGTCCCACCCCACGGCCAGCTTCGTCCCTGCGTCCCTATGTCCCTCCGTCCTTGCCCCTCACGGCCTTGACGGCAACGACGCATTCTGCCACGCACTGTGTCCGCTCGTGCCGTGCCAGAGTTGGCCCATGAGCGTTGCGTCGTTCAGGTTGGTCTGGCCATTGCCGTTCAGATCGACGTGCACAAGATCCGCCGCACTCGCGTCCGCGCCGAAGTGCACACCGAACGCCGTCACGTCGCCCATGTTGACCTGCCCGTCACCGTTGATGTCGGCCGGCAGATGGCCGAGACAGACGTCGAACACGCTCTCGCCGCCGGTGGCTCCGGCTACGGCAAGCTCGATCGTCGTCCACTGCCCAAGAGGTATGGCCTGATCGAGCAACACGCGATGAACGCCTCCGCCGGTGTGCGTGACATCAAGCACCTCGACGGCCCCGGCCGCTTCGCCGCCTCCACCGGCCAGCGTCACCGGCTGGTCGACCTGGATGTCAAACGCGCTGAGCCCGATGCTCTCAGCTTTCGGCCAGACCATCGAAGCAACATTGCCAACGCCGTCGGTCCCACCCACGACTGCAAGCAAGAACGGCAACGTCGGCCCCTCGTACGCACCCATATCAACGATGGCCTCGGCCCCGGGCGGATTGCCGGTGTCCGGCGTGTCGGGGTCGTCGACGATGCGCGCATTGCCGGCCAGATCAAACGGCACCGGCTCAGTTACGTCACCGTCGTCATCCAGATCAAGCACATCCGCCGGTACGGCCGTATTGTCCCCCGCATCAATACAAGGCGACGCCGGCAGCAAGCGCAAGTTCCCGTAGTCGTCATCGATGCCGTCCCACTCCCCATCCGGACCGGGATCGGGATTGCGCGCGAACAACGGGTCGTGCGCGATGTTGCCGACACCACCCGCTCCACTCCAGCCGCCCTGGATGCACGAGTAGTTGACGACAGGCGTTCCGCCCGCTGTATGGATTTGGGCGGAAGTATCCGCCCCACCGTCGTCCTGATTGCCCCAGAAGATGCAACTGGCTGCCGTCGGGCTACCGTCGCTGTATACCCCGCCCCCATTCAGACCCGCCGCGTTCCCGCTGAACGAGCAGAACGAAACCGTAGGCCAGCGTACGTTGCTCAAGCACAAACCTATGCCCCACGAC
>CAYMME010000073.1:0-23107 GCA_964391465.1 uncultured Planctomycetales bacterium
GAGGTCGTGCACGAATCGACCAGCGTCACCGGCTCGCTGATGAGAATCTCCACCGCGTCGTAGCCCACGTGCTTCGACTTCGGCCAGATGTACGCCCACTGATGCGGGCCCACGTCGCCTTCGACGTGGATCAACTGCGGGATGACCCGCAGCCAGAACCCGCCCGTGAGGTTATAATCGCCGCCGCTCATCTCGCCGGCGTCGGGCTGGCCGATGGTGCCGCCCAGCGTGTAATCGCCGCCGGTGCTGAACATCCCGCCCCCGCCGTCGATCGTGTTCCACGTCAGGTCATAGTCGCCGCCCGACTGCGCGTAGGTCGTCGTCGCAACAGCCAGCGCGACCACGGCCGACAAGATGGTTGTGGTTCGTTGTGTCACCATGGCTGATCCTTTCGGCCCCAAGGTTCCGGTGCTTCGCCCGCCCATGTCATTCCGCCTCCCGCTGCCCGCTTCCCGTTCCATGATCCCCGCCTCCTACGCGCGATTCAGGGCCCTCGAACAGCTCGGCCATCATCGCCTCCATCCGCTCCAACCGGGCCGTGATGGCTGCGTTCTGCCTCCGCAGCGGTCCGATCTCCGCGTCTGTCTCAGCCCTGAAGGTTTCCACTTCGGCCTCCTTTGTGGAGGGGGTCGGCCCCGTGCTTCCCTTGATCTGTGCCTCCAGCCCTTCGATGATGCTCTGCTGCTCCTGCATCCCCCTGATGAGGACGGGTATCAGCCCAGTATACGACACGGCGTGTAGCTGCGCCAACCCACCGTCCTCCTCATTGTCGTCGTGAACCGTCACCACCTCGGGGAACACCTCCGCCAGCTCCTGCCCGATCAGGTCGTCACATTGCGGATCCGGGTCGGCGCATTCATTGAAATAATGCCGGCGCGGACTGAGTTCCATGATCCCGTCGAGCGTGTCGCCCAAGGGCTCGATGCTGTTCTTCAATCGTGCATCGGAAACGGAGGAGTAGGTCGAGTGTAGTGCATCAGCGCAAGTGGCACATCCGGTAAGATCGGGTGGCGGGCTCCTCCAAGGCCAGTAAGGTGTGGAAGTCAACGACTTGGAGGACGAACCATGTGCCGGATCCCGCTGAAACAAGTCACCGAATGCCGAGTCGTGAGCCGGATTACGCCTCCGCAGTCTCCTCTTCTTCCGACTCCTCCTCTTCCTCACCCTCTTCCCACTCTTCTTCCTCGTCCTCGTATTCTCCCTCGTCCGCTTCGTCGAGGGGCTCGGTGTCTTCGTCTTCCTCTTCCTCCTCTGCTTCTTCTTCCTCCTCCCACTCCTCGTTGTCGGCTTCGGTGGTGTCCTCGGCCTCGGCCTCGGCCTCGACATCCGTGTCGTCTTCGTCTTCCTCTTCGTCGTCGGTTTCCGCGAAGCGGTCGTGGACGGGGAACTGGTCGGTGGGCAGTGGCTCGACGGCGGTGGGAGCCGGGGCCCGCTGCTCCCACTCCTCGAGCGTCATCACGACCTCGCGGGCCTGCGAGCCCTTGTAGGCACCGACGACGCCAGCCTCAGCCATCTGCTCGATGAGGCGCGACGCGCGGGCGTAGCCGATCATCAGGCGACGTTGGAGCAGCGACACGCTTCCGCGGCCGGTCTCGAGCACGACGCGCACGGCATCGTCGAACATCTCGTCCTTGGGGCCGCCGCCGTCGCCGGCGCTCGCGCGCATCTTCATCAGCTCGGGGTGGAACTCCGGCTCGCCCTTGTCGGCAAGGTCGTCGATCACGGCCCGCAATTCGGTGTCCTCGACAAACGTACCCTGGGCGCGGACCAGCTTGGCCGAACCCGGCGGCAGAAACAGCATGTCGCCCTGACCCATCAGGACCTCGGCCCCGTTCTGGTCGAGGACGATCCGCGAGTCGAGCCGCGACGAGACGCGGAACGCGATGCGGCAGGGTAGGTTCGACTTGATCAGGCCGGTGACGACCTTGGCCTCAGGCCGCTGCGTAGCGACCACAATGTGGATGCCGACGGCCCGACTCTTCTGGGCCAGGCGCGACATCTGCAGCTCGACCGTCTTGCCCGACTGCATCATCAAGTCAGCCAGCTCGTCGACGATGATGACCACGTAGGGCATCTGCACCGGGATCTGGGCGCGTTCCTCGTCGGTGGTGGGCTGGAACCGGGCCAGGATCTCGTCGCGACCGAGCCGGTTATAGCCGGCGATGTTCCGCACACCAGCCTCGGCCAGCAGCTCGTAGCGCTCGTCCATCTTCGTGGCCGCCCAATCGAGGATCATCTCCGCCCGCGCCACTTCGGTGATGATGGGCGACATCAGGTGCGGCACCGTCTTGAACTGAGACAGCTCGACCATCTTGGGATCGATCAGGATCAGCTTGATCATGTCGGGTCGCTGGGTCATCAGCAGCGACATGATGATCGAGTTGATGCACACGCTCTTGCCCGAGCCGGTCGTGCCCGCGATGAGCAGGTGCGGCATCGTGGCAAGGTCGGTCACGAGCGGGCTGCCGCTGGCGTCCTTGCCGATGAACAGCGGCAAGTGCATGCGCAGCGGCTTCTTGCCCGACAGCGTCATCAGTTCCTTGAGTCGGACCTTCTCCTTTTCGATGTTCGGCACCTCGATGCCAACGGTGTTTTTGCCTGGAATCGGCGCGACGACGCGCACGGCCGGGGCCTTGAGGGCCCGGGCAATGTCGTTCGACAACGCCACGATCTGGGAAACCTTGATGCCGGCGGCCAGCGACAGCTCGTAGAGGGTGATGACCGGGCCGGTGTCGATCTCGACCACCTTGGCCTCGATGCGGAAGTCGGCAAGCGTGCGCTCGAGCACCCGGGCCTTCTCGCGCACCATCGCCTCCTGCTGGGCCATGCGGTGCACTTCGGGCTCGTCGAGCAGCTCCTGGCTCGGAAGCTCCCAATCACCGAGTTCCTTGGGGTACGGCTCCAGCGGCGTTTGCGTGGTCGGACGGAGCCCATGCGCCTTGACCACGGGCTCGGCCTGATCGGTCTTCGGGGCGTCCTCAATCAGTGGGGGACTCGCCGGTTGCGCAGTGGGGGTGACCGGGGCGGACTTGTCCGTGGAGGTTGCCTTGTCGCCCCGGGCTCGTTGCACCGCCTGCGCGACCTCCGGGATCATGCGGCGCGGCGCAGGCGCGGGCTTGTCGGCCACCGTCTCTTCCTTGGCCGTCGGGCTCGACGCACGCCGGGTGCGTGAGGTCCGCGTCGGCTCTTCGTCCTTCACATCTGCGTCGTCCTCCTCTTCTTCGTCGTCCTCCTCCTCCTCGTCCTCGTCTACGGCGTTCGCGGCATCCCGCGATGGGCGCAGCCGCTCCCACGGTCGAGCCCGGGCGAGTTCCAGGCCCAGCGTTCCGGCGGTCTTCATCGACCGCCCCACGGCAAGCGGGGCTCGCACCGCCAAGCCCTCCGCCGCAAACACCGCTCCGACGAAGAACGCGTATCCGAGGATGAGCACCGTGCCCCACGTCGAGAACGTCCGGGTGAGGAAGTCGGCCAACGCAATGCCGACCACACCGCCGTTGCCCTCAGGCAGTGACTGCTCGCTCCCGGGGACCAGCAGGTTGGCCACACATCCGGCCACGGCGATCAGCAAGGTGGTGCCGAAGATCCGCTGGAACAATGCCGGCACGCGTCCGCGGGCGAGCCAGAGAAACGTGCATCCGGTCGCCACCGCGGTGAGCACGTAGGTACCCTGCCCGAGGTAGTAGAACAGGTGATAAACCGCGTATGCGCCCGCCCTTCCACACGCGTTGAGGGCCGGTGTCGGATGCGGCGTGATGCGCGGACTCGGCCAGTCCAGGGGGCTGTAGCTCAGCACCGCCAGCCACAGAAACAGAAGACCGAACAGAAGAAACACCGCGGCGCTGGCGCGATGCGTTGCCGACGACGTGCTGGTTGCCTTGGCCATCCGTGTGCCTCTCGATACCCGGCCGTCCGTGCCGGGAAGAACATCCCCAAACCTAAGCCCGTCTGCCCAACCCTGCAAGCCGCAATCGAGTGTTCTCGAGTGCGGAGTGCGGAATGCGGGATGCGAAACGGGAGCGACCATCCGGTCCGTGGTGCGGACCGGGTCCTGCTAGTGCGTCCCCGTGTGCCCGAAGCCGCCGGCACCCCGATTCGATTCCGCGAGCGCGTCGACCGCAACAACACGGGCCTGCGTTACCGGGGCGATGACCAACTGGGCAATGCGCATGCCCCGCGTCACGACGAACGGTTCGGTTCCGTGATTGACCAGAATCACCTGGACCTCTCCGCGGTAATCGGCGTCGATGGTGCCCGGCGCGTTGAGGAGCGTGATGCCATGCCGGATCGCCAGCCCGCTCCGCGGCCGGACCTGACCTTCGTACCCGGGCGGGATCTCCACGTGAATGCCCGAGGGCACAAGCCGCCGCTGTCCCGGACCGACGCATACGTCCTCCGCGACTGCTGCGAGCAGATCCAGACCCGCGGCCACGTCGCTCTGGTACGCCGGCAGCGGTAGATCTTCACTGCCGGCTGCGCGCAGAATCTTCAGCGTTATCGACCCCATACGTGCGTCTCCTATAAGAAATCAGCGGACCGGGCAAGGGCCGAGACCGGCGAGGAAAAGTCCGATCTGTACGGGAAACAGCCTAAGTTGCCCCCGTTGCGTGTCGATTATCAAACCGGCAGCGTGCGGGTCCTCCCCTCGACAGTGTCCCGGTGCCCGCTGGCGTACCGGTTCACCGTACGCATCGACATATGGGCCCTTCTCCTGATCAGAGGCCGGGGTTGCAGTATGAATGCCAATAATGATCCCCCTCAATATCGTCGCAACAACACACGATCCGATACCCTGACCCGGGCATTCCTGTCCACGGTCGCAGCCGCCCCGGGACGGTCACAGATAGAGCTTCTGTCGACGCAGGGTGCCCCGGTGCGCTGGTCGCGCGGTGAGCTCCTGCGGCGCGCGCTGCGGTTTCTCGCTTTCTATCGAAAGCAGGGATTGCGGCGCGGCGACGTGCTTCTTGTGGGACTGCCGCACGGCGAAACGGAAGTGCCTGCCTTTCTCGGGGCGCTACTGGGTGGGGTAATCCCCTCGTATCTGCCTGCGAACATCCAGGCGGACCACGGCGCGTACCGATCTCGTCTGCACGGCCTCGCCGAGCAATGCGGTGCAGCGGCCGTACTCGTCGATGCCACGACACGCACCCGCGCCAGCCTCGATGCGGAGGCGCTCGGGGCGGCCATCCTCACCGATGAAATGGCCGCCGGTTGCGCTCCGATTGACACGAGCGAGTTACCGACCCTGTCTGGTGACGATCTCGCGTTGCTCCAGCACACGGCCGGAACGACGGGAGAGGTCAAAACCGTGGCGGTCACGCACAGGGCAGTATGCAACCAGGTGCGACACTACGCCCAAGCGGTTGCGACGACCGAGCACGACGTGATTGTCATCCCGCTGCGGCTGCACAACCCTACCGGCCTGATCGCGGGTCTGATTCAGGCCCTCGTCACGGGTGCTGAACTCGTGCTGGTGCCGCCGGAGGCGTGGGTAAACCGGCCGGCGACCCTGCTGGATACGATTACCGAGCGGCACGGCACGTTGTGCTGGATGCCCGACTTCGCGTTCTCGTTGTTGGCCCACCGGATACCCTCAGCGGATCTGCGCAATTGTGATCTGTCGTCGCTGCGAGGGCTGGTCAACTGCTCCGATCTCTGTCGCACGCGATCCATGTGGGCGTTCGCAGCGCGCTACCAGCCGTGCGGGCTCGATCCGGCGGCACTGGGCATCTGCTATGCATTCGCCGAGAACGTGTTTGCGGCCACGCAGACCTCGCTGAAGCGCCCGCCGCACGTGGAGCGGCTGCGCTACGGTGCTTTGCTCGATTGCCACCACGCCGTCACGTCCGGAGACGAAGACACGACGATCGAAGTGCTTTCCTGCGGGCACCCCATCGACGGGACGGCCGTGCGCATCGTCGACGCCTCCCGCCGCCCACGGCCCGAGCGGCATATCGGCGAGATCGCGGTCCGCGGCGACTCGCTGTTCGCGGGCTATCACCGCAACGACGAGGCGACGGCGAAGGTGCTCGACGAATGGTGCTACACGGGAGATATCGGCTACCTTGCCGACGGCGAGCTCTACGTGTTGGGGCGGCAGTCGGACCGCCTCCGCGTCGGCGACCGCACGATCTATCCCCAACCGATCGAAGCGGTTGCCGCTTCGGTGGAGGGAGTACGGACGGGGCAGGTCGTGGCCATTGGTCTGCCTGACTCCGATACGGGCGGCGAGAAGGTCGTGGTGCTCTTCGAACCGGTGGACGAGGACCGTCCGCAGGACCCACAGACCGAGATTCGTCGGCGTCTCTCGGAGCACGCCGCGTGTCCGGTGGACGACGTGGTGCCCGTACCGCGACAGTGGCTCATGAAAACTGCGGCGGGAAGAATGGCCAGGTCGACGAACCGTGACCGATATCTGGCCATGCTGAAATCCGCCGGGGCGGACCGCTTCTTCGAAACGGAGAAGGCCCTGCGCAGCGCCGCCAAGTCGAAGGCCAAGGGGCTCCGCATGCTGCCCCGCGCCGTGGGAGACGGGCAGAGTGAGGGCGAGCCGCAACGCGAGCCTCAGCATGCGGCGTCGGCGGACGGCGGACCGATTCCGTCGCGCCGACCGCAGCCGGTGTAGACGCATCTCGCAGCCCGTCCCGGTGGCGCAGCGGTCTCCCGTCTGCCGACCTGCCTACCGACTCCATGCGGGCAGTTGTCCCTCCATTACGCCCCGTCCATTGTGGCTTTGGCTCTGTTGTGCCTATGATGCGTTGGCATGCGCTTCGGTCACCGACGCTGGGGACCGGAGGAGATTGGCGAATGGCGGAGCGACTTCAGAAAATCCTGGCGGCTCGGGGCGTGGGGCCCCGGCGAGGTTGCGAACAGTTGATCCGTGACGGGCGCGTAACGGTCAACGGGCATCGCGTGCGCACCCTGCCGGTGCTGATCGATCCGGAAGTGGACGAGATCCGTGTCGACGGGCGGCCTGTAGTGGCCGAACGGTTGGTGTACTATCTGCTCAACAAGCCGAGGGGGATCGTGTGCACGGCGTCGGACCCGGCCGGCCGGACGCGCGCCGTCGACCTGCTGGATCGAGTTCGAGAGCGGGTCTACCCCGTTGGTCGGCTCGACGCCGATAGTGACGGCCTGCTCATCCTTACCAACGACGGTGAACTCACCAACCGGCTGACCCATCCGCGTTACGGAACACCCAAGACCTATCGCGTCGAGATCAGCGGTCGGATCGAACCCGACGGCATCGATCGACTTCGACGCGGTATCTGGCTCTCGGAGGGCAAGACGCGATCTGCGGTGGTCAAGGTGGTGCATCGGGGTCGGCAAACCAGCGTCGTGGACATCACGCTCCGCGAGGGCAGGAACCGGCAGGTGCGGCGCATGCTCGCCCGACTGGGTCACAAGGTGAAACGATTGACGCGCGTGCGGATCGGACGGCTCACGGCCCGGGGGCTGGGCGTGGGGCGATATCGCAGGCTCACTCCCGACGAGGTCCGATACCTAAAGCGCGCGGCGCGGCGGCGGGCCGAGGCCTCCAGTACCCCGCCTTCGTCCGCTCGCCCCGTCGCCCGGACGAAGGGCCGACGCCGATCCTAGCCCCCCTTGTCGGCAACAGTGTTGCGCGGCATATCCCTTCCGGGGCACGCACGATCGCAGACAGGATGCCCCGCTACGCTCGGAGCGGTGCCGGCATCTGCGGCCGCGCGTGCTGATCGCCGGGCGGCCTCCTTGGGGCGTTGTCGCCGTTCCCGCCCTCTGCGCAGCAGCATTCTTGGACGACGGGAACTCCCCAGTTCATGAGCCAGTTGCTGGTCAATCCGGCCGCGCGCTGAACCGATACGACTGACACGGGGGCAATCGGGACGGCTCCCGCGTCTACCCGCGTGGGTCCGGTACCTGGGAATCGCGACCGACGGCGGGGCCATGATGAGGGCAACAGCCAGATGGCCGAGCCGGTCAACATCTGTCTAATCGATGCGGACGAGGGCCGGCGTGCCCAGGCCGCAGCTCCGTTGCAGAAGGCGGGGTACGTCCTGCATGAGACCGACAACGCCGCGGCTGCGCTCGAGATCATCAACGAGCATAGTCCCGACATCATCGCGTGCGGGATGGGCACGCCCGTACCCGGCGACGGTCCGGTCGCCGAGTACCTCTGTTCGCAATTGGCGGACGACGATCGCTACTACCTCCTGCTCGTTCACGACCACGAGACGGCACAGATGGGACGTGCCCGCGAGTACGGCGCGGACGACATCGTGCACGTGCCGTGCCCGGAGGCGGAACTGCTTTCGCGCGTGGAGTCGGCTGCGCGAACGGTGAGCCTGACCCACGACCTCCAACGCGTGGCAATCACCGATCGGTTGACGGGGCTGTATAACCACGCTCATTTCACCGCGTTGCTCGACACGGAGTTCGCTCGCTCCCGCCGGTATGGGACGGCATTATCGATGCTGATGATCGACCTCGACTACTTCAAGGCGATCAACGACACCTTCGGTCACCAGGTCGGCAACGAGGTACTCAAGATCACGGCCGACATCCTGCGCCGGGGGGTCCGCGATGCCGACGTCGTGGCCCGCTACGGCGGCGAAGAATTCGCGATCATCGCGCCCGAGGCACCCCAGGATGCGGCCGCGGAGATGGCCGAGCGCCTGCGCGCGTCCTTCGCCAAGGACATGAAGTGCCCTGCCCTCCGCGATCAGGCGGTGACTGCGTCGTTTGGCGTAGCGTCCGTCGATGACGCTCGGGCACTCACGCCCGCGGATCTGATCGACCTTGCCGATCGCGCCTTGTATCTGGCGAAGCATTCCGGTCGAGACCGCGTCGCGACCAGTCTAGAGGTTGCGGATACCGGAAGTGGGAGCGGCGAGGAGAACGACGAGGTCTTCTCACTGCGCAAGCAGGTCGTCGAACTGTCGATCCAGGCCCGTGAAACGTTCGTCCAATCGATCTGGGCGCTGGTCCAGGCCCTGGAGGCAAAGGATCCGTACACGGCGGATCACTCGCGCAACGTCACGCTCTACGCCGAGGAGTTTGCGCGGCGGCTCGATCTGCATCCGCCGTTGATTCGGGCGATTCGACACGCGTCGATGCTCCACGATCTCGGGACGATCGGGTTGCCCGATGCCGTGATGACGAAGCGCGGTGAACTCACTGAGGGGGAACGGCAACTGCTGCGCCGCGTCCCGATGATCACGGCACGCATTCTCAATCACATGCGCGTGCTGGAAACGGAGCTGCAGATCATTCGGCACCAGCGTGAGTACTACGACGGGTCGGGGCATCCGGCCGGTCTTGTGGGCGAGCAGATTCCAATCGGGTCACGCATTCTCCTGGTCGCGGACGCATTCGACTCGATGACCACCGACCGGGCCTACCGGGCGCATCGGTCGATTGAGGAAGCCCTCGCGGAGATCGACCGAAACGCGGGCACGCAGTTCGATCCGCGTGTGGTTCAGGGTCTGCGCGAAGCCGCAGCCGAGGAGGCAAGCGTGTGGCAGGCTCGCATCAACGCGGCCCACCGGCATGCCCAGAAGAGTCTGTACGTGGAAGCAGGACCGTAGGGAAGGGGAAGAAGGAAGAAGGATGAAGGATGAGAGATGAACGATGACGGAGGGCTGACTGTCGCCAACGCTCGGCGCGCTCTCGACCCACAACGCCACGCCTCTCCCCATCGCTCATCCTTCATCCCTCATCGCTTTCCCCCTATCCCCCACCCGCCGTCTGCGGAACGTTCACCAGCATCATGACACGGTCCTCGTTATCGTTGCCCGCGTCGACGGCGATGACCACGTCGAGGTCGTTATCCCCATCGAAGTCCGCCGCACCGAGCAATCCCACCTGACCCGCGGGGATGAGTTGCTCCATGGTCTGGGCCGTCCACGAACCGAGAACGTCTCCGGAAGGCGGTTCGAGGTAGAGGACCTTACCGCCGGTCTCTCCGCTGATGATCTCGTTCGCTCCGTCGCCGTCGATGTCGGCGATCCGAACATCGACCGGACCGATGCCGTCGACGCTCGAGTAGATCGCATTGCCGTCCCAGTCATACTCGCGCTCCGGGCCGGTGGAGGGTTGTTCGAAGAGGAACACCTGACCCTGCTCGGTGCTGGCCACGACGATGTCGTGGTTTCCGTCACCGGTCACGTCGCCAACGTCCACCGAGATAGCGGCGCGGATGCTGCCGATGCGCCACTGCGTCCACGACAGGTCGGATTCGACCAGAGCCGCCCCGGGGTTCTCGAACCAAGCCACCTGAACGTCGTTGTCGGTCTTTGCCGCACTGATGATGTCGAGGTCACCGTCACCGTCGAGATCGAGCAGGAACAGCCCGACGGCACTGTGACGGTCGTTGGTCGCCAACTGGGAGTCGTCGGTCCGGGCGGCGCGCTCGTCCGACCCGAGGCGTGAGATGTCCCAATTGATGCCGAGCGTCTCGTTGCCGGGGTTGCGCAGGAGCCAGATCATCTGGACGTTCGATTCCGCGGAAACCGTGTCCCTCCCGAGTTCCACGGAATAGGTCCAGTCCTGCGAGGTCACGATGTCGAGGTCGCCGTCGTTGTCGATGTCTCCTAGAGCGACCCGTTCGAAGCGGTTGTCCACGGTCCATTTGAAGTTGGCCGGAGCGGCAAGCGGCCCGTGATTGCAGCCGCCGCAGACCATGTCCTTCAGTTCATTGAGCCCGTGATTCGAACGTCCGTCTCCGTCGTCGATGAGAAATCCGCTGTTCAGGTTCGCCGGTGCCAGATTGGCGCGGGGGTAGTCGCTTCCCTCCTGCGGGTCGCTCAGCTTCATGTCGCTCGTGCCGTCAATGTGCGACACGTTCCAGTAGCGCAGGTCGGTGGTGTTCAGAGCGCGACCGTCGGGATGGGATCCGTTGGGATGCCGAAGATAGAAGACGCCCTCGTCGCCGCAGGTGACGACGTCGAGTTCGCCGTCGTTGTCGATGTCGCCGACGGCAATGTCGGCCGCCCCGGTCAGATCGGGTTGGAAGATCGTCGCAAACACCGGCCGATCCAGCGACAGGCTCAAGAAGTCGAGATCGGTGTTCGCGCCCTGCGAGGCGAAGACCTGCACGACCCCGGTTTCCACCCCGTTGACGACGGCGAAGTCAGGTTGTCCGTCGCTATTGATGTCGATCGTCTGCGGGCTGCGCTGCATGTCGGCGAGCGCGAACTGCCGGGCCGTCGCGCCCCGCGTACCCGGGAAGGTCCGCGAGAACAGCTCGGCGACCTGGAACACGGGGGGGAGAATCTCCGTTGTCGTGCCGGTACCGGTACCGCCGGTGGTGCCCGACGATCCCGTCCCGCCGACGAACAGCTCGGTAACATCTGCGGACAGAGTGCCGCGCTCGGCGTTCGCGTCCGAGTCCCCCGACTCAGGCTCGCCGACCGGACATCCGGCGGTGACCACGAGGACCAGAGCGATGAGCACGTAGGATCTGTGCATTGCGCGTCTCCGAAGGCGAGGAGGACTCCATGGCTGGTCTTGTGTACGAACCCGGCCGCATCCGGGGCGAACACGCGGAACTCGCGGGTGGGAGCCACGGCGTCCGATAACATCCTCGATCCGCTCCGCGTGTCTTTGTTCCAGACCGACGGTGACTCCATCTACGCTCGCCGTGGACACCCCGCGCTCGGATCGGCGCGAGGGCACGGCACGGGATCAATATCGGTCGCGGCGCCTGAATGAATGAACCGCAGGAGGCCCGATCTCAAATAATGATGTTACCGGACCAAACAATCGCTGAAGGAACGACCGAGAACCGCCGATTCTAGAATGCTGTCCGATAGACTTCGGTTGAACCGCAACGGACGATCCACGCGAGGTTGTAGAGATGCGACTTATCGTTCTACCCTGTGCCGCTCTGTTGATCCTCGTCTCCCTGATGCGCTGCGCTCCGACCACAGATAGCGGGGTGGCGGGCGTTGTGGTATCGGAGCAGGCCGATGCCCAGAGCGACCCGACCGACACGCTGGCCGAAGCGTTCCAGCTCTTCATCCAGTGGGTCAACACCACGGACGTCAAGGTCGAGTTCGATGTAGTCGTCGACAACGATCCGAACCCCCCTCACTTCGAGCTGTCCGCAGGCACGTCCGCCGCAATCCTGATCGCCCCGATCGACGAGGCGGCGCGCGACCCCATCGGTGTCGCGGCCGACAACGTGTCGGTTTTGCGCACTGCGAGCAACTGCCCGAACGAAGTCGTGTTCGAGAACATCTCGTACGGGGACTTCTTCTACGGTGAGGACATCCCGTTTGCCCAGGCCGCAGCACCAGCCGAAGGAACGCTCGGCGTCGATTCGGCCGGCGTCATGCAGCCCGTGAGCTATATCTGCTACAGTGCCTGGCAAGTCATCGTCAACAACTCGTCGGTCACCGTGACCGCACTCGACCGACAAGCGGGGGCGAGCGACGAGAGCGAGGTCGATGCGGCGGAGGCCGTGCGGCACACTTCGAGCAGTGACACCACGTCGACGGACACGACCACCACGACGGACACGGCGCCGAGGCCACTGGCCGAGATCGCTCCACGGGAAGTGGAAGGCGATCCGTCGATCCCGGCCCCCAGTCAGTGACGCGGCATCCGTTCCTCGCGTCCGACTCCACACACAGCAACATCTGTCCGACTCGCGGACAAAGCCCGTCCCTCGCGACGCGGAGGTGCGCACTTGTCGTCTCCCGATGCCGGCCGGCGCAGCGGCGGAGCGACCACGTCGGCTTGCCGCGTCACCCGTTTCTCGCCTATGCTGATGCTCGGACAGGACGATCGACCATCAAGAAGGAGGTGCCGCCGATGTCCACACAGCATTCGCTTTCGCGACGATCGCTCATGACACAGTTGGCCGCCGGCGCAGCCGGCACGCTCGCCGCGGGCCGGGCCGCCCTTGCCGCGGACGCGCCTGCGGCGAAGCCGAACGGCCGGATCAGGCAGTCGTTCTGCAGGTGGTGCTACGGCAAGATGAGCCTGGAGGAACTGGCCCGCCACGCCGTACGGTTCGGCTACCAGTCGATTGAGCTGCTGACCCCGCAGGACTGGCCCGTGATCAAGAAGTACGGGCTGACCTGCGCCATCGCGTCCGGAACCGGCCCGCTCAAGATCAGCAGTTGCCTCAACCGGATCGAGAACCACGACGCCTGCGTCGCCGAGCTGAAGAAGAACATCGAGCTTGCCGCCGAAGCCGGCGTGCCCAGCGTGATCTGCTTCTCCGGCAATCGCAAGGGAATGCCCGACGACGAAGGTCTGGCCAACTGTGCGGTGGCGCTCAAACGCGTCGTCGGTCTTGCGGAGAAGAAGAAGGTCAACGTCTGCATGGAGCTGCTCAACAGCAAGGTGAACCACAAGGACTACATGTTCGATCGGTCGGCGTGGGGCGTCGAGCTGGCAAAGAAGGTGGGGTCACCCCGCTTCGGCATTCTGTACGACATTTACCATGCCCAGATCATGGAGGGAGATGTGATCCGCACCATCCGGACGCATCACGAGCACATCCTCCACTACCACACGGGCGGCAATCCCGGCCGGCACGAGATCGACCACACCCAGGAGCTCAACTACCCGGCGATCATGAAGGCCATCCTCGAGACGGGCTACACCGGTTACGTCGGTCAAGAGTTCATCCCCGTCCGCGATCCGGTCGAGTCGTTGGCGCAGGCCTTCGCCATCTGTGACGTGTAGCGGAACGAGAAGCACAGTCACAAGCCGTGTGTATGCGCACCAACCGAAGGAGAAACCGACGATGCCGAGACTGATCTTGCGTGCGTTGTTCGCACTGGTGGTTCTGTCGTTCGCGGGCGGGACAATACGGGCCGAACCACTGACCGTCGGCGTGGCTGTGACCGATATCACGCCACCGCCCGCGTATCGGATAAGCGGCTACTTCCGCGAGCGGCTGAGCACCGGCACCCACGATCCGCTGCGGGCCAAGGCGTTCGTGCTGCAGCAGCGTGACGAAACCGCGGCTCTGGTCTTCTGCGACGTCATCGGCGTATCGCACGACGTTTCGCGGCGTGCGAGGAAGCAGGCGAGTGCACAAACCGGCATTCCCGTGTCGAACATTCTCATCGCGGCGACACACAGCCACACCGGACCGCAGTACTTCGGAGCCCTGCGCAAGTATTTCCACGACCAAGCCGTGGCCAAGCACGGCAAGGATCCGCATGAGGAGGTAGACTATCCGTCCCAGTTCGTCGAGAAGCTGGCGAATGTGATCGTCGAGGCAAAAGCCGCGGCACGGCCGGCCTCGCTCGCCGCGGGCACGACCGAACAAACCGGGCTGTCGTTCAACCGCCGATTCCACATGAAGGGCAGCAAGGTGGTCCGATTCAACCCCGGCAAGCTGAACCCCAAGATCGTGCGCCCGGCCGGGCCGATCGATCCGGAGGTGGGGCTCCTGGCTGTTCGCAATCCCGACGGGACCCAGACTCACGCGGTGCTTACCGTGTTCGCCCTGCATCTCGATACGGTCGGCGGTACCGAGTATGCGGCCGACTACCCGTTCTATCTCGAACGGACATTGCAGAAGCAGTACGGCGAGAGCATCGTTTCGGCATTCGGGAACGGAACCTGCGGGGATATCAACCACGTTGATGTCTCACACAAGCGTCCGCAAAAGGGGCATGGAGAGGCGGAACGCATCGGTACCGCGCTCGGAAAGACGGTCAGCGCAGCGATTCCGAAGCTGTCGCCGATCGCCCGCCCGTCGCTCGCCGCAAGCAGTGCGACGGTCGACGCACCGATGAAGCCGTACACACCAAGCGAAGTCGAGGCCGCCCGGGGCAAGATGGACAAGGTGGCTACGGGCAAGCTCCCGTTCCTCGAGCGCGTCGCGGCGTACAACATCATGGCGATCGAGCTACGGGGCGGATCCACGCTGCCCATCGAGGTGCAGGTGTTTCGCCTCAGTGACGACGTGGCGATCGTCGGATTGACGGGTGAGGTGTTCGTGGATCTGGGCTTGGCCATCAAGCGCGCATCGCCGTTCAAGACCACACTGGTCGTAGAGCTGTGCAACGACGCCCCCGGGTACATTCCCACGAAGAAAGCATTCGCAGAAGGCAGCTACGAGACGGTCAACGCCCGCATCGCTCCAGGGGGTGGTGAGATGATGTTGGAGGCCGCCGAGCGTCTTCTGGCCGCACTGGGCGGCTGAACGGGGTCAGCGGCCCGAGGGCTGCCGCCAACTCCGCGCACGAAGAAGCCCGGCTTTAGGCCGGGCTTCTTCATAGGTGCCGGCAATCACCTACTCTCGCCCCAGAAGGACTACCATCGGCCGTGCGGACTTAACTACTGAGTTCGGGATGGGATCAGGTATTGCCCCGCACGTATTGTCACCGGCAGGAGTATTCTACCGCCGGCCGCCGCGGCGTCAAGGGGCAAAAAAACGGGAATCCGGGGGGCGGGGGGCTTCTCGGCTCGGCCGGCAGATGGCTCAGCAGCGTCCGGCGGCGGGCGCCGGCCCGGTGTGAATCACCTCGAGCATCCGCCCGACGACCTCAGAGACGGTCATGTCGGTGGTGTCGACCTCGATGGCAGAGCCGGAGGCCTCGAGGGGGGCCCACTGCACGGAGTCCGTGGCGTCCCGCTGCCCGAGGTTGCTCAGCACGTCTTCGTACTGGACATCGTCGCGATTCGGCCCGGCGGTCATCTCCTCGTATCGCCGCTCGGCCCGCTTCTCGAGTGAGGCGGTAAGAAGAAACTTGTAGTCGGCATGGGGGAATACCACGCTCCCCTGATCCCGGCCGTCGGCTACGAGTCCGCCGAGTTGCTCGCCAAGGGCGCGCTGTTTCGCGACCAGAGCCACCCGGACGGCCGGCACGCGCGCCACCCGGCCCGTGGCCTGACTCACCGGCATCGAGCGGATCGCTTCGCCCACATCCCGTCCTTCGAGCAGCACTCGGGGTCGGTCCGGGTCGCTCTCGATCCGCACATCGCACTCGTCCGCGAGCCTTCCCAGCGCGTCGGCGTCGTCCAGGTCGACACCGATCTCCAGGGCGCGGAGGGTGACGGCCCGGTACATCGCTCCCGTGTCCAGGTAGGCCAGTTGAAGCTGCACGGCCAGGCCGCGAGCCGCAGTGGATTTGCCCGAGCCGGCCGGGCCGTCAACGGTGACGATCATAAATGCTCCCTGAACGGGCTGTTGCGAACCGATTATAGAAGAGGGGAGTCCGCGCGACAATTCGCGGCCCCGCCCCGGACCAAGCTAGGGAGTGACCCCATGTACGCATCGATAGGCCGCGGCGTTCTTGGCGTTCTGGCCCTTGCGGCGTGTCTTGCCTGTGGCTGCAGTGACAACGGTGTTCCAGGTAGTGGGCCGCGGTCTGCTCGGGCCGGCTCGGCGGACGGATATCGCCTGGCGGCAGTCGGCGCGCGCCCGGTTGGGGTCGATGACCAGGACGATCCGGCCTGGCCGACCGCCCTGCCCCGGAGCGGTGAGGTCGGCGACTGGGTCAAGACCGTGCCGCTGCGGGTAGCGTTGAGCGGCGAGCTCGCCACGCTCATCAGTGACGCCGATCGCGTGGCCCGCTGGACGCCCTATCAGATCAAGCTCGCGGCGACGTGCCGGTACACACGCAGCGACGGCGGAACCGCAGATGTTGCGATCGTCCAGGCCTATTCGGTCGAGGACGCATTCGGGCTCTTCTCTATCGAGGCGCCGCGGACCGGCCGGCAGGCGGCCGCCGACCACAGTCGGGTCACAGACGCGAAGAACGGCGAGTTCCACGCCTGGAAGGGCCGCTTCTACGTGCGAATCACCGGGCGGAACGAGGGCTGCTCGGCACTTCTGTCGCGGATTCTGTTTGTTCTCCCGGACGCGGAGTGGCCTCCGATCCTCGGTGCGTTTCCGGCCCACAGAGGCGGACTACCGGCCCGGTGGCTCGTGCGCGGCGGCATCTCGCTGACCGGCACCGAGGCCCGCCCGTGGGCGGCCCCGGACGCCGTGAAGGTCGACCGGCTTCTCGGACTGAGCCGGGATACGCTCATGGCGGTGGCGGAGTATCCGACCGCCGCCGCCGGCAAGCGCAACACCCTGTGGCTGGTGCAATACGACACGCCGGCCGCAGCCCGCGAGGCCTTCAAACGCTACCGCCGCTACGCGAACGACTCCAAAGACGCTGACGCCGCCGTCACCATGGTCGTCGAGCCGAAGGGCCCGTACCTTCTGGGAACCTGGACGGCCGAAGAGGAATCCATCGCCAATCTCCTCCCGAGAATCCTCCACGTCCTGCCGGGATAGCTGCTCGCACGCCGCCCGCGCTGCGGTATGATGCGGGCACTATGAAAACCAACGATACCCCCTCGCTTCGGTCGAACCGGGAAGAGATGCTCGGTTGGATCGAGCGCATCGTTTCGTTCGGCGTGCGTCGGCCCGGGTACGACGCCGATCTTGAGACCGAGTCCTATCTTGCCGACCGCTTCCGGGCTCTCGGCCTGGAGCACGTCGAGAAGGAGCCGGTTCCGGTCAACCGCTGGATTCCGGAGACGACCCAGTTCCGGCTGCCGGCGGACGGAGCCGAGATCCCGTGCGCGGCGGTGCCGTACACGGCCTGGACCGCAGCCGACGGCGTCACCGCATCCGCGGTGTATGTCGGCGACGGAAGCCCTGAGGATTTCGAGGGCGCGGACGTGGCGGGCAAGATCGTCGTGGTCGACGCGCGATTCGCGGATTTCTCGACCGGGCACCTGAAGGCCAACGCGCTCAGCCTATACGACCCCGACCAAAACGTACCGGACGGCGTGCTGCACAAGGCGAACTGGCTGATCACCAACTTCGCAGCTTACTTTCAGGCTGCACAACGCGGGGCCGTGGGCTTCGTCGGGCTGCTCGCTGACTCGCCGATCGACGGGTGCTCCTACTACGTACCGTACGACGGCAACTTGAAGGATCTGCCCGCAATCTGGGTCGGCCGGGAGCACGGCGAAGCCATTCGCACTGCGGCCCGAAGCGGCGCGGCGGCCCGGCTGCTGAGCTGCGGCGAGTCATGCACGATCGACTCACACAACGTGCTGGGGCGGGTGCCGGGCCGCAGCGACGAGACGATTCTCCTGACCTGCCACCATGACGCTCCGTTCGCCTCGGCCGTCGAGGATGGGTCAGGACTCGCGGTGCTGCTGGCGTTGGCCAAGACGTTCGGGGCAGCCCCCGGCCGACTCGAGCGGACGCTTCTGTTCGTGGCTTCGTCGGGTCATTTCCACGGCGGGATCGGCAACCGGGTTTTCGTGGAGAAGCATCGTGAGGACCTGCTGCCCAAGACCGTAGCCGCGTTCGGCATGGAGCACATCGCCAACGAAGCCGAGCCAAACGATGACGGAGGGTACCGGCTGACCGGGTTGCCGGAGGTGCGGGCCCTCTTCTCGGTCAAGAATCCGACGCTCGCGGGCCTGATCGAGGCCGGTGTCCAACGACACGACCTCAGGCGGACGCTCGTGGTGCCGCCGTATCTTTTCGGCCCGGAACCGCCGTGCGACAGCGCCCCGTACTTCACGGCCGGGATTCCGTCGGCCTGCCTGATCAGCGGACCGCTCTATCTGTTCGATGCGTTCGACACGCTCGATAAGGTGGCAGCCGACGACCTCGTTCCGGTGGCATCGCTCTTCGTGGAGCTGATCGGGGCCGTGGACCGTGTGCCGAGCGGTGACCTGGAAATCGGCCTGACACGCCACCGCGACGACCCACCCGCGCCACCGGCACCGTGGTTCGCTCCACCGGAGGCGTACATGCGGCCCTGAAGCGGCAGCGGCGGCGCGCCGGGAGAGGGCAAGGAGCTCAGAATCGTGAAGCAGTTCGTCGTGTCGACCGTCACCCTACTCATGGTCCCTTTTGGCGTTGCGGGCGGGGCTGATCCTGCGCCTCCCGAACCGGCCATGGTAAAGGCGGCCCAAGCGTTCGTGGCTACGCTCGAACCGGAGGAGCGGAAGGCCGTCTCCCTCCCGTTCGGTTCCGACGAGCGGTTAAACTGGCACTACTTCCCCAAGGATCGCAAGGGCGTGTCCCTCAAGCAGATGGACTCGGTTGAGCGGAAGGCCGCCCTGGCCTTGTTGCGCACCGGGTTGAGCGAGATCGGCTACAGGAAAGCGACGCTGATCCGCGAACTCGAAGGTGTTCTTCACAGGCTCGAGAAGGGCCAAAACCGGTTCGCACGCGATCCGGATCTCTACTACTTCACGATCTTCGGCAGCCCATCGACGGAAGGGACGTGGGGCTGGCGTTACGAGGGCCATCACATCACGCTGAACGTCACGATGGACAAGGGCAAGATCGTTGCGGCTTCACCTCAGTTTCTCGGTGCCAACCCGGCCGAAGTGCGGGATGGTCCGATGAAGGGAACGCGCGCGCTCGCGGCCGAGGAGGATCAGGCCCGGGAGTTGCTGGCGTCACTCGATGCCGGACAGGAGAGGAAGGCAAGATTCAGTGCGGAGTCACCGCCGGAGATTCTGACCGGGGCAGATCGGCGGGCCAAGAAGCAAGCGGATCGGGGTATTGGGTTCGAGGACCTGACCGCCCACCAACAGCGGAAGCTCATCGCCCTGATCGAGACCCATGCCGGCGCTCAGCCCCCGGCCATCGCCAAGACGCGAATGGCGGCAATCCGCAAGGCCGGGCTCGATAACGTGAGGTTCGCGTGGGCCGGCGGCACGAAGCCCGGCGAGGGCCACTACTACCGCGTCCAGGGGCCGACCTTCCTGATCGAGTATGCCAACACGCAGAACAGCGCCAACCACATCCACACCGTCTGGCGTGACTTCGACGGAGATTTCGGACTGGACGTTCTGGCCCTCCACTATCGCATGGTTCCGCATGATGCGGCGGAGCGTGGGCTGGGAACACTCGGATCGCCCAAGTGGCGGGCAACGCGCACATGCAGGAGCGCATGGGATTGTTCTTGGGACAGGCGACACGAAGCGAGACGCGACAGCGATGAGACGCTATCCTGGGCGGGGCCGCTGGTAGAGGTGGCCGCAGAGCGGGAAGTGGGTACTGAGTTGCGGCGCGCTTCTCGACCGCTTCCCGGCAGGCGCGTCTCGGATTGGCACATGGAGGTGGGCGTATGCATACCCCGACCACGCTGATCAAGAACGGACGAGTGATCGACCCTTCGCAGGGGCTCGACGAAACCACCGATATCCTGCTGGCCGACGGCAAGGTGCGGAGCATCGGTCACGCGACGGGGATGGCCGACCGGGTCATCGACGCCCGTGACCTCGTTGTCTGTCCCGGCCTGATCGACATGCACGTGCATTTCCGCGAGCCGGGCAACGAGGACGCCGAGACGATCGCCTCGGGTTCGGCGGCCGCCGTCGCGGGTGGGTTTACGTCGGTCGCCTGCATGCCGAACACGACTCCACCACTCGATACGGAGGCGGGCATCGAGTACGTCTTCCGCCAGGCGGCGCGGGCCAATCGCTGCAATGTGTTTCCGATCGGGGCCATCACCAAGGGGCGCGAGGGCACCGAACTGGCCGAGATGGGCCAGATGGTCCGGGCCGGGGCGATCGGGTTCAGCGATGACGGCTGCGGTGTGGCCGATCCCACCGTCATGTTCAAGGCCTTGCAGTACGTCAGTATGTTCCGCAAGCCGATCATCCAGCATTGTGAGGACCCGAGCCTGGCCGGAGGAGGCGTGATGCACGCCGGCGTCACGGCCACCAAACTGGGGCTGCCCGGGATTCCGGGAACGGCCGAGGTGCTGATGATCCAACGCGACCTCGCTCTGGTCGAGGACACCGGGACCGCCTATCACGTCGCCCACGTTTCGACCGCCAAGTCGGTCGACCTCGTGCGCGAGGCAAAGCGGCGCGGCCTGCCCGTGACGGCCGAAGTCTGCCCGCACCACTTGCTCCTGACCGACGAAGCGTGCGAGGACTACGACACGCGGTTCAAGATGAATCCGCCGCTGCGATCGGCGGAGGACGTGGAGGCCTGCATCGCCGGTGTCGCCGACGGGACCATCGATTGCCTGGTCAGCGACCACGCTCCGCACGGAGTAGCGACGAAGGAGATGCCGTTCCTGGACGCCCCGTTCGGAATCGTCGGGTTGGAGACGGCGTTCCCGCTGTTCGTCAAGGCCCTCGTCGACTCCGGACACATGACCCTGCCCGACGTGATCCGCGCGATGACCGAGAATCCGGCGCGAGTCCTGTCGCTGCCCAAGGGCACGTTGCGCGTGGGGGCCGACGCGGATGTCACGCTGGTCAACCCGGACTCCCCGTGGACCATCGACGTGTCCCGGTTCGTGTCGAAGAGCCGGAACTCCCCGTTCGACGGGTGGTCGGTGAGCAGCCGTGTGGTCGGCACCATCGTCGGCGGCGACATCAAGTATCAAGCGTTCCGGGAAGGCCGCACGCTCGTGGGTTGATCGGGGTACCGGCCGTCGACCACGACGTGCCTGAGCGCCTTGGCAGCCTTTGCGCATGCGCCCCCGCACCCTGGCTCGTCCGTTCACCCCGTCCGCGGCCCCAGCAATCGCAGCACGGATTCCTTGTAACTGATGTGTCAGTTGGGCTACAATGCCCTCTGGCAAATCTGATCGCGATAGGGCAAATCACCGTTTCTGGGGGGAAAGGGAGTGCTGCGATGTATCGTCCTCACGCCGTACTGATCGTATCGCTGGCTGCTGTGTGCGCCTTGCTCACGTCTCCGAGCGCGGCTCAGCCATGCAACTCCTGTGACACAGACTGCGATGGCACTTACGACCACTGTGACGACAAGGCCGCGATGGAGGCCCTTATCGCGGGCGGCACGCCATGCTCGTGGTGCGCGGGTGACATCAATCGTGACGGGATCGTGAACCTCAGCGATGCTGTCGATTACGGCCTATGGTGCGGGCCCTATCTACCCGTTGGCGCATGCGTTCTGGGCGTCTTCCAATGTGAGTATAGCGGGGCAGAATGCTGCGACGGAGACTTCCTGGGCTACGGGACGGACTGTGAGGCGGAGCGTGGCGCATGCTGCCTGAGTGAGACCACCTGTATCTCCATGTGGGAACGAACCTGCGACGGCACCTTTCTGGGCACCGGGACGACGTGTGAGGAGCTGAGTGGCGCATGCTGCCTGAGCGCTGACGAGTGTGTCGTGAGCTGGGAAGCATGCTGCTCGGGGAACTTCCTGGGCGTCGGGGAGGAGTGCCCGACGCAGGAACGCATCGTCCCGATTCACACGGCAACCCAGTGGACCCACGAGATCATCCCTCCTGCGGAGTGCCCGATGGGCCCGATGGAGGAAAGCGGCCAGCCCGGCTGTGTCCCGGGTCCGGCGATGATCGATCCCTGGCTCACCGAGGAGGGATGCGTCAGTTGTGAGGACTTCTCCCATCCTAGCTCGTGTCCGCTCCCGCCCGACTTCTTCGGGCCGGGATCCGATCCCTTCGCCGGCATGGTTTGCTTCCAGGGCGAGCCGTTGGGCGTGGTGAACATCCCGGGGTTTGCCGATCCCCTGGTCTTCGGCGACGCGGACACGCTGGTGCGCCGTGACATCGATCCCTTCGACCGGTGCGACCTTCCCTCACCGGCCGAGGAGACGGTGGGGATCGTCATCGAGAGGCTCAACCTGGTGAGCTGTGACCCGATTATGGTGACCTTCAACGGCGGACAGAATCCCGAGGCGTGGGACGTGAGGGTCGAGATCCTGGACAGCTCCGCACAACCGGGCGGAGGCATGCTGACGGCAACGAGGGAGCACTGCAACGGAGGGACATTCGACTCCATCCTGCCCGCGTGCCCCACGTTCATCTTCACCAAGGTCGGTGATCCCGGCACCGAAACCTGGCTCGACTTCTGTGTCGCCTGCAATCCTGCGGGCATCACGATGACGGCGAATGACGTGGATTGGATCCTCGATGTGCACCCGGGGATGGGCCTGGTGAGTCCCGTCTGCTCCGACTTCCACCCCGGATTGGCCGACGAGAACCCGGCAACCGACTGCGACTGCAACGGGAACGGTATCCGTGACAAGTGCGATATTGAAGGCGAGACCAGCCCGGACTGCAACACGAACGGGATCCCGGACGAGTGCGAGATCGACGAGAACAGCACAGCCCCGGGCGGACCGTTCTTCTGCACCGCAGACTGCGACCCGGACTGCAACAACAACGGCATCCCCGACGCGTGCGAC
>CAYMME010000074.1:0-23042 GCA_964391465.1 uncultured Planctomycetales bacterium
GCCACGACGGGCCGAGCCCCCGAAAACCCGAGTTGTTACGGCGGAATCAACCTTCGCTGATCCGCAGTCCCCAGCAATCCCCGTATCTGAGTCCGCGTCTTGCCCGCCAGCAGATCGGTTCGATTCGTGAACAAGCATCTCGCCATCCGCAAGCGATCTTCGGTCGTGCCGCTGGCCCACCGCTCGGCGTCGAAGTCCTGGGCAATGGCGCCCTCGGGGAACGCCGACCCTTGCACCCATTCCACCACTGCGTCCGGATCGTAGGAGACAATCAGCGTGCCGGGGTTGCCCAGGAAGTAGAGATCACGATCATCCTGCGCGTCGGGAGGACCGAGAAGGCCGACGACCTCGGCCTCGGTGAGCCCCTTTGGGTTCTGGCGATTGACGAGGTCGCGGGCCATGCGCCCACGACTCACCGCCGCCGTGCGCTTCCAACGCTCATCATCGAAGGGCACGGCGCGTCGGGCAAGACGAGCGCCTGCCAGAATCGCGCCGGCGAATGACAGCGAAAGGACGATACTGAGAGCGGCAATCGGGTGAGACATCAGGCGCGATCTGCGCCCGCTGACATGGTCTGGAGCACCATCATGGAACGGCGTTGCACACTCGGGGCAGCGGCCGGCCTCGATCGAGCCGCGCAGATCGTACCCGCATCTCCAACACACACCCTCGCCGTCCCAGACCCTCGGCAGGACCAGCCACGCGGTTGCTACCGCGCAGCAAAACGCGATACCGGAGACGAACATGAGCACCGACAACATCGGCGTCAACATCGCCAACACGCACACCGCGGGCGACGTGATCCCGACGACGATCCAACACGCAGGCCGGAACTCACGTAGACGCAGCAACAGCACCGCCACGGGTGAGCATATCAACCCCACGATAGCGCCGAGGCCGAACGAGAGAGTGATGGTCGTGGCGGGGTTGCGGATGAACTCCGGGGGCAGCCCCACCATTGCAGCAAGAACGCCCGAGTAACCGCCCGCGAGCGCGCAGAGGCCAGAGAGCCGCGTGGGACCCGCAGCACACCTCCGCGCGATCGGCTTCTTTCGCATGGACGCCATGTTCGCGACCCTGAACCAGCGCACACCGGGTCGTCCAGCGGTCAAACGATAGCATGAAACGGTTGAGCTGCAACCGCGACTAGGCGTGAGTACGCGCAACCGCCCACATGTGTCCGGACAGTTGATGGTCGGCCAGGAATGCCTGGAAGGGGTCGCCGAGTCGATCCCACTCGTCGATCAGCACGCGCTGGAGGAACGGGCGGCCGGCCAGATCGAGCGCGCCGGCAAGGACGGCTTTGCGCACGAGCTCGGCGTCGAGCCGGCCGGGCGTCAGCACCTCGAGGACCTCCAGGCCGTGTCGTTCCAGCAGTCGCGTCAACGAGGTCGGGTGGAAGTAGTTAACGTGCTCGTGGTCGATCGTGTGCGAGAGCGTACCCAGTGTGGCCACGTCAAAACCCTTGACGTTGGGACAGGACAGCACCAGCAGCCCGCCCGGGCGCAGCATTCGATTCGCCGCCTGCACGAAGTCGGCCGGCGAGAAGACGTGCTCGATGACCTCGAAAGAGGCGACGACGTTAACACTCCGCGCGGGAAGGTCGCAGCATTCCACGGGGGCGTGGATGGTCTCGAGCCCCTTTCGCCGGCACGTGTCCGCGAGGCTCGGCACGGGCTCGAGAGCGATCACCCGATCGAATCGTGCGAGACGTTCGAGTTCCTCACAGAAGGTCCCGAACCCGGCACCGATCTCCAAGGCGGCGCCCATGCGAACGCCGTGGTCCGCGCAGATCTCGACCAGTCGCTCGGCCCGCGGACGGTACAGGTGCTGTCGTCGGGCATCCTCGGCGGCGGGGAAGATGTGCTCTTGCCAATGCGCGTAGTTCGCCGAGGTCTCGTAGAACTCGTGCATCAGGTTCACTTCGGGACGCGGATTGAGCAGCACCGTCTCGCAGTCGCCACAGAGATCGTAGGTGAAGCCGTCTTTCTCGAAGGCTACGGTCAGACTCGTGCCGTCGCACGCGGGGCAAGCCACACGTACGAATCGATCCTGCCGGTCGAGCAGGAAGTGCTGGTCCTGCTCCACGCGCGCAGCCTGATCGGCCATCGTCGCGACGGGACGAATGGACTCCTCGCGCATGGCCGTCAGTCCCAGAGGTTGTCCTTGTACCACTTGCCGTTCTCCTTGCGCCACACGTGCGGATCGCGGAAGGTGTCGGCGATCGCGTCGAACTCCTCCTCCGTCATGCCGACGTACTCGAGCCAGCGAGCCAGATCCGACGGCTTGACGTGATCGTACTTGCGAACGAGATCGATCCCCTCATCACGGGTCATCCGGCCGGCACGAATGTCCTTGCACACGTGATCGGAGCACCGCCCGAAGCCGAACTTCACGTACTTCATGTAGTCGTGGATACCGTTCTCGTGCATGTCGTCAAGATTGGACATCTTGCGGTACGTTCGATCGAACGAGCGCTCGGCCGGTCGCCATTGATGCAGATCGATCATGAGCTTCGTGTGCTGATTGGCGTCCCAGGAAACGTAGTTCCCCAGATGCACGCCCCGCACGCCAACGGCGTCGATCTCGTCGTCCGATGGGTACTGCGCCCACAGCAGGTCCTTGGCGCTCAGGCCCTCGCTCAACTCCGGGCGTCCCAGCTTGGCCAGTCCCGCGTCGGTGAAATCGTGCCAGTCGTATCCGCGCAGGGCGTGCTCGAGTCGCATCTTGGCCGTGAACTCGGGAAAGTCATCGAGGGAGTACATGCCGTACAGATTCGCCAGCCCGTGCTCGCCCCACATCATCAGCGGCACCCGGTAGCGGACCGCAACCTGGATGGGCGTAGTGAAGATGCCACAGTGGTTGTGCCAGTTCATGTCCCCCTGGAGCTTGAACCCGATGCGGTTCATCTTGACCAACACGTCGACGCTCGGGCGCACGATGATGTGGTCGCAGTCGAAGACTTCCCGCATGCGTTGGAGGTTGTACTCGCCCTCCGGGAGGTAGTTGTTCCCGTGGTAGGTGACGAGCAACGGCTTGAGTCCCAACTCGTTCGCCACGTAGTGCGTCTGGAAGTAGCTGTCTTTACCACCGCTCACCGGAACGACCACCTCGTAGTTCGTGTCGGAGCGGTACTGATCCGCCAACCGCTCGAGCATCCTGCGCCGCTCGTCCCAGTCGATCTCTCGCCCCTGTCCGGCCACGCGGCACGCCGAGCACACGCCGTCCTCATCGAAGGTCAATCGTGTGGCGGAGACGTGTGGGTAAACGCACCGCGTGCAATACTGAACGGCCATTGCTTCGGGTCCCTCAAATGCGTACATCCACGCCGGCGCGGGCAAGGGCCCGCTTTCCGTTGCGGTCCGAAAGCTCCTTGAAGTGCCAGATGTTGGCCGCCGCGACGGCCGCGGCCCCGGCCTCGATCCCGTCTGCGTAGTGCTCGTACGTGCCCACGCCGCTGCACGCAATCACGGGAATGGTGGTCGCCGACGCCACCGCGCGAATCAAGTCGAGGTCGTACCCGCGCCCGGTACCGTCGCGATCGATGGCCTGGAGCAGGATCTCTCCGGCCCCCCGGTCCTCGACCTGTGCGGCCCACGCTTCGGGCCGCATGCCCGTCGTCGTCCGTCCTCCCTCGATCAAGACCTCGGTTCGTCCGTCATCAAACCGCCGCGCGTCGATGCTGACCACAATCGCCTGGCTGCCGAACTGTCGAGCGCCGTCGTCGATCAACTCCGGTGTCCGCACCGCGGCCGTGTTGATCGTGATCTTGTCCGCGCCGCGGTTGATGCGCTCGCGCATCTCCGCGACCGTGCCGATCCGCCCACCCCAGGTCAGCGGCATGAAGCAGCGCCGACTCACCGCATCAAGGATCTCGAGCGGGTCGGCGAGACCGGACACCTTCTGGTCGCTTCGATGAACGGCGTATTGGCCGTCACGCGTGATGTCGAGGTAGATCAATTCGTCAACGTTCCACTCGTTGAACCGCTGAACCTCGTTGACCGGGTTGCCGATGATCTGGTGGATCTTGAACAGCTCGCTGCGCACAAGCTGACCGCCTTGCAGGAGCAGGACCGGAATCAGCCGTTTCTTCAGCACAGGTCACACGTTCCTTCGAACGAAGTTGTCCAGCACCTGCAGACCCACCTTCTGACTCTTCTCGGGGTGGTACTGGGTGGCCCACACGTTGCCGTCCTCGATGCTCGCGGCGAACTCGATGCCATGTTCACAGGTCCCGCTCACGACGTTCGGGTTCTCCGGGCACAGCCGGAAGCTGTGCACGAAGTAGAAACACGCGGACGCCTCCATGTCCGCATACAGGCCGGTGTTCCGTGTGATCCGCACGTCATTCCAGCCGATGTGGGGCACGCGAATCGCGGGATCGTCGGACTCCAGCCGTTCCACGACACCGGGCACCCAGTTCAACCCGTCATGTGTGCCGTGCTCGGTACCGGCAGTCGCAACCAGTTGCATGCCCAGGCACAGGCCCAGGAATGGCTTCCCTTTCTGGCGAACCTCGCACTCCAGCGCGTCGACCCAGCCCGCGGTGCGCAGGTTCTGCATGCCCTCTCCGAACGCGCCGACTCCGGGCAGCACAATGCCACCGACATCGGCCAGCGACGTAGGCTTGCACACGATTCGGGCCGGGTGGTCCAGCGCCTCGAAGGCATTCGCCACCGAGCGAAGATTGCCCATGCCGTAGTCGATGATGGCCACCGTCATGAGTTCGGCTCGACCAGACCCCAGGCCAGCGGGGTGCCGCGCTTGATCCCCACGGCGGCCCTACGCCTCAGCACGTCCGGCAAGTGCTTCGGCGCAAGCCCGTGTCCGGGCCGGATGCAGCGGACGTTGCCGTCGGTGAACGGCTCTCCGACGGCGATGTCCTCCACGGCGAAGAGCGACCGTCGATAGACGCGCGTGGCCGCCTCACGGTCGGTCACTTCGTACCGCACGCGTCCGAGTGCCTTCTCCGCCACGCGCACGGCCTCGACCATCTGCGCGAACTCCTGCGGCTCGAGCGAAAACGCGCTGTCCGGGCCCGGCACGTCGCGCGACAGCGTGAAGTGCTTCTCGATGATGCACGCACCCATCGCCACCGCGGCCACCGGCACGGCGATGCCCAGCGTGTGATCGGACAGCCCTGCGGGTACGTCGAACCGCGCGGC
The DNA here is from genome assembly GCA_964391465.1 of uncultured Planctomycetales bacterium. Classification (GTDB taxonomy): domain Bacteria; phylum Planctomycetota; class Phycisphaerae; order UBA1845; family CAYMME01; genus CAYMME01. The sequence continues at coordinate 5,166 of CAYMME010000074.1, forward strand.
CAGGTCGGGAATCGCGCGCAGATTCATTTCCTCCGGCGACGCGGGATACGCGCTCGTGCACTTGAGCAAGGCGATCTGGGTCGCGCCGACGTCGCGCGCCGTTCGGACCGCGGTCTCAATCTCCGCGAGTGTGCCCATCCCCGTCGAGATGATCAGCGGCTTGCCGGTTCGCGCCATGGTCTCGACGAGCGGAAGATCCACGAGCTCGAACGACGCCACCTTGTGCACCGGCACGCCCATCTCCTCCAGGAAGCCGACCGCCCCGGCGTCGAAGGCCGTGGAGAACAGGTCCATGCCCAACTCAGCCGCAACCGCCTGGAGCTTGGGCTGCCATTCCCAGGGCGTGTACGCGTCGCCGTACAGGTCATGCAGGTTGCGCCCCTCCCAAATCGTCCCCTTGCCGATCTGAAAGACCTGATCGTCGCAAGGTATGGTCATGGTGTCCGGCGTGTACGTCTGGAGCTTGACGGCATCGGCGCCGGCATCCTTGGCCGCGCGGACGATGCGCACCGCCTCATCGAAGTCCTGGTTGTGGTTGGCGGACATCTCCGCGATGCAGTACACGAGGTGCCCTGCTCCAATGACCCGCCCGTTGATCGTAATGGTTGCCGGCACGGCTCTCTCCTTCTACCGAACGGACCACACCTGCTCGAACGCCTCGGCCGCCCGCCGCCCGATCACGCTGCCCCAGCGGGCCGCGTTGGCGCGCAACGCTTCCGGCGACCGCGGGTGCGGGAACGCCCGCGCCTCACTCTCGTAGGCCTGCATGGCCTCGATCTTGCGGTCGAGCGTTTCGCTGATGTCGACGAAAGCGTTGGGCTGGAAGACGGGGCTGAACCGCTGGAACGCCCATTCCGTGGAGGAGGCCACCTCGTACGCGTAGACGGCCCGGATGGATCGGCCCGCCATGGGCCGAGCCGCAGTGAGCGTAGCGCGGTAGGTACACGCGTGATCGATGTTCAAGTCGCCTCCGTGCTGCGTGTAGATGACATCGGGACCGAGCTTGTCGATCAGATCCTCGATGATCTTCACCACATCGAGCAGTGCCACAGTGTCGAACCGGTTGTCGGGCAGGCCGTGGAGGAACAGGTCGCGCGCCCCCAGCAACTCGGCCGCGTGCCGACTCCCCGCACGCAGCGCTTCGACGGCGGCTCCATCCGCCGCCTCGCGCGAAGCGTACCGCGAGGTGTGGCCTTCGCCAAGGATGCCGATGTAGACGGCCTCGCCCTCGCGCGCGAGCCGGGCGATGGTGCCGCCGCAGCCCAGCACCTCGTCGTCGGGATGTGCCGCAATCACGAGCACGCTCACGGCCGGACCTCCCGTACGGGACGAATGGTGACGTTCGCCTCGATGTAACCGTCCTGCAGCGCCGCCCGTCGGAACTCATACCGAAAGCCCTCGTGTTCCACGAACGCCTGGGGGTACGTGTCGGCGTCGAGCATCCGGATGAAGTCGTACAGGCCCTCGACGCCCTCGACGGCGGGGATTCGGCTCTGCTCCGGGCGCCGACGCCGGAAGGCCACCGGTTCGCCGCTCTGTGGAACCGGGACAGGCTGCTCGGTAATGATGCGCTCGACGAGCTGGACCGAGAGGCGCGTGGCCCGTGTCAGAATCTCCTCGGCGGTACCCTCCAGGGACATCTTCTCCTTCAGGTAGACCGGACCCGCATCGAACTCCTTGACCATGCGCAACGCCGTAAGTGTCGTCTCCCGGTGCCCGCGGACGATCAGGTTCTGCAGCGGGCTCCCGCCGCGTCCGTAGGGCACGTCGGTCATGTGGAACGCGACGCACTCGTGCGCGTCGACGATCGACTCCGCCACCGGCCACGACCAGTGCAGGAAGAAGAGATAGCGCGGTGCGACTTCGGCGACGGCCCGATCGGTCAACGCATCAGGCTGATCCCAGTAGCTCCACCGGCCCGGAAGCCGCCGGATCGTCTCGTCAAAGACCTGACGGTTCCACGGCTTGCTGCCGAGCACGAGATAGGCTCGCTCGTCATTCATGGTTCACGGTCAGTCGGTTCCGCCGATCCGACACCTCAACCGGCCTTTCGCCACACCCAGATCTTGGTCTGGGCGGTGTTTCCGAACGCCGGAAGCCGGAACGCAAGTCTGTTCACCGGCGCGTCGTAGGCCGGATCCTCTCCCGCTTCCCGAGCGAGCCAGGCGTTCACCACGCGACTCAGGAAGTAGTACGTCGACGAGAACGCATCCTTGCTCTCCAGGCGAAGCCCCTCGGTTTCCAGGGATTCGACTTCCTCGTCCACGAGGTACCGGTTGTGCCAGGGCGGGGAGATCGGCGGCAGATCGACCTGCTGCCGCAAACGGTTGATCTCGTCGAGGCCGTTCCTGCTGCTCTCACACATGACGTAGATCCCGCCCGGTTTCACGAGGCGGGCGATTGCCCGCACGGCTTCCGCCTGGGTCGGCCAATCCGGAAGATTGATGAGCACGCGCTCGGTGTAGACGGCATCGAACGAGCCGAGATCATCGGGCAAGCTGCAAACATCACCGACTGCAAACGCAACCGCACCCTTCAAGCTCTCACTCCCTGCCTGCGCCTGAGCCGCTTCGATCATCTGCGGCGCATAGTCCAGGCCCAGTACGTCAACGGCGTGTCGGCGAGCGATTTCCGTGGCGGTAGCGCCGTTCCCGCAGCCGGCGTCGAGAATGCGCATGCCGTCCCGCATGTGTCCCGCGATCGCCCGAATCTCCAACTGCTTGAGCGGCAGATCGTTCGACCCGGCGGCCGGGCCGAGCGTCGCTCGGCTGTCCCAGTACGCCCTCACCTGCTCGATGCGCGTTCCGTCATCCGACACTACGCCACCTCCCGCAGTATGCGCGCGACGCGCTCCGCACCTCGGCCGTCCACCAGGGTCCGTCCCTGCGTCTGCATCCGCTGGCGGCGTGCGTGATCGTGGATCAGCCCATCGAGAGTGCGCGCGATCCGCTCGGCACTGAGTTCGGCCGCGCGACCCATGCTCGCAACCACGCCCATGTCAACGAGCGAATCCACACCTCGAGCTTGGTTGTCAGCCACTACCACCACGCAGGCCGGTAGCCCCATGAGCGCCAGTTCCCAGCATGTGGTCCCACCGGCCGCAACCGCCAGATCCGCCCAAGCCATCAGGTGTGACACCTCCGAACGGTTCTCTTCCACCCTGACGGGAAAGGGCACAGACCGCGCCGTGCAGCACAGCGTCTCGTAGTGCGGGTTGGCGCCGCCGACGAGCACCACGGCCTCGAGATCCCGGGCGCCGAGACTCTGCAACGCAGCGAGCACCGTTTCCGTCACGTTGTCCGCATCCCCGCCGCCGAGCGTGATGAGGATCTTCCGGACGACCTGCGGAACGTCGCGCCGATGATCGCGCCAAGCCCGGAACTCGTCGCGCAACAGCGCGTAGCGGGTTCCGAGCAGCAGACGCGTACGTGCGCCCCGCGGCTCGTACATCGCCTCGCATGCGTAGGGGTTCTGGTTGAGGACAGCATCATCGCCGTACGGGCCGATGTCGCCGCAGTCATCGACGCACAATACGCGCCGGCCGGCTTCACGCAGGCGGCGGCGGTATGCGGCGCCGAAGCGATACCCATCGACAACAACCCAGCTCGCATCGACTCGAATTGCGAGCGCCGTCAACTCGCGGGCGTCTTCCTCACTGCCCGGTGCCGCGGCAATGCGGTGCATGACCATGCCCGCGTCCTGCAGTCGAGACGCAAACCCGGACGGTGGGTCCATCGCGAGCGCGAAGGCAACGCCGGCGTCCACCTCCTGACAGGCTTGGGCCAAGGCCAGGCAGCGCATTACGTGCCCGATCCCAACCCCCGTGCTCGCGTCGGCGCGAATCAGGCACCGCGTGGGCCCGGTCGAGCCCAATGCAGCGGAACGAGATGGATGCGTTTGTTGTGCCATCGACAAGCGTTCTTGTGCACCTCGCCCCGTACGAACCCACGCGCCGCGAACGCGCGAACCGTCGGCCCTACTTGCACGGAGACGGCTGCCTGCGTTCGAGGAGGAACATTCGGTCCACGTTGTCACTGTCTGCGTACGTGAGGTACTCCGTCTGGACGAGCCTCAGGTCATCGAACTGATCCAAGTACAGCTTGGCATAGTCCGCCTTCCAGAGCAGCTCCTGCTCACCTCGATACTCGACTGGCCGGAGATCCTCGGACCAATACTCGAATCCCCAGATGTAGCGCCGCGTGCATCGGTGAATCTCACACATCACGTCAGCGAGCCCCGAAGGCTGGATGTGAATCAGCACGCCGGAGGTAAACACCAGATCAAACCGGCCGTCGCCGAACGGCAGGTCTCGTGCCGATCCGGCAACGAGTTGGATGCCGGACGTCCTCGCTCTTGCCAACTCGATGGCGTAGGCTTGAAGTTCCACGCCGCAGAGGCGAGCAAACCCCATGCGTTGCAGCCACCGCAGTTGGTTGCCGATGTTGCAGCCGACCTCCAGGATCCGGGCCGAGCGGTTCATGTCGCCGAGGAATCGCTCGTCCAGCTCCGTGCGGGTGAACCCGAAGGTCTGACGATAGCGCCGGTCCTCCTCCTCCAACGTCCGCGCATTTCGATCGGTGTAAGCTCGGCCAAACGCGCCGCTCCACGCCGTCGTCTGCCGGGCTGACAGACTCATCGCACCACCTCGTCATGTTCGACCGAGTACTTCATGCCGGCGTCGCGTTCGATGCCGCTGTTGATTTCCCGCAACTCGGGATGCCGGGCGAGCAGGTCGAGCACGGCCGAGTAGTCGAAATCGATCCGGTCGAGGCGTCCAGCGACCTGACGAACGAACTCCAGGTCGGCAGGCTCATCGACGGTCCAACGGTGCGCGGACAGATCCCAGGGCGCCACGATGTTCACCAGCCGAAACCGCTCGGGGTGGTTGCGCACGTACGGCGTCACGTGCTCGCGCTCGGAGCGCCACCGCGCCTCCTGCCAGGCCCGGCGGAGCGTGCCCATCGAGAAGACCTCGGCGTCAAGGCCGTGGGGAAAGCTGGGGGGGTCGACGTTGGCGGCGTAGTCGCACGCCTGGTCGTTGAAGGCCGCAACGATTTCGTCAATCACCCGTGGATCTACGAAGGGGCAGTCAGCCGTCACGCGAACGACAATGTCCGCTCGGTATGCCTGTGCGGCTTCGTAGTAGCGATCCAACACATCTTCGAGGGAACCACGGAAACAGGGTGCTCCCAGGTGGGCGCAATGCTCCGCAAGCACGTCATCGCCGGCATCGCGCGAGGTGGCAACCACCACCTCATCGAGTTGTCCGGCGCGGAGCACACGCGTCACGACCCACTCGATCATCGATCGACCGGCGATTTCGTGTAGCACCTTGCCTGGCAGTCGCGTCGAGGACATGCGGGCCTGAATGATCGCCACGGTTCTCACCATCATGTATCCGTCAGCCCCAACCCTCCGTGGTCTAAAGCGTTGTGCCGGTGACGGCCTCGCGCGGACCGCTCGGCGGTGAAGCCGCTACGACGTCTGTGCCGACCGCCTCGGCCACCGCCTCTGTCACCTGATCCACGTCTTCGTCGCGCATCGCCGGGAAGATCGGCAATGAGAGAATCTGTTCGTACGCGGTTTCCGCCACCGGGCACAGACCGGGCCCCGTTCCGTACGCGTCCCGGTAGAAGGGGTGCAGATGGACAGGGATGTAGTGCACGTTTGCCCCGATCCCCGCCCCCCGCAGCGCCGCGAAGACGCTCTCTCGGTCCGTTCGCCCGCCGTCAGGCTCGACGCGGATCACGTACAGGTGGTACGCGTGCGAGACGCGCTCGTCGGCACGTGGCGGCCGCACGCCGGCCACGTCGGCGAACGCCGCATCGTAGCGGCGGGCAATCGCTTGTCGCCGCGCGACCCACCCGGTCAGTTTCTCCAACTGCCGCAGGCCGAGGGCGCACTGAATGTCCGTGATGCGATAGTTGTAGCCCAGCTCCTCAATCGCGTAGGTCCACGAGCCCTCCCGCTGGCGCTGGGCGTGGTCGGCCGTGATGCCGTGATTACGGAAGCGGCGCATCCGCTCGGCGAATCGCGCGTTGTCGGTCGTGACCATTCCCCCTTCGCCGGTCGTGATGGGCTTGACGGGATGGAAGCTGAAGGCGGTGAGGTCGGCCAGGCTGCCCACGGCCCGTCCGTCGAACGCACCACCGAGGGCATGGCATCCGTCCGCCACAAGCCCCAGGCCGTGGCGATCGGTGATCGCGCGCAGTGCATCGTAGTCACACGGCTGGCCGGCGTAGTCCACGGCCACGACGGCCTTGGTCCGCGGCGTGATCTTCGCTTCCACCCGGTCGGGATCGAGCAACAGCGTCTCGGGCGCTACGTCGGCAAACACCGGCGTGGCTCCCTGGTGCACAACGACATTTGCGGTGGCGGCGAAGGTCATCGGGGGAACGATCACTTCGTCACCCGGACCGACCTGGAGGGCGAACATGGCCGCGTGCAATGCGGCAGTACCGCTGCTGACGGCAACACCGTGGCGCACGCCGACCGCAGACGCAACGGCCGCCTCGAACGCGGTCACCCGCGGACCGCAGGTGACGAACGGGGCTCGCAACGCCTCGACGACCGCGGCGATGTCCTCCTCGTCAATGTGTTGTCGAGCGTAGGGCAGCAGCGGTGCCGGTGCGGCACGGGGCTCACACGGGACACGCGTCGGCGGTGGCATCGATCAGCTCCAACATCTCCTCGGAGGTCAGCCAGCGCGCGTTGGTATCGCTGGTGTAGGCAAAGCCCTCCGGAACCCGGGCGCCGACCTCCTCCCACTCCTCGCCGACCGAGGGCTGATCGGCGGGCAACATGACGTATCCATTGCCGATGTCGAGCACGGAGCGCGCCTCTTCGGCCGAGACGAGCGATTCGTGGAGCTTCTCACCCGGACGGATCTGCGTGAACTCGATCCGGGCCTCGGGCGCGACCACCCGGGCCAGGTCCACGACCTTCATGCTGGGCAGCTTGGGCATGAACACCTCGCCGCCAACCATGCGCTCGATGCAGTCAATCACGAACCGTACGCCCTGTTCGAGCGTCATCCAGAATCGCGTCATCCGCGCATCCGTGATTCGAACGGTCCCGTTGATTCGCTGCTCGGCGAACAGGGGCACGACGCTCCCGCGGCTGCCCAGTACATTCCCGTAGCGCACGCACGAGAGCCGCGTCAACGGCGAGTGGATGTTGTTGTAGTGGTTGGCGTGAACGAAGAGCTTCTCCGACACCAGCTTCGTGGCGCCGTAGATGTTCAAGGGTGCCGTGGCCTTGTCGGTACTCAGGGCCAGTACCCGTCGCACCGGAGAGTCGAGGGCGGCCTCGATGACATTGCGGGAACCGTTGATGTTGGTGGCCACGGCCTCGATCGGATTGTACTCGCAGGCGGGCACCTGCTTGAGCGCCGCGGCGTGGATCACGATGTCTACGTCCTGCATGGCTCGACGCAGGCGCTCGAGGTCGCGCACGTCACCGATGAAGTAGCGCATGGTCGGGTGATCGAACCCGTCCATGCGCATGGCGAGTTGCTTGCACTCGTCGCGGCTGTAGACGATCAGCTTGCGCAGCGAGTACTCGGCCAGCATGATCTCAGCGAACTTGTGCCCGAAGGACCCGGTACCCCCGGTCACCAGCACACTCGCACCGTCCCAGTCCATCATGGTTCCGCTTTCTCAGATGTTCCCGCCCGTCGCAGCGGATGCGGATGTCATCTCACCCACTCACCCCAGTACCGGCAGTCGCCATGACGACGCCGAACGCGCAAAAACTGCCGGTTCGGCTCGGCGCGCGCCTACCGTACCAGTTCTGTTTTATCGGACCCCGAGGACAGGTGACTTGAGATGAAGGGACCGCCAGAGCGATCCGGAAAGGGATGTACCTCATGACCGAGACGGTGCGATCAGCCTTCGAACGAACGGGCCGTATCACCAGGCTAGCGGCCGACGCGGTTCCTGGTGGTCGGCTCCGACGGTCCCCAGGTCTTGCCCCCGTCTCTGCTGTACGCGCGGTACGCTTTACACATCTGCGTGCGAAGCAGCATCATCACGCGGCCATCGGAGAGTTCGACGACCACGGGCTCCATCGCCCCTCGTTTCGGACAGTCAACGCGATTCGCAGACCGATGCCCCGTGACGCCCTCATCATCGGAGCGGTACACGAGAGACAGATAGTGATCGTCTTTCGTCCAGGTGCCGGGTGATTCGTACGCCGGAAGCAGAGTCCTTCCGGATTCCAGCCGGATCGCAGACGATGGTTACATGCCATCAGGCCCCGCCGGCCGTCACACTCATCGCGACCCGGTTCGCTGCGCCCGCTCGTCCTCGGCCGCCTGTCGCAGTTCGTCGTAGATCTGCCGGGCGGCGGCAACTCGTTCGAGCAATCGATCTCCCTGCAAAGCAAGCTGCATGATCGTGCGATCACCCTCCACCTGCCCGGCTCGGTTGCGCTTCTTTGCCTCCGCCACAATCTGCTCGATCTCCGCCAGACAGGCCAGACGCTTCGCGATCAGTTCACCGACGGCCTCGTGCTTCCAGAACCGCAGTCCCTTCCGAATCACATAGATGGGCGTCGTGTGAGCCCGTGAGCCGTCGCCGCCTTCGGCCCGCGCCGCAAGCCAGAACCCGTGCCCGGCCGGCACCTCCAGCTCGACTTCGAGCTCGGCCTTATCGCCCTGCGGGTTCGCGGCAGTGCCGATCACCTCGTCGTGGCGAAGGATCTCCAGCTTCGTCGGCACCATGCGTCCGGCATGGCCCCAAGCCCGCGCGGTGACGCGCATCGTGCGGTTGTCGGGTACGCGAATCTCATCGCCCGGCAGCGCGTTGTCGGCCCGCAGTTCGAGCATCGGTCCGTTCGTGACAAACGTTCGGCCGCGCCGAAGCGCCTCGAACCACGCATCCGCAGTGAACGGTTGATCGCCGAGATAGGCATAGACGCGCACCTCACCGACCGTACCGCCCCAGGGCACGTCCGACCCGGCCGACGCAGTCATCTTGAAGCCGGTGTTCAGGAAGTCGTAGTACACGTTCGTGCCCAGATGGGCGAACTGCAACAGTTCCACGAAGTCGACCTTCTTCTTCGGGACGTTGATGCTCATGTCGCGGTGCACGTGAAAGAGATTCGAGTTCACGTGTGCGTAGCCGGACAGACCGCCCTGGGCGTGCACGGTGTCGAACACCCAATCGTAGAGGTAGTACTTGTCGGTGTCCCGAACCATGCTCTTGATGTTCATCGAGAGGGTGTGGCCGATCTGAGCGTGCGTGCGCGGGCACTCCTGGCCGGGTGAGAGAACGTAGTCGCCGTCGCGCACGCGGTACTCCGGACCGAAGCCGCGCTGCTCGAACCACGTGCGGTGGATGTCGCCCATCTTGACCACGTTGGCCAGGTGAATGTCTTCGGCCTGCACCCAGTTCATGAGGCGTTCGGCATCGTGCCGGCTGAGAAGCTGGCAGTGCACGTGGTCGTCGCCGGAGTACCAGCCGTACTTGCGCATGTCGACCCACCGCGGTGGCTGGTACGTTCTCTCGACCACGCCGCCCGACTTGACGGTGAAGCTGTCGAAGACGGGAATGTGCTCGACGCCCCGGCGTACGATGATCTCCCACTCTCCAGGGGCGAGGAACATGTCGAACGGCTCGGGCACGCACCAGTACTCGCCGGCGAGCCGCCCGGGCAGCACCGCTCTACGCCGTCCGCTGGGTCGGCCCTGGTTGTCGAACTGCGGTGCGAACTCGATGGCCCCGGCCGGCTTGCGGTCCTGACCGTCGGTCTTCCACACCAGCCGTACCATGGCCGGCGCCGGCTTGCCCGTGTCGGCGGAGAGAATCTTCACCTTCAGCCGCCCCTTCTCGAGCGTCTTGACCTGCACGGGCAGCTTCAACGCATCGCCGCCGTCCAGCTTGAGCTCGAGCAGGAACGACGTCCGCCGGTCCGGCACATTCTTCAGTCCGATCAGCGCCCACGTGATGCCCGTCGATCCGACCTCGACTACGAAGCTCGACGCCCCCTCCGCGAAGTCTCCTTCCACGGTCACACACCGCGTTCTGCCGGAACCCCTTTCGAAGCGAAACAGCAGCGCCCCCACGTCGCCCGGAAGCCCAATCGGCTCCGTCCCCGGCATCGCGGGCGCTGCGTCGCCGAGGGACAACCGGATAACGCACGGCAACGCCTCCAGCAGGCGCATCAGCCTCGCCGCGGCGGCATCCCGTTTCGCATGCGCCTTTCGCTTCGCTGCGTCGTCCGGCGCCCTCCGCGCCTGCGACCCGGCTTCGCGAAGGGCGCGATTGATCTCGTCCAGCGTCGCTCGTTGCGGGGTATCCAGCAGGAAAGAGCATTCGCGCAACAGCGTCCCGGCCAGATCGGCCGCACCCGGCGGAACCGAGGCGACCTTGGCGTCCGCCGCTTCTCCCGGACGCACCATCAGAACCACCGATGCCACAGCCAGGCACGTTCCACAAACCGACAAGCGCATTGCAGACCTCCTATTCCCGACGCCGCCGGTCGCACCGCTTCGTGCAACCCAGCGAGACGGTGACAATCGTCAACAAGCCAATCCACAACCCCACCGGAAACCGGCCCGGGATCGCCGCCGCGGGTTCCGCCGAACCGGCGAGAGAAGCACCCGCAACATCGCGCACGGGGCGCGCGGCTGACGCCTTCGGCGGCAATGACACGCACCGCGCCTGCATGACGCGCGGCGCACCGTCGGGATCGGGATTGGAGAACGGCGACGTTTCCTGATCGACGATCACCCGCGCACCCGGCGAGCGAGCAATCTCGAGCGTGCAGATGGCCGGCCAGTGCAACCACAGACCGTCCTCGAGCCGGATCACGCTTTGCGAACCGAGCCATTCGGGCCGGCGCGCGAAGTAGAACAGGCGCAGAACATGCGGAGACGGCAACGGCCGGTTGCACCCCATCAAGTCCAGCTCGGGCTCGTACAGCGACAGGAGTTCCAGCGACCGGCCGTGTACGAGCAAACGAAACCCGCCCTCCTGCATCCCCGCCGCGTCGATGAGGTATGCGTCGGTCTCCTCGCTACTGATAACGCCGTTGCGATCGCGGTCCATCTTCCGCCGTTCGACGAGCGAGCGACTGCCGAAGAACGTGAGCTCGACCTCGATGTCGATGTTCGATGCCCCCACGCGCATCGTGCAACGATGCTGGACGTGCGTAGCAAGCTGCGAATGAGCCGCAGCACTGCGCGCACCGGACGTCGACAACGCCGCAACCACGACCAACAACAGACCGACACGCACAGGCGGTTCCCTCGCCTCGCTGCGCCAAGTTCGAGCACGGCCAAACCTGCTCGCCGCACGCATCTCAGCGGCGCTTCCCAAGCGCGCTCCGGCCATCTGATACCACCGTCGGACTGAGGCGTCGAGGGTGCGAACGCCGGTTTGTGCTCGTTGCCGTTTCTGCCGTGGGTCGGCGTCCGGCTCACAGAGGGAAAGTGGCGCAGGGGCAAAACAAGCCCACGCCCCAGTCTTCGCAGTCAACAGCTCATGCGATTCGTTGCCTCAACCGGTGCACGGCACCCACACCAATGAGGGCGAGCACCGCAGCGCCCGGCGTGGGAATGGGCGCGTGGGTCCGGTCGGGGTCGTAGATGACCGTGACGTCGGCCCCAACGGCGAGTCCGGCACCACCATCTCCCTCCCCGAACTCGGCGATACTGGACGCCATCAGTAGGTAGTCGTGAAAGGGAAGCATGCTCCCGAAAACATGGTCACCGCCAACGGGGCCAACCCGCGAGTCGACGACGAGTGCATTCGTCGTGAAGTCGAAGAGACGCAGGTGGCTGTTGTGCCCGGACTCGGCCCAGAGACGCGTGTCGAAGTCCACAGCCTCGTCCCCGACGCGGAAGAGCCAGATGGTCTCAACCCCCGCTCGCGCCTCCGCGTACGCGTTGTCATCCGCCAACACGCGGGCGCCGAAGACCGTGTCGTACGTGGGCGGGAACTCGACAAACGCGGAAGGACCAACCTCCGCGACCGCAGTACCCGAGTAGAGCTCGAATGTGCCGGGCGCGAGTCCACGCTCGGAGATCGACAGGCTGACATCTGCTGCGCCCTGGTAGCTGTCTGACCAAGAGAGCACCGCGGGACCGTGTTGCGGCTTGGGTGTGACGACTTCGACCCAGGCACTTGCCCAATCGTTCAGCACCGTCAACGTCGGCGTAGCATGGGCCGGGCGGGCAGCGAGTACGACTGCGATCGGGAACACGAGGTGTTTCGGTAGTGCCATGATGGGCTCCCTCATCCCCCGTTCGCTCTGGCCCCGTCCTGCACAGACGGCTGACGCATGGACATTTGTGACCGAGTCGAGTGCGTGAGCGGCTGACGGGGCCCGGGCCTAACCGATTTAAGCAATGTGCGCTGCCTCAGACGAGATCGTACCGGATGATCTAGATCCGTGCAAGCAAGCCATCGTGGCGTGCTCGGCATGGCTGCTCCAGGCATTCCGAGGAGGGCAGCCGACGCGACTCGGCGTTCGTGGCGCCACGCACGGCCAGCGCAGGCAAACTCGAACGAGCGGCAAAGGGCTCGGTCACGCGCCTCTCACGGTTCCTTCGCGGAACCGGTTATGGCGTTCCGCTCGGCGAAGTACAGTCCGATGTAGATCTTGGGATCGATCAAGTACCCGGCGCGAACCATCTCACGCAGCCACGCATCGACTTTCTGGAGGGGCACCTCGTGCACCTTGATCTGCTCGTGCTCGTCGCCTCCGCCGTCGCCGACCTTGCACACACCGGTCGCCCGGAGGAACGCGGCATGTTCGGTACTCATGCCGGGCGACGGCGGACCTTCGGTGAGGAACTCCATCCCATCGGCCGCGTAGCCGGTTTCCTCGAGCAACTCGCGCAGGGCCGCCACGGCCATGTCCTCGTCCTCGGCGCCGGCAATGTCACCCACCAGCCCGGCCGGCAGCTCGATCACTTGCTTGCCCACCGGGGCGCGATACTGTTCCACCAGGACGAGTTCGTTCGCCTCGTTCACGGCCACGATCACGACGGCCGCAGGCGCATTCGTCCGCTCGGCATACTCCCACCGACCGCGGCGAACCAGACGCACGAACTTCCCCTCGGCCAGGATCTCTTCGCCGGAATCACTCAAGGCTCGAACCGGATCTTGGCCAGATAGATGCTGCTCTTGCCCTCGTGGGAGGAATAGTAGGTCATCCAGAGGTGGTCGTCGTGCCAGACCATGCCGGGGTAGCTGGTGTCGCCGCCGCTGGGGAGACTGAGGGCCGGCTCGTACTGCCTGCGATCCATCCTGGCGAGGATGGTTTCCCTCGTGCCGTCGGCGTTGTACTTCCGGCTGCCGGCCCACAGTGATCCGTCGGGCATCTCGATGAAGTTCGGGCCGCCGAGCCGCCACTTCGTTTCGAACCACTTCCACTCCTTGTACGGCGGCTTGCTCGTGCCGATCCAACCCTGCTTCTTCCCGGCCTCACAACGAACCAGGGCGATCATCTCGTCCTTGACCAGGAAGCGCAGCGTCGTCTCGCTCACGCCGGGCACTTCGAGTTCGGAGATCTTCTCCCACTTCAGGCCATCGGTGCTGGTGTAAAGGAACCCCTGTCGCGGCCCGTTGCCCTCACCGAGTTTCGACACGCCATACGCCCGGCCTTTGTGCCACGTCACGCGCCAGAGCCAGTCGCCGTCGCCGAGGATCGGCTGCGTCGGGGTCCAGGTCCGGCCGTCCTTGGAGAACGCCACCCGCGGGCGACGCGTGCGGTATTTGCCGTTATCGTAGATGGATCCGCCGGCCAGGAGCATCAGCCGCCCGTCAGGCATGACCGAGAGCTTGGGATCGCGCAGGTCCACACCCTTCTCGGCCAGGAGGGCAACCGAGTCCCACTTCTCGGCGTCGGCCGAGACCAGCACGCGAATCTTGCCGTCGGTGCCGCCGCCGTGCTTGTCGGCCTCCCGGAATGTGCAGTACCAGGCCTTCTTGAACCGGATCAGGTCGGTGAACGCGTTGTGCGGGGTCTTGTCCCAGATCTTGCGGACCCAAACGAGTTCCGGCGTGCAGTCCGTCGCCGCACCGAGACAGCAAAGCACCAATCCGCACAGACAGGCCGCCTTCACACGAGCAAGATTTCCCATCGTCAATTCCTCCGTATCCCGACCGTTCGGCCGACACGCACTCTAGCACGCGGCGCGCTCGCCGCAAGTCGCACGCGACCCGAATGCCGGACGTTCGGTGGGAGGGCTCGGATTCGATGATGAGGGGGGACGGGGAGCCCGCTGGCGGTGTCAGCGCTTGGGTCGGGAGGGGTCACGGAAGCCCGGGAAGGTGTGCACGAGCTGGAGTCCCACGCTTGGAGCCGGCATGCGTGACGTAGAGTGGACCCCACGCTAGAATCCACGGCGCGAATCCTCCGGATCGGTCGGGTCTCCGCGCTGTGCGGCCCGGGACGTTGGTTCCGAGCGGAACGAAGCGGACAACAAAGTCATGATTGTCGGCGTTGCCAAAGAGACGTTTGCGGGAGAGTCCCGCGTAGCCTTGATCCCGGCCGTGGTGCCGTCACTGACCAAGGCAGGAATCGAGGTGCGTGTCGAAGCCGGGGCCGGCACGGCGGCGGGCTTCCCTGATGCGGAGTACGCCGAGAAGGACGCGAGAATCGTCGGCGGGCGCGGCGAGCTTTTCGCCGAGGCCAATGCCATCCTCCAGGTGCGATCTCTGGGAGCCAACCCGGAAGCCGGTCGATCCGATCTCGACCTGATGCGGCCGGATCAGGTCGTTATCGGCTGCTGCGATCCCCTTTCGGAACCGGCGGCGGCAAGCGATCTGGCCGCACGCGGCGCAACGACGTTCGCGATGGAGCTGATCCCGCGAATCACGCGAGCCCAGAGCATGGACATCTTGTCCTCGATGGCGACGGTTGCCGGCTACAAGGCCGTGCTGCTGGCGGCCGAAACGCTGCCCCGCATGTTCCCCATGATGATGACCGCGGCGGGCACGCTCGCTCCGGCCCGCGTGTTCGTGGTGGGGGTCGGCGTGGCGGGGCTGCAGGCGATCGCCACGGCCCGGCGGCTCGGCGCCGTCGTCGAGGCCTACGACGTTCGTCCCGCGGTCAAGGAACAGGTCGAGAGCCTGGGGGCGAAGTTCGTCGAGATGGAACTGGACGCCGCCACGTCGGAGGACAAAGGCGGTTACGCCAAGCAGATGGACGAGGAATTCTACCGCAAGCAACGCGAGTTGATGACGCGCGTGGTGGCCGAGAACGACGCGGTCATCACCACGGCCGCAATTCCCGGCAAGAAAGCCCCGATTCTGGTGACCGGCGACATGGTCGCAGGGATGGCGCCGGGATCGGTGGTCGTGGATCTGGCGGCCGAGCGCGGCGGCAACTGTGAGTTGACCAAGGCCGGCGAAACCGTGACGGAACACGGGGTGACCATTCTCGGGCCCCTGAACCTGCCCGCCACCGCGCCTTACCACGCCAGCCAAATGTACGCCAAGAATCTTTCGACCTTCCTGCTTCACCTGGTCAAGGAAGGCGAGTTGACGATCGACATGGAGGACGAGATCACGCGCGAGACGCTGATTACCCGGGGAGGCGAGGTTACACATCCGAAGGTGCGGGAGTTGCTCGGTGAGACCACCGTGAGCAGCACCGAGGGAGGTGACGCGTAATGGAACTGACGGTCGGTCTGACGATCTTCGTGCTGGCGATCTTCGTCGGCTTCGAGATCATTACCAAGGTCCCCCCGACGCTGCACACCCCGCTGATGAGCGGCTCGAATGCGATCAGCGGGATCACTGTCGTCGGGGCCCTGCTCGCGAGCCGAGCGGGGGCGGGGACACTGGCGACGGCGCTGGGGTTCTTCGCGATCGTGCTGGCCACCGTCAATGTGGTCGGCGGCTACGTTGTGACCAACCGCATGCTGGGCATGTTCAAACGGAAGGAGTAACGAAGCCGTGAACATACCCGCCTGGGCCTCACTTGCCTACCTGTTTGCCGCCGTCCTGTTCATCCTCGGGATCAAAGGCCTGACGCATCCTCGGACCGCCGTGCGCGGGAACCGGATCAGCGCATTGGGCATGCTCGTGGCCGTGGTGGTCACGATGTTCCTGGCGAAGCTGAACCTGGCGATCATCATCGCCGGGCTGGTGGTGGGGGCGGCGATCGGTCTCGTGGCGGCGTTGAAGGTGCAAATGACCGCAATGCCGCAGATGGTGGCCATCTTCAACGGCTTCGGCGGCGGCGCGTCCGTACTGGTGGCCGGGGCGGAACTGCTTGGCCGCACGGGTAACGAGGACCCGGCCATCCAGGCGTTGGTCGCAACGGCGCTGGCCGGGCTGATCGGTGCCGTAACCTTCTGGGGCAGCATGGTCGCGTTCGTGAAGCTCCAGGGGCTGCGTTTCATCCCCGATGGACAGCTCGTTCCCGGGCAGCAGGTCTTCAACGCGGTTCTGGTGATTGGCTCGGTGGTGTTGGGATGGTGGCTGGTTACGAATCCGTCGGCGGCGCTCGCGTATTGGCTGATCGTGGTGCTGGCTTCCGTGCTGGGCGTACTCCTGGTCAGCCCCATCGGCGGCGCGGACATGCCGGTGGTGATCGCACTGCTGAACTCGTATTCCGGCCTGGCCGCCACCGCGACGGGCTTCGTGATCTCCAACAGCGTGCTCATCATCTCGGGGTCGCTGGTTGGCGCGTCCGGGCTCATCCTCACGAGCATCATGTGCAAGGCGATGAACCGCTCGCTGGCCAACGTGCTGTTCGGCACGCTCGGTCCGACCGCTGAGACGGCGAGCGCGGACGAGGTGTACGGCGGGAAGGTCAAGTCGGCTGCAGCCGAAGAGGTGGCGATGCTGTTCGACGTCGCCCGCCGGGCCGTGATCGTGCCGGGCTACGGCATGGCGGTTTCACAGGCCCAGCACGCCGTGCGAGATCTGGCCAACCTGCTCGAGTCGCGGGGCGTCGAGGTGGACTTCGCAATTCATCCGGTCGCGGGCCGCATGCCGGGCCACATGAACGTCTTGCTCGCCGAGGCCGACGTACCCTACGACAAGCTCAAGGAGATGGACGAGGCCAACCAGACCATGGAGCAGGTCGATGTGGCCCTGGTCATCGGCGCCAACGACGTGGTCAACCCCATCGCGCGAACCGACCCCAAATCGCCCATCGCCGGCATGCCGATCATCGACGTCGACAAGGCCCGGACCGTGGTCGTCGTGAAGCGCAGCCTCAGCCCGGGCTTCGCCGGGATCCCCAATCCCCTGTTCGCCGCCGACAACGCACTGATGTACTTCGGCGACGGAAAGAAGGCCTTCCTCGACCTGATCGCCGCCATCAAGGAGGCCTGAGCACGGATAGACCAAGGCAGCGTCGCCCCCATCCCCCATTCCGCACTCCGCACTCGCCCGGACCCACTCGCTCGCGCTCGGGGCTCGGATGCGCTGTGGCGGTTGTGCGAGGGCGACACTCAGGGTATCCTCTGGGTGGTTTCTGGAGCCACCGTACGCAGGAGACCATGTCTTGCCCGGGAACAACGAGTGGTACCACGCAGCGAACGGAAGCACATCCGAGCCGCTGACATTCCAGGAATCAGCCGAGCGCCTCGAGTCGCCCCCGTTCAGCCGTCCGGCCGGACGGGTTTACGCGGCGGCTGCGCAAGCCGGGGAAATGCGCCGCGGCGATGAGAGCATCTTCGGCGGGTTGGGCGATTTGCTGGACGGCGACTGACGTGGCCAAACGCGAACGATTGATGGTCGTGGCGAATCGACTTCCGGTTCGCCGTGTGGAGGACGACGGAAAGCCCCGGTGGGAGACGAGCCCCGGGGGGCTGGTCGCGGCCCTCGCGCCGATCCTCCAGCAACGGGACGGATACTGGGTCGGCTGGCCGGGCGTCGCCGGAACCGTGCCCGAGCCATTCGTGCACGA
>CAYMME010000075.1:0-21481 GCA_964391465.1 uncultured Planctomycetales bacterium
CTTATTGTACTACCTATCCTGTCTATGTCAAGGAATTTTTCAACGGGCTGCTAGCCCCGGGACGCCCGTCGAGATTTGGGTCGCGGCGGGGGTCTATATGCCCGATCGTGGTACCGGCAACAGGGAGGCCTCATTTCAGCCGTGCACCAATGTGGCCCTGTACGGCGGGTTCCCTGCTGGCGGCGGCGATGGCACGTTCGAGGCACGCGCTTTCCAAGATCCGAACAACGAGACCATCCTGAGCGGCGACTTGAACCATGACGACGGGGCGTGGAATGTGGATCCCAAGGCTCCCCAGGACGTGCGACTGGACCCCACGCGCGCGGACCACAGCTTTCATGTCGTGATGGGTCCCGTGTCGGGTCCTACGTTCCTTCGTCCGCCCGCGGTCCTCGACGGATTCACGATCACCGCAGGAAACGCGAACGACCCGGACCGATCGAAGCACCGCAGAGGGGGAGGGCTTCAGCAGAAGACTGGACTTGACTTAACCATCCGAAACTGTACTTTTCTACAAAACGCCGCCGAGCAGGGCGCCGGCGTGTATTTTGAGACGGCTAAGAGTCTTCATCTGTTGAATTGTACGTTCGTTCGGAACGTTGCCTCAGAAGGGGGTGGGGTTCACGCGTATGGGCCATCACTGACGCTGCGCCGCTGCACGTTTCGCGAGAACGTCGCCTTTCGAGGCGGAGGCGTCCATGGTGGGAACGGCGTGTACTTGGGGGACTGCACGTTCATCGCAAACACCGCGACCAATTACGGCGGCGCCCTCTATCGGCCCACAGACACGGTGCTGACGGGCTGCCGTCTGGCCGGGAACATGGCGGGGATCTACGGCGGAGCCATCCAAGCGCGGAATCCGGTGACGTTCATCAACTGTACGATCACCGGTAACGCCGCCGAAGACGGCGGCGGCATCCGCCTCTATGAGGGTGGCGGCCCGGTGGAGCTGACGGTTTGGAACTGCGTGGTTTGGGGGAATCGCGATGCGAGCGGCACGGGCCAATCTGCGCAGATCGGCGGCGTCACAAGGAGCACGCCCGAGGTCAACTACACGTGCACAACGGGGGCGAACGCTGCACCGGTCATCGATTGGGGCGGGGTCGGAAACATCGACGCCGACCCGATGTTCGTGGAGTTCGGGCACTGGGTCGATCCCGGGACACCCGATCACTTCAAGGACGACACGTGGGTCGATGGCGATCATCGCCTGTTGCCAGGCTCATCGTGTATCGACGCTGGCGACAACACGGCCGTGCCGGCCGATATTGCGGATCTCGACGGCGACGGTGACACATCCGAGCCGCTGCCGTTTGACGCGCTGGGCAACCCTCGATTCCAGGACGATCCCGACACGGCCGACACCGGCAACGGAACGCCTCCCATCGTCGATATGGGGGCGTACGAGGCGCGCCCCGCCCGAATCATTCTGCGCGTCAACGCGGCTGCCCCCGTCGGGGGCGACGGCTCAACCTGGGCCGCCGCGTTCAACGACGTTCAGGACGCCCTTAGCGCGGCGGACGCGGTCGCCGGTCGTGGCACGCCCATCGAGATCTGGGTCGCCGAAGGCACGTACAGGCCGGATGGAGGCTACACGCCCCCCGGTGGTGCGGACGTCCCCGGCTCCGGAGACCGCAACGCTACCTTTCAGCTTGCCAGTGGCGTAGCCATCTACGGTGGCTTCGCGGGTACGGAGTTGCTCCGAGACGATCGCGATCCCACTCACCGCGCAAGCGTCCTCAGTGGCGACATCGGAGTTCAGTCCTCGTGCAGCGACAACAGCTACCACGTGATCAGCGCCGACGGCACCGACGAGACGGCGGTCGTAGACGGGTTCACGATTACAGGCGGAAATGCCGACGACGCGGGATTGGGCGACAGGTTCGGAGGCGGCGTCCGGAACATCACGGGCAGCCCTACCATCCGCAACTGCACACTCGTCGAGAATTCCGCAGGCGCGGGTGGAGGCATCTACACGCGAGACGGAGATCCACTGATCGCCGACTGTACGTTCATCCGAAACACAGCCGGCGAGAATGGCGAAGGTGGTGGCCTCTCGAGCTCCGGGGGGAATCCGACCCTCGTGGGCTGTGAGTTCCTTCTCAACTCTGCGTACCGCGGTGGTGGGATGGAGGGCGGCCCGGCCCTGGTGCTGAACTGTTCGTTCAGCGGTAACACCGCCAACATCGGCGGCGGCATCTCGGAGAGTGAGTTCTCCGTGGAAGTGGTCAACTGCGCCTTCATCGGGAACATCGCGACGGATCACGGCGGCGCCATCGACAACTCCAACGGCACGCTTGACCTCAAGAACTGCACCCTCACCCGGAACTTCGCGGGTCGTTGGGGCGGCGGCATGTATCTGCGCCGCGGCACGTCGCTACTCACGAACTGCATTCTCTGGGACAACCGAGGGCCTGACAATCCGGGGGAGTCGGCTGAGATCTACGTAGTGCAAAGCACGCCGGTCGTGAACTACTGCTGCATCCGCGGGTTGACGGGTGAGTTGGGGGGCGTCGGAAACATCGGCAATGACCTTGTGGCCCACGATCCGCGATTCGCCCGCGACCCTGATCCAGGCGCCGACGGCGTCTTCGGCACGGAGGATGATGACTACGGCGACTTGAACTTGCTTCCCCGTTCAGGGTGTATCGACGCGGGCGATAGCACCGCCGTCCCGGCGGACGCGGCGGACCTTGACGGCGACCTGGATGTGGTCGAACCCGTCCCGTTCGATCTTGGCGGCCGCGCCCGGTTCGAGGAAGACCTATTGACACCGGATACGGGCGTCCCGTTGGGCGGGGCGCCCGGCGTGGGGATCGTCGATATCGGCGCCCATGAGTACGAACCGGATTGCGACCAAAACGGTGTCCGGGACAGTGTGGACCTCGCGGCCGGAACGCACGAAGACTGCAACGGGAATCAGGTGCCTGACCTGTGTGAAACCGATTGCAACGACAACGGCATCCCCGATGATTGCGACATTGCGGCCGGCACCAGCGATGATTGTGACGGCAATGGCGTGCCCGACGAGTGTGATCCGGACTGCAACGAAAACGGGCGACCCGATGCGTGCGACATCGCCGACGGAAGCTCTGCGGATGCGAACGACAACAACTACCCCGACGAATGCGAGTCGGACGTGTTGTTCGTCGATCAGGCAGTCACGGGCGGGCTCGACAACGGCACAACCTGGGCCAACGCATTCCGTCGCCTGGAGGATGCGCTTGGGGCGGCTGCGGCTTCCGACGGAGCGATACGGGAAGTGTGGGTCGCGGCAGGCACGTACCGGCCCGCGCCACCGGACGGCGATCGCACGGCGAGTTTCGTACTCGTTCCCGGAGTCGCGGTCTACGGCGGATTCCCCGCGGGCGGCGGCGACGGCACGTTCGGGGCGCGCGACCCGCACGATCCGAACAACGAAACCATCCTGAGCGGCGACCTGAACCACGACGACGGGGCGTGGATCGTGGATCCCAAGGCTCCCCAGGACGTGAGACTCGACCCCACGCGTGCGGACAACAGCTTCCATGTCATGATTGGTCCCGTGTCGGGCTCAGGATTAGCGGTCCTCGACGGATTCACGATCAGCGCAGGAAACGCGAACGACGTAGACGCATCCGAGCACAGCGAAGGGGGAGGACTCCTCCACACCGGCCGTGACTTGGTTATCAGGAACTGTACGTTTCTACAGAACGCCGCCAAGTCGGGCGCGGGCTTGCATGTCGAGTCTGCCGGCAAGGTAGAACTCTTCGACTGTGCGTTCGTGCGGAACGCTGCGTCATGGGGGGGCGGGGTCAGCGCGCCTGGGCAAGCATTAACCCTCCGCCGCTGTACGTTTCGCGAGAACGTTGCCGGTCGAGGCGGAGGCTTCTACAGGGGGAACGACATGCATTTGGGGGACTGCACGTTCGTCGCAAACACCGCCGCAGCCTCGGGCGGCGCGCTCTATCGGCCCGCGAACACGGTGCTGACGGGCTGTCGTCTGGCCGGGAACAAGGCAGGAAACTACGGCGGAGCTGTTCAAGCACGATATCCGGTTTCGTTTATTAACTGCACGATCGCCGGCAACTCCGCCGTCGGCGGCGGCGGCATCTACCTCTTTGAGGGCGGTGGCCCGGTGGAGCTGACGGTTTGGAACTGCGTGGTGTGGGGGAATCGCAATGCGAGCGGCACGGGCCAATCCGCGCAAATCAGCGGCGCCAAGCGAAGCACGCCCCAGGTCAACTACACGTGCACGACTGGGGCGAACGCTCCTCCGGTCATCGATTGGGGTGGGGTCGGAAACATCGACGCGGACCCGATGTTCATGCAACTCGGGCACTGGGTTGATCCCGGTACGCCCGACCACTTCATCGACGACACCTGGGTCGACGGTGACCACCGCCTGCTGCCCGGCTCGCCGTGCATCGACGCGGCCGACAACACGGCCGTCCCCGCGGACGAGACCGACCTGGACGGCGACGGTGACACCTCCGAGCCGCTGCCGTTTGATGCGGTGGGCGACCCGCGATTCCAGGACGATCCGGACACGCCCGACACGGGCAATCCCGGCGCGCCGGGACCTCCCATCGTCGACATGGGGGCGTACGAGGCGCCCGGGGACTGCGACGGCAACGGCGTGCCGGACGGCCAGGATCTTGCCGACGGAACGAGTCCGGACTGCAATACGAACGGAATCCCCGACGAGTGCGACATCGCGTACGGTCGCAGTTCGGACGCCGACCTCGACGGAGTGCCCGACGACTGTGAATTCGTAGACGTGCGCGTGGTAATCCGGGACACCGCCAGTGCGTCTGAGATCTCGGCGTCGCCGCCGGTCTCGATTGACAGCGCTTCCTGCGGGATGCCTCTCTACGTCGAGCTGTGGGCATCGAACGTCAGTGAACCATTGCACGGACTCGCCGCGGTGTTCGCCGACCTGGGTTTCGATCCGGATGCCCTGGACTGCGCTGCCGTCGAGCACGGGGCCGTCTTTGACACGTTCACGTCGGGGGCATGCTCGCCGGGGCTCGTGGATGAACTCGGGGGAGCCACGCTTGCCCCGAACGTCGGGATCGCCCCCGAGTGGGCGATGGTTGCCCGCGTGATGATGTCGATGAACCCGACGTTCTCGGGACCGACGACGATCTCGCTCTCGCCCGCCGTGAGCGGGGTCGCGCTCGATCAGGGCGTCGAGGCCCCACCGGAAAGGGTGATCTACCGCAACGTCTCCGTCGAAATGCTCCCGCCCTGTCCTTATGACCACACGGGTGACGGATTCGTCAACGCACCGGATCTCGGCTTGCTCGCCGCCTGCTTCCCCACGCCGGACGTTTCGGCGGCGCCGGGATGCGGACGGTTCGACTACAACTGCAGCGGTGCGGTGAATGCCACCGACTTCAGCCTCTTCAAGACCGCATGGCTGAAGTCCTGCGGCGATCCGGACGTTGTTATCCACCCATGCCGAGCGGACAACCCGTGCGGCTCGGGCGGCGACGGCACGAAGTCCGCTCCACACATGATCGAGACCGAGGATGCCGGTTCGCCTGTCGTCCGGCTCGAGCCCGTGCTCGTTGCCGCGCCGTCGGATGACAGCGCTACGGAGTTGCCCGAAGGCATCGACGCGGCGGCGATCGGGCAACTCGTGTACTGCGAGACGTGGGCACGCGTGGACGGGTCAGGTTCCGGAGTCGCCGCCGTCTTTGCGGATCTGAACTACGACCCGGCGCTGGCGACGGCCGAGGGCGTCGACCACGGCTCCGTCTTCACGGACTTGGCGACCGGAACGATGACTGAGCCGGGATCGGTGGATGAACTCGGCGGCGCAACGCTGGACTGCGGCAACGGGACCGCCCCGGATTGGGTCCTCGTCTCGCGGGTTGCGCTCCGCGCCACTGCCGAGGGCGTTCTTCATGCGTCATTGTCCGAAACCGTGTCCGGCGTGGGTCCGTGCGGTGTCGTGATCTCACCGGATCGAGTCGTCTACGGAGAGGCGACGCTCACCATCGGAACCGCGCCCGCAGGGCCCCGGCTGATTGGTATCGTCGGGGGGACCCAGGCCTCGGACGATTCCGCTTCGCTGATTTCGGCCAGGGCCGAGGACATCGGGCTGGCCGCGGTCGAGATCGAAGCGGATCAGGCAGTCAGCCTCGTCGGATCGAGTGTGGTTACCTCCGGGGGCGCACCGACGCCTGCGGTGAGTGCATTGGCGCACGTCGGCGCAGGGATTCACCGTGTCGAGCTCACGGAGCCGATCCCGGTGGGCCACTGGACGATCATCACGTTGATAGTGGCCGGGACCACCGGGGGTGAGTCGACGTTCGAGTTGTGTCTGGGTCACCTGCCCGCGGACATCAACGGCGACGGGCAGGTCGACATGAGCGACGCGACCGAGTTCGGTGTTCTGTTCCAGGCCGACGCGGCCGACCCGCAGCGCGAGCGCATCGACCTCAACGCCGACGGCCAAGCCAACCTGACCGACGTGACGTTGTTCGGCCAGCTATGGCAGGGCACTTCCGGCCACGATGCGTGGCAAGGGGTGTCGTTGCCGCCGAAGCCATAGCAACGGCAGGGATCGGGGATCGGGGAACAGGGAGCGGATGGGGGACGAAAGACGAGAGATCGTGCGCCGAGCGTTCGGCCCATCCTCCATCTCTCATCGTTCATCCCTCATCGCTCCCCGCTTCGGTCGGCAGCATGCGAGGAGGACTCATCATGTTCATGGCGCGAATCAGTTGCATTGCACTCGCTGTAGTTTTGACCACAACCGTGTCGGTCCGAGGTCAGACCACTCGTCATGTCGACGCCGCCGCCCCCGACGGGGGTGACGGCTCAACGTGGAGCACCGCGTTCAACGCCATCCAGGATGGGATCGACGCCGCGGTTGGCGGCGACGAGGTGCTCGTTGCGGACGGGCTCTACATCGGCGCCCGAAACAAGAACCTCGACTTCGGCGGGCGGTTGATCACCGTCCGCTCGGCGTCGGGCGACCCGGCCGCCTGCGTCATTGACTGCGAAGCCGATGGCCGGGGCTTTCACTTCCACACGGGTGAAACCGACACGGCTGTCGTCGACGGGTTCACCGTTCGCAACGGCGCAGTGCCCGATCCCGGTGGGGCGATCCTCTGCGAAGCCGCCGGTCCGAGGATCCGCAACTGCGCCTTGCTCGACAACAGAAGTGATCAAGCCGGTGGCGGGATGGCGAGTTACATCGCGACTCCCGTCGTGATCGGCTGTACGTTTGCGGGCAATGAAGCCAGCAGTGGCGGCGCCATGTACAGCAGCGAGAGCGACCCAACGCTCGTGAACTGTACGTTTCGCCAGAATCATGCGGCGTCGTCCGGTGGAGGCGTGCGCATCCGTACAGGAGTTGCCTCGCTGACCAACTGCACGTTTGTCGGGAATGCGGCCAAGCGGGGTGCCGGCCTCTCCAACTCGGCCGCCGATACGACGCTGGTCAACTGCACGCTCCGGGACAACACGGCCTCCCTCTTCAGCGGCGGCATCCGCAACAACGGCTCCAGCGGCGACAGCACCGTTACACTGGCGAACTGCGTTCTTTGGGGCAACGTGGACAAGGACGGGATGGGCGAGACTGCACAGTTGGCAGCGGAGAACGGCGGGATCTTGAATGTCACGTACAGTTGCATCCAGGACGACGACCCGGACGACCGGAGCATCTTCCCAGGCCTGGGCAACATCGACGACGACCCGCGCTTCGCCGGCGGCGACAATCCACGCCTGACCGGTAACTCGCCCTGTGTCGACGCCGGTGACAACACGACGATCCCGGCCGACGCCTTCGATCTCGACGACGACGGTGACACGGCTGAGCCCACGCCGTTCGACCTCGACGGGCACGAGCGCGTCATCGATGGCATCGTTGACATGGGTGCCTACGAGGCTATCGGAGACAGAGACCTCGACGGCGTCCCCAATGCCGCCGACAACTGTCCCGACGACCCGAACCAAGATCAGGCGGACGCCGACGGCGACAGCGTGGGCGACGTATGTGATACGTGTCCGGGGGTCGACGATACGATCGACGCGGATGGAGACAAAGTGCCGGACGTTTGCGACGTCTGCCCCGGGTTTAACGACCTCGCGGACGCTGACGGCGACGACTTGCCCGACGACTGTGACAACTGTCCTCCCGTTGCGAATCCCGACCAGACTGATCTGAACGGCAACGGCATCGGCGATGTCTGCGAGGACTTGGTTTTTCACGTTGATGCTGCCGCGCCGCCTGGCGGTGACGGGCTCAGTTGGGCGACGGCCTTCAACGACTTGCAGGACGGCCTCGATGCCGCAGCAGTGGCCGGTGACCTGGGAATGCCGGCGGAAGTGTGGGGTGCGGCCGGGACGTACCGGCCCGACGCGGCGGGCCTGGCCGATTCGCGCGAGGCCACGTTTCAACTGGTCGATCGTGTTGTGGTCTATGGTGGCTTTCCGCCCGGCGGTGGCGATGGAACGTTCGACGCCCGCGACCCGGACATCTACGTCACCACGCTCACCGGCGACCTGAACGGCGACGACGGCCCGATGCGGATCGAGGAATTCGCGGCATGCTACAGCGGCGACGACGTACCCCATGCCGACGGGTGCGACGATGCCGACCTGGACGGCGATGGCGACGTCGACTGGGACGATCTGGAGCCCTTCCTGGCCGCGAATCACTATGACGACAACTGTTACCACGTCGTTACGGCGATCGTGACGGTCGACGGGGCGCTGATCGACGGATTCACCGTCACGTCCGGCAACGCGCACGGCGACGCGGCCCCGCGGCGGGGAGGGGGCATGCTTGTCGAATCCGGAACCGCCATCGTGAACCAATGCACCTTCGTCGGAAACATGGCTTCCGACAGCGGCGGCGGCATGAGTCTGGGTGACCCCGACAGCGTCCCCGTCGTTGCCGTTCCACCGGCGGTTACGGATTGCGCATTCCGCGGAAACATCGGAGGCGGAGTGTTGATCAGCGGGCTTGGTGCAACGGTGGATCACTGTACGTTCTCCGGCAACCTGGCCACCTCGGGCGGAGGGGTGTTCGTGTATCGTGCGGACGGGGATACGACCCTGAGGGACTGCGCGTTTCACGACAACAACGGTTCGAGCTACGGAGGAGGCGCGCGTGTGTATTGGGCGGACGGGGATACGCTGCTGACGGGCTGCGTGTTTCACAACAACACCTCGGCCCGCGGCGGCGGTTTGGACAACTACGACGGGCGCATCGAACTGGTCGATTGCACATTCACCGAGAACTCGGCGAGGGAGGGGGGTGGAATGCGCAACCGGCACGGCAAGGCGACGCTCGTCCGCTGCGCGTTTCGGGAGAACGGGGCCGACTTCGGTGGGGGGGTCAGCAACTACGTTCGATTCTGTACGGCTGAGCTCAACGACTGCGCGTTTAAGGACAATGCTGCCATCTGGGGTGGCGGTGTCCATGCGGACGCATACGATGACCTCCATTCCCCGGAGTACGGGCTGAGACTGACAGGTTGCACGTTTACCGGGAATGAGGCCACGGAAGGGGGAGGAGGGGTCGTCGATTTCACCTGGCGATCGGCGTACACGGGCTGCACGTTCACCACGAACAAAACGCGCTCTGAGGGCGGAGCAATGTATCTGTTCCTCCGCAAGGAACTCGTCAACTGCGCGTTCGCACGCAACTCGTCCGACATCACCGGCGGCGCGATCGGCGGCCCCGGCGGGGCCATCTTGGTGAACTCGACGTTCGTTGCGAACCGTGCGGGCCTTGCCGGGGGCGGGATCAGCAGAGCTGCGGTGGATATCGCGAACTGCGTCTTCTGGGGCAATCAGGATGCGGGCGGCACGGACGAATCCGCACAGATCCATCTCCCCTCCACGTTCACGCCGCAAGTGAGCCATTCGTGCATCCAGGGTGGTTGGAGTCCGGCAAGCGGCACGGCCAACATCGGGGAGGACCCCGTGGCCGACAACCCGCGCTTCGTGCTCACGCCGAGCCTCGGATCCGACGGTCTGGCCGGGACCGATGACGACATCGTGGGCGACCAGCGGCTGCTGCCGAGCTCGCCGTGCATTGACGCGGGTGACAACACGGCCGTGCCGGCCGATGTGTTTGATCTCGACGGAGATGGCGACGTAGGCGAACCCCTCCCCTTCGACCTCGCCGGTGTCCCGCGTTTTCAGGACGACCCGGACACACCCGACACCGGGAACGGCACCCCACCGATTGTGGACATGGGTGCGTACGAGGGACCCACTCTGCCGGCGCTGCTGCGGATCGTCGGCGGTTCGGACGTCGTGGACGACTCGTCGACGCTGATCTGGCCGAAGGCCGAAGATGTCGGTCTGGACACGTTCGAAATCGAAGTCGATCAGGCGGTCAGTCTTGTCGGATCGAGCGTGGTCACGTCCGGCGGCGCGTCGACACCTGCGGTGAGTGCGCTCACGCATGTCGGCGCAGGCGTTCACCGTGTCGACCTCACCGAGCCGATCTCGGTGGGCCATTGGACGATCATCACGTTGACCGTGGCCGGGGCCACCGGGGGCGAGTCGACGTTCGAGCTATGCCTGGGCCACCTACCCGATGACATCAACGGCGACGGCACGGTCGACATGAGCGACGCGACCGAGTTCGGCCTCCTGTTCCGGAGCGATCCCGGCGATCCGGATCGCGAGCGCATCGACCTCAACGGAGACGGCCAGGCCAACCTCAACGACGTGACGCTGTTCGGCCAGCTATGGCGAGGCACCTCGGGCCATGATGCTTGGCAAGGGCAATCGCTGCCCCCAAGGCCGTAGCGCGCGACCCACACGGCAAACAGGGACCCAGTGCAACGGAAGAGGAGAACTCACAATGCATACGCCACAACACACGCACAACCCGTCGAGCCACGGCGGCAGCGACTCGGTCGTGCCGCCGTCACCCTTCGATCATCCTAGAGGACGATCGGCCGCAGTGCCTACACCGCCGCGAAGAGGCGCAACCCTGGTCTCTCGGTGGCAACGCACGGTGCGCACGCGCCGTATCGTGATGCTGATCGCGGCGGCCCTCGTGCTAGCCGTTCCGCCACCCGCAAACGGTGGCGACATGCTGTACTGGGTCAGCCGTAGCG
Organism: uncultured Planctomycetales bacterium; assembly: GCA_964391465.1. Classification (GTDB taxonomy): domain Bacteria; phylum Planctomycetota; class Phycisphaerae; order UBA1845; family CAYMME01; genus CAYMME01. The sequence goes on from CAYMME010000075.1 coordinate 11,079, forward strand.
GGAATAACGGCAGCGTTCGCGCGGCCAACCTCGACGGTTCGGATGCACGCGAGATCCTGGAAATCAACCCGTACCCGGAAGGCCTCGCGTCGGATCCGATCGACCGGGTGCTCTATGGCACCGTGGGCAGCACCATCTACCGGACGAACTGGGACGGTTCCGGCTACGCCAAGATTCTGCATACATCCGTCGAGGCGATCGCCCTCGATGTGCCGCGTCGAAGAATCTACTGGTCGGGGAACAACCGTATCCGGCGAGCCAACCTTGACGGTTCGGAAGCCGAGGAGGTTGTCACCGGCGTCACGCCGTTTCGCCTCGCTCTCGATCTGACTGCCGACAAGGTGTACTGGACGGATCGCGCGGACGGCGAGCACATCATGCGGGCCAATCTCGACGGATCGCAGGTCGAGACGTTGGTCGACACGGGTTCCACCGGGCGAGGACTCGTCCTCGATCCGAGCCGCGACACGATGTACTGGACGGCCTACAGCGACGGGCTGTTCCGGTCCGATCTCGACGGCAGCAACGTCGTGTGCTTGGTGCCCTACGTGAACCGAGGCACGTTTGGGGCGGTGACGCTCACTCCGGACCGCCAAGCACTGTTCTTCGGCCAGCACGACGAAATCAAGCGAGTGAACATCGACGGGACGGGGCTGCAAGATATTGTCGCCGCCTACAACACCTGGACGATCATCGTCGTACCGCGTGAGATCGTGGCCCTCGAGCCCGTGATCCGCGTGACGCCGAGCGCGTGGGAGTGGGACACGCGTCTACCGGAATCGGCGATGAAGGTGGCAATGGATCAGCCGGTCTACGTGGAGCTGTGGGTGTCGAACACCACGTCGCCTCTGGACGGTCTCGAGTCGGTCTTCGTCGACGTGGTTCTCGATCCGAACGCGCTGGTCTGCAATGCCGTCGAGCCCGGTGCGTACTTCCCGCTCGACGCGTCCGGGACGTGCGCTTCGGGTCGGGTCGACGAACTTGGCGGGACCACAGCCGAGAGCGGCCTGGGCGTCGCGCCGGAGTGGGTCATGGTCGCCCGGGCCGAACTCGTGCCGGTGCCCGGCGCACTGGGCAAGACCACCGTGTCGCTGGAGCCGTCCGCGTCCGGCGTCCTGCTGGATTCGGGTTTCGGGGTCCCGAGCGACCGACTTGCTCTGGGAGCCGCCACATTCCGAGTCTACGATCCGGACGAGGTCCCTCCGAAGCTGTACTGGGCGCATCATGGCCAGAGCACAATTCAGCGCTCGAATCTTGACGGGACCGAGGTCGAGGATGTCATCGCCCGTAGCTTCTGGGACTTGGCGGTCGACGCCGATGCCGGGAAGATCTACTGGACCGATGTGGTTCATCACAAGATCCAGCGTGCGAACTTCGACGGCTCCGACATCGAAGTCCTCGTCGCGGAACCGGCCAGGGGCATCGCCCTGGATCCCGGAGCGGGCAAGATGTACTGGGGCAACTCCACCACCGGAAAGATCCGGCGGGCCAACCTCGACGGCTCCGACGTCGAAGATCTCGTGGAACTCGTCGGCAGCGACCCGACCGCCGTGGAGTTGGACCTGTTCTCGCAGAAGTTGTACTGGATCGATGGCCGCAGCCGGTTGTGGCGGGCCGAGCTCGACGGCTCCGCGGCGGAGGAAGTCGTGCTCGACCCGCCTGCACACACTGGTGTGGCCGTCGACGGGGCTGCCGGCAAGATCTACTGGACGCCGATCGGCGCTCGCGTCATGCGAGCCGATCTCGACGGCTCGAACGCGGAGCTGCTGTTCCACGTGTACGAGGCGTACGACCTCGCGATCGATCCGACTGCGGGCAAGCTGTACGTGACAGGTCTCACCTACCCGGGCTTCATGCCAGGCGTCACGCGCACGGATCTGGACGGTTCCAATGCCGAGTTCATCGCCAGTAGCAATTCCGGCTGGCGCACGACGCTATGGATGCCCGGCATTGCCCTCGATACGTCTCGCGGGCGAGTCTACTGGACCCAGGCAAGCACCGAGGGCGGCTACTCGACGCTGATGCGCTCGGCCCGAGTGGACGGAACCGACGTGCAGGACGTACCCATCCACGGCGTGAATCTGCCCGTCTCGCTGGCGGTCGACGCGGCGAATGGCGACCTCTACTGGTCCGAGGACTGGGGAGGCACGATCAACCGGGCCACCTCGGAGGGCACGAACGTGGAGGTCGTGTACCCGCCCGTCAACTCACCGCAGGGGCTGGCCGTCGACGTCGCCGGACAGTATGTCTACTGGGCGGACCCGAACGGCCATCGCATCCAGCGAGCTCGGCCGGACGGTGCGGAGCTCGAGACCCTCGCCGTCGAGGGCGTGGACAAGCCCTTCGCCGTCGGCCTCGACCCGGCAGCGGCAAAGCTCTACTGGACCGAGCTCGCCACCGGCAAGCTCCGACGCGCGGACACGGACGGATCCAATGCCCAGGATCTGGTGTGCGGGCTGGATCAGCCCTCGAGCCTCGTCGTCGATCCGGACGGCGGCCACACGTACTGGGCTGATTGCGGGACCGGCAAGCTTCAGCGCAGTGCGCTCGACGGCACGGCGGTTGAGGACCTCGTGACGGGAATCGTCCTGCGCTGTGCCCAGGTCATTGCCCTCGACCTGTCCGCGGGCAAGCTCTACTGGGCGGACGACGACCTGGAGGTGATTCGATGCGCCAACCTGGACGGCACCGATGTGGAGGACGTGATGTCGGTATCCGTGCGGGATGCCCTGGCGGTGGACGGCGCTGCGGGCAAGGTCTATTGGGGCAACCGCGAGAGCATCTGGCGCTCGAATCTGGATGGCTCGAACGCAGAACGCATTCTCTCGCTTCCCACGTGGGGAAACGAGGAGAATATAGCATCAATAGTATTGAACCTTCTCGAAAGTGAGGTTTATGTAAGCGGGGATTGGGGCGTGTACCGGGTCTCGTTGGACGGCAGCTCCGGGCAAGTGTGCCCGGTGATCGACGCTCGGCTTGTCGATACCGACGGGGCCGGAGGGCTGGCCGTCGTCGGTTCCTGGGTCTACTGGCATAGCGGTGGCACCCTATGGCGGGCGACCCTGGACGGCGCCGCCGCGGAAGAGCTGATCGATGGCTGCTACGAATTCAACGGCTTCGCGATCGACCCCGTGGAAGCGAAGACCTACTGGGCAACCTCGGTAACCACGCACCATCCAGACCGAATGATCCGTCGAGGGAATCTGGACGGCACCAGCGCCGAAGACCTGATCACGACCGGCGTGGAGACCCCGCACTCGTTCATGCTCGACGTGCATGGAGGCAAGCTGTACTGGGCTGACTACGGCGCCGAGAAGATCCAGCGGGCCAACCTGGATGGCTCCGGCGTGGAAGACCTTGTTACGAACACGCAGGTGCGCCTCCTCGAGGTGAACCCCGCGGAGGGCAAGCTCTACTGGTATCAGTACGCCGACGACATCGTCCAGCGATCGAACCTCGACGGCACCGAGGTCGAGGATGTGACGGCGCCGGGTCTCAGCATACCGTCAGCGATACCGGTACTCGTGCGGCCGCCCACCGTACCGACGCTGATCCGAATCGTCGGCGGGACTGCGGCCACGGACAACGCCGCTTCCTTCATCTGGCCCAAGGCCGAAGGCGTCGGGCTCGACACGCTGTACATCGAGATCGATCAGCCTGCGCTGTATGTCGATCCCGCCGCTGCGGGCGGCGGTGGCGAAGCCGGCTCCGGCCCCCACGCGGTGGCGATGACGCACACGGGCGGAGGGATCTACCGCGTGGAACTCGACGCACCTGTGGCCGTGGGCGAATGGACGACGATCACGCTTGCGGTAACCACGCCGGCCCGCGCGCTCGCCGCGTTCGAGCTATGCCTGGGTCACCTGCCCGCCGACATCAACGCCGACGGCGAGGTCAACATGAGCGACGCGACCGCGTTCGGCCTGCTGTTCAACGCCGACCCCGGCCACCCGGATCGCGATCGCATCGATCTCAACGCCGACGGTCAGGCCAACCTCAACGACGCGACGCTGTTCGGTCAGCTCTGGCAAGGCACCTCGGGCCACGATGCGTGGCAGGGGGTGTCGTTGCCGCCGAAACCGTAGGGCGGAGGAAGGGACGTAGGGACAAAGGGACGAAGGGACTGAGGAACGGGGGGGCGGGCGCCGAGCGTTCCACCGATCCCTCATCGCTCATCCCTTGTCTTTCACCCCTTCTCGTCCATCCCGCGGGCGGAACGGCGTTACCGTCACGCTTTCCGCGCCGAGGCGGATCGCAATTGCGCCGTCGTCGGCGGTGTTGTAGTACGTGCGGTCCTTGATCAGGTCGAGAAGCTCCTTCGGCGTCTGCGCGTATCGCTGGCCGCTCGAGCGGACCAGGAACCGTGGGCCGACGGCCTCGATGAACGCTTCGGTGGTGCGCTCGACATCGCCGTGATGCGGCAGGACGAGCACGTCGGCGTCGATGCCGCCGCGTTTGATGAGCGCCTCTTGCGGCGCTTCCTCGATGTCGCCGCACAGCAGGACGCGCCGGCCCGCGTGCTCGATCCGCAACACCAACGATGAGTCGTTGGTCGAGAGAGACTTCGCTCCCGCCGGCGGCCAGAGTACGTCGACTCGTACGCCGGGCCCTGCCGGCAATGTCTGGTCGGCGGCGACCTTGCGAATCGCCGCCTTGCCCCAGCCCAGTGCGATCAGGAGGTGTCGGCTTGGAGATCGGGCCTCGCTGAGCCGCTCGAAGTGCGGTGCGAAGAACCATTCGTTCACGTCCACCGCGTCGCGGATCGACAGCGTCCCCGAGTAGTGATCCACGTTCGGGTGCGAGACGACGGCGGCATCGACGTGCTGCACACCACGGTGGCGCAGAAACGGCACGACGACACTCGCGCCCACGTCGTATGCGCCCACCGAGCCCGCATCGTAGAGCCACGTCCGGCCGTCGGGCAGCTCGATAACGGTGGCGCTGCCGTTGCCGACGGACAGGACGTGCACGTCGAGTGCGGGGCGGGTGCGCGGCTCGGGCACGAACGACAACGCCGCCAGTGCCGCCGCCGCGACCGCGAATCCCGTCGGCACTTTCCACGACAGACCCAGCGCCGGGCGTAGCATCCACGCGCCCAGCGCGACGTAGTACAAGGCGATCCACCACAGCGGCGGCGCGTCGACCTCGATCGACACGCCCGGAACCCGCGCCAGCCACTGAGAGCCGTACGCCAACACGCCGACGAGTCCGGCGAGGACCGGCCCGGTGAACGCCGACGACAGGGGGAAGACAAGGGCGAGCAGTAGCTTGGCGAACCCGAACACCATCACGAGCATGACGAACGGCAGAAGCACGACCGAGTTGATCCAGCCCAGGGGGGAGAACCGACCGAAGTAGAGCACGACGAGCGGAGTGGCCACGAGCCACGCGGCCAGCGTGGTCGTGAATGCGGCCACGATGCTCCCGGTGATTCGCGGGAGCCGGGCCGGCCACCACTGGGCCGGGGGAACGACCAACTTGAGCACGTCGTCGTCCGGGCGCCGGAGGACGATCTGCACGACGGAGAGCAGGCGCGGATGGAGGTACATGACCGCCAGCGTGCACGCGAACGAAAGTTGGCAGCCGACGTCGAACAAGTCGGTGGGCCGGCAGACGAGAATGACGATGGCCGCCAGGGCGATGAAGTTACCGTAGTTCGACGGCCGGCGCAGGAACACCGCGACCATCGCGAAGGTCACGAGGATCGTGGCTCGAATCACGGACGGTCGCGGCTCGGTGATCAGCGCGTACGTGATCACCGCGACGGCGACGGTCAGCGCACCGGCGCGGTGCGAGAGCCCCAGCACGCGACACACGGTCCACACGAACAGCGCGAGGATGCCGACGTGCACACCGCTAACGGCCAGGAAGTGGGCCGCACCCGTGCGCAGGAACGCATCATTGATGGCACGGTCGACGCCGCTGCGCTGGCCGAGGATCATCGCCGCGAGCAGCGTGTCACTGCCCGACTCGTCCGGCGTGACGTTGTCGAACAAGGCCCGCGTGGTCCACCGGCGCACCCCGGTGAGCATGCGGCGCCACCGGGGCGGATCGCCGCGAGCCAATGTCCGCACCGCGGCCGTGTGCTTGATCGTCATGCCCACGACGATCCCACGCCGGCGCTGGTGCCGCGTCCAATCGAACGCACCGGGGTTCTGCGTCGGCCGCAAGCGGAACAGCCGGCCGGACAGCTCGACGGTGTCGCCGACGTCCACGGCCAGGTGTGCCTGCCGGACGAACACCAGGAAACGCCCCGACGCGCGAACCGGCCCGGCGGGCCCGGTCACGTCCCGGGCCTCGGCCACGAACCGCGTGCGCGGCTCGAACCGCATCCAGTGTTCGAACCCCCCCATGACCGGGTACGTAACAACCGGTGGAGCGAGCACCGTCGCGGTCACGCGAGCGAAGCGCGACTCGGCTCCGACGTGGCCGGCGAGGTGGTCGGCGGCGACGCGGCGGTCGGAGGCATGATGGAGCAGCGCCCCCGGCCCCATCGCCGCCAGGCCGAGGACCACGAACCGCAGCGTCACCCGCTCGGCGGAGACCGAGAACGCCGCGGCTCCGGCCGCGAATAGCGCGACCGCGACCGCAACAGGTACGGCCACCACCGCGTCGAGGGCAATCCCGGCCACGAACCCGATGGCCAGGGGCACGAGTGGTGCTCGAAGCACATCGGGACGACATGACGGTGATGCGACGGTCTCTTCCGGCACAAATGCATGCTAGCCCGTGGCGCACCGAGGTAGCAAGTGAAGGTGCGGACCGGTTGACCCGCCACGTTGCGGTGAGTAGCCTGGAATAGGCGACTAGGCCGGGGACCCGCAGCGGGATTGTCCAAGGCGGGCGTGGAGTCGCGGCCATGCCGATCTCTATCCATTGCACGTGCGGATCGACGTTCGACGTACCCGACCGGTACGCCGGGCAGAGCGCCCATTGCATCGGTTGCGGAGCGGCAGTAGGGGTCCCGGACATCTTCGATGACGGCGCGGACGGGTTGATCCCGCTGGCCGGCGAAGACCCGGCCGATGTTCCGCTCCTGCAAACCGAACCTCAGCTCGAGTTGTCGGCGCCTGCCGCTGCAACCGCCGAGACCGATCTCGACGAGGCGCGTCTCAGCGCGAAGCGTGATCCCCGGCGTGACGCGATCCTTCCCACCGAGTGCACGTTCTGGCAGGACTCCGGCCGAAGCTTCTCCATCTTCCTCGACCCCGAGAACACGGCCGTCTGCCTCTTCGTTTGGTTCCTGCACCTGGTCTGGGGCACGCTGACCTACGCGATGTCGGGGGCCAGCGGCGCGGCCGGCGGATATGCGCTGATCATGGTGCCGGTCATGTTCTTCTTGAAGCTGCTCATCGCGGGGGTGCTGTGCTCATTCTACTTGAACATCATTCTCGAGACCGCCCGAGGCGAGGACCGGCTCCCACCGCTGGCGATCGAGGGCAGTCCGTGGGACGACATCTTCCGCCCGCTGCTGTTGTTCGTCGGCTCCTGGGTGGCGGTCATGCTGCCCGCGGTTCTGCTGGTCTACTTCGGTCCAGTGAACTTGGTCACGCCGCAGTTGGTGCTGATCGTTGCAGGGATTGGGGTGTTCCTGTGGCCTGTAACGATTCTAACGGTCGCGGTAGGTGACAGCCTGCGCGCCCTGCGGCCGGACCTGATTGTGGCCACTGTCGCGCGCACGCTCCTGCCCTATCTGGCGGTCTGGGCAATGCTCGCGGTTGCTTTGGGGCTTCTCTTTCTTCCCAAGCTCGTGGGGGCCTTCGGGCGGCCCGGGGGCGTACCGGGGGGCGGAGCTTTGGCCGGCACGTGGGTCACCAGCGTGATCGCATGCGTCTTCTCGGGCTTCCTGCTCATCATCATCATGCGAATCCTGGGCCTGTATTACCGGCACTTCAAGGACCGATTCGCCTGGCACGCCGAATAATCCAACCACGCCCAAAACGGCCGGTCCGATAGTCCCATCGATGTGTTAAAAAGCGTGCGGTTCGATCGCCAAGCTTCGATATTTTGGTGGGTTCCGTGAATTTTCGTGACCACTTGGCGAGTCGTTTTCGTATAATGGCCAACTGAGATAGGCACACGCGACCCTGGGGACGCCATGAAGGAGCCAGCAGTGGAGTTGGGCCAAACCCAACAACGTGTAAGTGACTTGTACTTCTACCTTTACCGGCGCGCGCTGCACCCGGAGCTCTTCTGCATTCACCGAACCGAGCGGGTCCAGCGCAACCGGTACAGAGCAGACATCTGGGTAATGGGACTCTCCCACGCCGTTACGTTTCAGGGCGGCGGCGGGTGCGTGACCGAGCTGACGTGCGACGAGAGTGACCTGCTCCCCGCGAACGGGCTGGCCGCCTCCTTCCGCATGCGGGGCGAGCGCGACCACACCGAGCCGGCGATGGACGGGGTTCGTTACCTGATGTCGAGCCAGGTGGAGCGACTCACGCAGAACCTCTTCGAGGCCACGCACCGCGATATGGTACGGCACTCCCAACAGCGAGGTCTGCTCGTCTCGTTTGACGAGTGGGCAGCCGACGGCCCCGCCCCGTTCACGTACATCGAGCACGAGGCGCGGCATCGGGAGTTCCATGTGTACGCGTATCACGCGTTCCCGGACGACCTCAGCATCGTCAAGACGCAGTCGATCTTCGAAATCGCCTAAACGATGAAGGACCGGTCGGCGATTCTCCGGGAAATCGAGCGTAGCGGGGTGGTAGCCATCGTGCGCTCGGACTCGTCCGAGCAGCTCGTGGAGATTGTGCACGCCCTTCACGCTGGCGGTCTGACCTGCATCGAGATCACCATGACCACCCCCGGGGCTCTGGAGGCCATCCGGACGGCCTCGGAGCGCTTTGCCGGACGGTGCGCGATCGGCGTCGGGACGGTGCTGGACGCCGAAACGGCCCGGGCCGCCATTCTGGCCGGGGCCCGGTTCGTGGTCGCCCCCATCGTCGACAGGCCGACCATCGCCCTGTGCCGACGGTACAGCGTGGCCGCGATTCCGGGCGCATTCACGCCCACCGAGATCGTGCGGGCATGGCAGCTCGGGGCGGATGTGGTAAAGGTCTTCCCCGCCACGAAGCTGGGACCGGAGTTCTTCAAGGACATGCGCGGCCCGCTCCCGCAGATCAAGCTCACGCCAACGGGAGGCGTGAGCCTGGACAACACCGGTGCCTTCATCCGGGCCGGGGCGGCCGCAGTCGGCGTGGGGTCCGCCCTCGTGAGCAAAGACTTGGTCAAGGCCCGCGACTTCGCCGCGCTGACTACCCGAGCGGCGGCATTCCTCAAGGCAGTCGCCGACGCCCGCGCCTAATGCGCCCTCCTCTCCGCCAATCAAGCAGCCGTTGACCGTCCGCTGCCGGCTCAGGCGCATCAGTCACTGCCTGCCTTCTGTGCACTCCGTCCGATCGAGGTCTCAGTCTGCTTGCTTGCAGTGCGTCCCGGTTCCGCGATCGCGGGAGCCTCAATCGATATAAGCTTCGATTTCAAAAAGCCTTACATCTATTCCCGCGATGTTTTCGGATAGCTCTGGCATTGCGCTTGCTCTTCTGACAGCTACACGGATCGGTGGCCGAGCGGCTGCCGAGCTGGGGTATCGCTTCCCTGAAGGATGGCCTGTTGCGTGCGGCGCGCGGAGGCTGCCCCCCGTATCACGAGTTGGAGGATGTCTGCGATGAACGTGACCGGACGATTCCGTCTGTGGCTGACGGCGGCCGTCGTGCTGGTGGCCGCGGGCCCGGCCTGGGCGGCCGAGCCGATCGACAGCGGCGACACGGCCTGGATGCTCACCAGCAGCGTGTTGGTGGTGATGATGACGATTCCGGGGCTCGCCCTGTTCTACGGGGGGCTCGTACGTTCCAAGAACGTGCTCTCGACCCTGATGCACAGCTTCTTCTGTGCCGCGATCCTTTCCATCGTGTGGGTCCTGGTCGGGTACACCATCGCCTTCGGACCGCCCGAGGACGGTCAGGAGGTGGGTGCCTTCATCGGGAGCATGAAACATCTGGGCATGCAGGGTGTTCTCGGCGAGGTCGAAGGCGGCATGCCGAAGATCCTGTTCGCCATGTTCCAGGGGACGTTCTTCATCATCACGCCGGCGCTGATCTCGGGCGCTTTCGCGGAGCGGATTCGCTTCTCGGCGTTCGCACTGTTCATGGTCCTGTGGTCGGTGCTCGTCTACGCCCCGCTTTGCCACTGGGTATGGGGTGGCGGTTGGATCGCCACGAAGATCGGTGCTCTCGATTTTGCCGGGGGCACGGTGGTGCACATCTCGAGCGGGATATCCGCCCTGGTGATGGCGCTGTATCTCGGGCGGCGCGCGGGCTACGGCCACGAGCCGATGCCGCCGCACAATCTGCCGTTCACGGTCATCGGCGCTTCGTTGTTGTGGGTCGGCTGGTTCGGCT
>CAYMME010000075.1:21491-23028 GCA_964391465.1 uncultured Planctomycetales bacterium
TTTTGCCGGCGGTACCGTTGTTCATATCAACGCTGGAATAGCGGGAATGGTTGCCGCACTCATGATTGGCAAACGCCGTGGCTACCCGACCACCGCCATGCCGCCGCACAGTCTGGTGTTGACCCTGGTCGGCGCCGCGATGCTGTGGGTCGGCTGGTTCGGCTTCAATGCCGGCAGCGCACTGGCCTCGAACGAGAACGCCGCGCTGGCGATGCTCAACACGAACACGGGCGCGGCCGCGGCAACGCTCGGCTGGTTGCTGGCCGAGTGGGCCAAGAGCGGGAAGCCCACGATCCTCGGCGCCGCGTCGGGCGCCGTCGCGGGGCTCGTCGCCATCACACCGGCGGCGGGGTTCGTGACGCCGATGTCGGCGATTGCGATCGGGGCCGCGGGTGGAATCGTCTGCTTCATGGCGGTGAGTCTCAAGCCCCGACTCGGCTACGATGACGCGTTGGACGTCGTCGGCGTGCACATGGTGGGGGGAACGGTCGGCGCGCTGCTCACCGGCATCTTCGCGACTTCGGTGGTCAACGGAGCGATCCCGGACCTCACGCTCGGGGTTACCGGCGGCGGCCTCGCTCTGCTCGGCAAGCAGTTTGCTGCGGTGGTTGCGGCGTATGCCTACTGCGGTCTGGTGACGCTCGTTCTGCTGGTCGCCGTCAACGCGGTCTTCAAGCTGCGGGCCGAGCCGGATGCAGAGATCGTCGGGCTCGATCTTTCGCAGCATAGCGAGCGTGCGTACGCCTGGGCGGGCACGGGTTCCATCTCCGTGTTGGGGGCCGAGCCGAGAGCCGCCACGGCACCGCCGGTGGCCGCCGACCGCTTCACCGTCGCCCTCGACGGTGTCGAGCCCGAAGCGATGCTCAACCATTGGCGCACCCTCTGCCAGGACAACAACGGCACGCCGCCGTCGGCGGAGTTCCTCAGCGTGTACGCGCAGGTCTCCACGGTCCGGGGCACGCGGTTCCGGTTCCGGGGCGGGGACAGGGAACAAATGCGCCAGGGTCTCGAAAAGGTGTTCAGCGGTGTGTCGGGAGCGGCGAGCGCCACGCTCGAGAACTGATTGACGAGGAACCACAACCATGAAGATGATCCATGCCATCATCCGCCCCGAGAAGCTCGATGCGGTACAGCAGGCTCTGGCCGAGTGCGACGTGTACCTGATCACGGTCAGCGACGTGCGCGGCTGCGGGCGGCAGCGCGGCTTCACCGAGGTCTACCGCGCGCAGGAAAGCGTCGTCCGCCTGCTGCCGAAGCTGAAGATCGAAATCGCAGTGAATGATCCGTTCGTCGAGTCCGCGATCGACGCGATCGTTCGGGCCGCCCGTTCGGGCGAGACGGGCAAGGTCGGCGACGGCAAGATTTTCGTGATGCCGCTCGATGACTGTGTTCAGATCCGGACGGGCGAGACGGCCGAGGTCGCCATCGGCCCATAGCCCGAGGCGGGGGAGAGTGCGGTCGCGCCGCGGTCCGTGCGGACTGCCCGCGGCCGTGCTCGACGTCTCACCACTCGGCGTGCTGCGGGCGGTAGCGACCC
>CAYMME010000076.1:0-23012 GCA_964391465.1 uncultured Planctomycetales bacterium
CGTGAAACGCCGACGACGACTCGAACCGCCCGGCGAGAAGGCAAGCAACCGCCCCAACGGCAATCCCGACTAGGAGCCGCCCGTAGGTGTGCGGGTCGCCCAGGCCCACCACGTCGGTCAGAGCGACAAGCACACCGACGACGACGCCCAGCACGACGTGGCGCGGCAGCACCCGCGTCGAAGGCCAGGCTCGCAGAACGGTGCGAGAAAGGAGCCGAAACAGAACACTACCCGCACCCACCAGAACGAGCGTGAGCACGCCAAGCGACGCCACGTTCGCGAACGCGGCGAGCGTCACTTCGTGGTCCTCGATCTCTTCCTTGGCGAACCCGTATCGGACCAGCACCTCGGCCACGGCCACGACGACGGCGGCACAGATTGCAGGAACGATCACGCGGAACACGCGGCGGTCGAGCCGCTCTTCCGATAATGACGGGGCTGTCTGGGCAGTCATCCTCCGTACCTCTTTCCCGGCGCGGTGTTATGCATCTCTGTATCGGCGCGCAAGCCACCCCAATGCAGCCCCTCATCCACACGTTACTTCACTGAGGAAAACGCCGTCACCGAGCGACGGGTGCGGCGGACAGGGCCATGATGTTGCCCCCGCGCGCGGGGAGGATAATGTCGCGGACGCCGTCGCCATCGAGGTCCGCGAGTAGCGGAGAGGCGTCGACGCGATTGCCCACCTCGACCGTCCACTCCACCTTGCCGCGCGGATCGATGGCGTACAGGCGTCGGTCCGACGACCCGATCAGGATCTCGCTCTCACCGTCTCCGTCGACGTCGCCGACCGCCGGCGTGGATCGAAGTTGGGCCCCGGTCACCGCCCGCCAGAGGATCTTGCCGTTGGCGTCGAGCGCGATGACCGCGTCGTTCCGCGTGGAGCAGACGACTTCGCGGGTGTCGTCGCCATTGAGATCGGCCAGCACGATGCCCGTGCCGAGGTCCATGGTGCCGCCGATGTCGGCCGACCACACCTTCTGTCCGTCGCGCGTGATGCGCAGCAGGCGTTCACCGTGCGTGCCGACGAAGATGCTGGGCGGTTCGTCGGGCCGGAGCCGGCCCGCGACGACGGCCGTGGCGATGTTCGCGCCGGTCTCAGTGCTCCAGATCGTCTCTCCGGTGTGCGACAGACAGAAGAGCGTTCCCGCCTCATCGCCAACGAGGATCTCCACATGCTCGTCGCCGCGGATGTTGCGGATGCAGACCGGTCGGTCGCAGCGCCGCTCGGAGATCCTCTTGCGCCAGATCGTCCTGCCGTCGCCGGAGATCGCGGTCACGTGGCCGTACGGATCCGCGTAGACGACTTCGTCGCGTCCGTCGCGGTCGAGATCGGCGACCACCGGGCGCGTCCAGCGTGCCCATCCGGGGTGGTCGGTCGGCGGATCGCCGGGCAGCTTGTTCCGCCAGAGGAGCACGCCGTCGGCGGTGAGGGCGAAGACCGTCTGTCGACTGGGCATGGCCGCGACGATCTCCGGCCTCGGATCGTCGTTGATGTTGCCCGTCGTGACCGAGCAGTTGATCGGCACGCCGGCCGTGTACGTCCAGAGACGCTCCCCCTTCGGCGACAGGCAGAGAATCTCGGGCGTGTCGTACGTGGCCACCAGCACGGCGACGCTGCCGTCCGCATCGCGGAGCAACGACGGGGACAGGTAACCCATGCTCTCGCCCTGATAGGCCCAGAGCGTCCGCGGAGTGACGTTCAACTCGACATCCCATCGCGCCGCACCGGATCGGATGGAGAGCGCATCGCGCGCAGGCCGAGCGTCCTTGCCGGCGGACACCGCAAGCGTGGCTTCCTCGCCGGCGTTCAGCGAGACGGTCTCCGGCTTGACGTGCAGACCGGTCGGAACGCGCACGGTGAGGTCGCATGCACGCTCTGTCCCGTCGATCGGGTCCCAGCGCAGGGTGACGGTCTCCCTCTGCCCCGGCTCGAGCCAGATGCGCGACGGGCGCACACGAAGAGACGCGGTCTGCTTCAGCGGCGCAGGCAGGTCGTCGTAGAGAAGATAGACGGGCTCACCACCGACGATCAGCGGCCCCGTGTCCGGACGCGACTTCGGTTGGCCGAACACGTCCCGCACCTCCCGCACGTTGACCGCCTCCGGCAGCCCCAGTTCTTGATCTCCATTCACGCTCCATGCAACGACGACGGATTGATCGGGACACGAGAACAGGTACGCATGCACGCCGCCCGACCCGCGCGGAATCAGCTCGCGCACCTCCCGGTACGGGCCCAGCGTCGCGATCAGGTGGCGGTATGCGAAGTATGCGGGGCGCTTCTTCTTGCCCTTGGGTCCGAAGAGATCGTACTGGGCGAAGAAGAACACTTTGTCGATCCCCGCGGCCTGGATGATCGTCATGTACCGCACGATGAACGCGGCCTGCCGACGGCACGGGCGCTCCGCAAACCGATCGGCAGCGTCGGTAAACGGGAAGTGGATGGTGTTCCAGCCCATCTCCGTGAACCAGATCGGGCGAGGCTCGCCGAATCGGTCCATCAGCGCCCGCAACGCGTCGACCTCCTCGAAATGGCCGACCTCCGGGGCGATGCGGTAGGGCTGGCATGCGACGACATCGCAGTGCTCGAGGCCGCCGTACCGGAAGACCTGCTCGGTGAACTCCAGATCGATGTCCGAGCAGTTCACGCCGACGATCTTCGCTTCGGGGTCGGCCCGCTTGATCGCGAGGCGCGAGCGGCGCAGGAGTTCGGCGTAGTCGCGCGGGTTGGGCTTGGGCTTCCAGAAGCTGATGTTGGGCTCGTTCCAGACCTGCCAGTACGGAAGCTTGCCCTTGAAGCGACCGACGGTTTTCTCGACGTAGCGCTCCCAAAGCGCGAGCGACTCGTCGTCGGCCGGGGAGACGTCGGGATTCCAGGGCGGGCCGTAGTCGAGGATGGGCAGGATGTTCACGCCCTGCCGGTGCGACTCCTCCACCTGTTTCGGAAGGTCGTGGAAGTCGAAGTTCCCGCGCGTCCTTTCGATGCCCGACCAGATGAAGTCGAACCGGTTCCACCCCGACCCCAACTCGACCAGGAAGTCCGGTCCGCTGTGCACCACTCCGAAACGCTGTGAAAGCTCGGGCTTGGCGTCGTCGGCTGCGAGCGGGCCGACGCAAGCGAGAGCAACGAGTAACTGCAACATGGAACACCTCCAGCAAGGGCGAGACAAGAATCGGCGGCGAGGACGCCTGCTTCCAGCGCCGACAACCCTACCACGGCCCACGTCGACCCGCGAGCGGTGGTGCAACGCGCGGTCCTGCGTTCCAGCCCCAGCGGGGCGCCGGATGGTTAGCCCAGGGCGCAAGCCCTGTGGATTCGTCGACGCGCTGGGTCGAGCCCCGGCGGGGCGACGTCTGTTCTCACGCGCACGCGTACAACACAACCGTGGAAGCAGTGACACACACTGAAGCGCCGCCCCCTCGGGGCTTGATGGCGTTTGCGCCTGTCAACCCAGGGCTTGCACCGGCTGGCGCCGGGCTGCGCCCTGGGCTAACCACCTTCCGCTCCTTCGGAGCTGGAGGAACGCGGTCGAGCGCGCACGCGGAGTCGTGCTTGCTTCATGCCACTCGCTGCCGCTTTCCGCGTTCACGGAGACAGCGCTGCTCGGCCGAACCCCGGGACGTGGGGGCGGAGCAGATTGGCTATGAGTGACTTGCCTCTCGAACGGGCGGTTGGCAAGCGTTTGGCCCCGACTGACGGGACAAGGTAGTCCTGTCCCGCAAGGCGCACGGTGTACAGCTTCCGGTACGGCGACGAACGGTATTCCTCGATGGGACGGTTGAGCGTCAGGACACCGTCGGAGTACTCACCGACTCGGTCAAGCCGCCAGCGGCATTGGCAACCGCCCGTGTAGAGCTCGACGTCGTATCGGCCCGAGAACCGGCGCTTGATCAAGAGCGTGCTGCGCACGAACCCTACGCCACCAACCCAATCCCCTGAAAGCTCGCTGTCACGCACTCGGACGCCATCGGCCGGCACGTGCGCGTTCTCAGTGCGGGGCTGCCAAGCGTCGAGCTTTTCCTCAACGCGTTGGTCGCCCAAGACTTCAATGAACTCATTGAAATCGACGCGATTCTCGGTCAGCCGTTCGTCGAGTTCCCACTTGGCCCAGGCGGCGATTGGGCCGCCATCGGTGAACGCGTAGCAGGAAAACGCACTGTTTCCCTTAGACTAAAGGCGTCGGTTCAGTCGTTTCCAGGGCGAGGCAGCCATGGCCTGCTTCGCGACTCGAGCGCGTGTTTGCTGATGCTGGAAGACCGGTTTCTCATTCTGAGGTTCAACCGTGGAGATGCGGCGGCCCTGCGGCGCATCTACCACAAGTATCGCGATGACCTGCTCAAGGTCGCGTCGGCCTTGTTGCATGACCCCAGCGCGGTGGAGGATGTCGTCCACGACGTATTCGTCTCCTTTGCCCAGGAGTCGGGGCGTTTTGAGCTGCGAGGAAGCCTGAAGGGCTACCTGTCGATTTGCGTCGCCAATCGGTCGCGCGACAGGAACCGCAGCCGGCGTCGCACCGGGGTCAGCCTGGATGAAGCCGGTCGCCTGCACAGCCGGGCGGCCTCACCGGATGAGAAGGCCGCTCGCGGTGAGCTGTATCGCCGCGTGCACGAAGCGATGGACGTGCTCCCGGACGAGCAGCGTGAGGTCATCGTCCTGCGTCTGCACAGCCGGATGCGATTCAGGGAGATCGCCGAACGCAAAGGTGTGTCCGTCAACACGATCCAGAGCCGCTACCGCTATGGATTGGACAAACTCCGTTCCCTCTTGGATGGACAGGTGAAGAGATGAAACCCTCGAAGAAGACAGAACACTTGGTTCGCCGGGGCTATCTCGATCATCTCGACGCGCAGTCGGACCCCGAGATGGATCGGAGGATCCTCGACGCCGCGGTGACGGCCATGGAGGAATCACGAAGAACCGACTCGGCCGAGCCGCCGAGCATTTGGAGAACGCTCATGAGAAGCAGAATGATCAAGGTCGCGCCCGCGGCCGTACTCGCCCTGGCCGTCGCCCTGTTCCTGGCGATGCCCGAAGGGGCGGTCGAACCGGCCTACGCCGTCGAGCAGACGTTCGAAGCGATTGAACGAATCGAAACCGTGCACCTGGCCGGTGAGTTCTACCGCCAGGGGAAGTTCGAGTGCTGGATGAAGTTCGCGGGGGACCCCGATCAGCCCACGCATATGTGGCTCGGCTTACCCGCCGGCTCCATCACGAAGATCTGCACGCCCGAGCGCGTGTTCCAGCTCAACCGTCACACGAAGGCGGTTCACACCTGCAAGCGGGACGAGCGGCACCAGGCCTGGGTGTTGAAGTTCGGCCGATTCTTCGAGGATGCGGTTGAAGCGGCCGACAGTGATGATTCGATCGAGGTCTCGACCGAACAGGACCCCACGACGCAACAAGAGGTCATCGTCGTTCGCATCACCACGCCCAAGCGAGAGCAGGAGTTCCAGGTGGATCCGGAGACGAAGCTCCCCATTCGGTTCCGCACGACCCGCGAGGATGCTCCGATGGAGATGCTCAGGTGGCCGCTGGCCGTCAAGACCCTCGAATGGATTCGCTACAACGAGCAGCCGCCCGAAGGCCTGTTCGACATGCCGGCCGGCGCGAGAATCGTCGACAAGGAGATCGACGCCCTGGTTCACCCGGACGCGGGGATTCTCGCCGAGGGTCTTTCGCCCGAGCAGGCCTGCGTCGAGATCATGACCACGATCGTCCAGGCCATCACGGACGAAGACCGCGAGACGTTCCAGCGGCTGTTCATGCTGCCGTTGCCCGACCGGGCCTGGCAGAAGCTGCTCGGCCAGCGGCCGATGCGGCTGGAGCATGATGAGCCGTACCGGGAAGGGGACTGCTGGTACCTGCCCTGTCGACTCATATCGAGCGACGGCCGGACGCAGAACACCACGCCCATGATCAAGTTCTACGAGATCGAGGGCAAAACCTACGGCTTCCGCATCGGATCGAAGGAGCACGGCGTAATCGACTGAGCCGGCTCACGACGCGAATCCGCGGGGACGGGAACACGGGGCCGACCCGGCCTGGTGCCGGCGTATGCGGCCCGTGTTCTCGTCCTCGCTTGCGCAGCTCAGGCCTTGACAGCAACCGCCAACAGGGTCATAGAGGGCCCCTCAGGCTGGCGCGGGCCGGCCTCCGGAACAACAGGACACTGCGGCAACCGCTACGTGGGAGGAACGATCGTGGCTGAACCCAAGCGCGGCACGGCACCGATGGTGATCGACGAGACCCCGGGCAAGAAGGCGTACTGCCAGTGCGGCCTGTCGGCCAACATGCCCTACTGCGACGGGGCTCACGCCCGCGAGAACACCGGCATCACGCCGCTGGTCTGCGAGGTCACCGAGGCCGGCAAGAAAGCCGTCTGCCAGTGCTTCCGAACCGGCAACGCCCCCTGGTGCGACGGCACGCACGCCAAGCCGGCGTGACCGGCCCCTCCACACTTGCCGCCCGATCCGCTGGATTCATCCGGGGCGAACTGCCCGCGCCGTGCTTCCGCGCGGCATGAATGCCGCGGCTCGGACGATTTCGGCACGCCGAACGCTATGCCGGCTTCGCCGGCATCTTCACGCTCCCTCACGGTCGCGTCTCGGTGTGCTTGCACACTGTCGATGTGAAGCGCTTGCGCTACATCGCTAGTCGCCGGTTCGCGCTGCGCCGGCGGCGGCTGATGAGGATCGCTCCGGTTGCCGCGATCGCCAGCGGCATCAGCGACAGGCCCCATGCCGACACCGCGGGGGCCGGGGGCGGGGCTTGCGTTTCGTACGCGCCGCTGTCCACCGTTGCGTTGCTGATGCGCGGGTCGCCGGCGTGATCGGTTGCGGGCAGACCGGGCGCGTTGTTGTTCCCTGCGTCAAGGCATGGCGAGCCCGCCGAGAGCCGGACGTCGCCGCCGCCCGCGTCGACGAACAACGGGTCGTCGTCGAGATTGCCGGTGCCGGGATACACGACCGCATCGTCGGGATCGACGTCCTGGACGCACGTGTAGGTGACGACCGGCGTGCCGGCGGCGAGGCCGATCTGGGTGGAGTCGTCGCCTCTCCCATCATCCGTGTTGGCCCAGAAGATGCAGTTGGTGATCGCGGGGCTGCCGTCCGCAACGTAGATCCCACCGCCACTGCGGTCCGCATCGTTCCCGCTGATCGTGCAGTTGACGATCGTCGGATCGCCCCCGTCGACGTACAGCCCGCCACCGTATTTCGCCTCGTTGCCGCGCAGGACACAGTTGACCAGCACGGGTGCGCCGTCCCCGCTGTAGAATCCGCCCCCGGAAGGCTTGGCCAATGCGTTGGTTGATGGCGCCTCGTTGTCGCGGAGGGTGCAGTTCGCGATGGTCGGACTCCCCTCGATGTACTAGAGCCCCGCGCCGCAATCATGCACCTCATCGACGTCGTCGGCGTGACCGGCGGCCACCGTGAAACCGTCCAGGACCGCCGTCGCGGCCGTGCCGCTCGACGTGACGACGTGGAAGCTGTTCTCGTCATTCTGTGCGAACCCCGGGCCGTCGTCGTCGTTCAGATCGCCGCTGAGGATCGTCACGTTCGCCTCGCAGCTCCGTTGGTCCCGCGCGGTCTCGGTTCCGTCGAACCCGCCGTAGACTGCGATGTGGCTCACGAGCTGGAACGTGGCCTCCCGGTCGCCCGTTCCGCGGTCCGGGCGGTACGTACCGGCCGCCACCCAGATCTCGTTTCCGCCTCGCGCGTCCGCCGCGGCGAGGCCGTCCTGCAGGTCGAGAAACGCGTTCGCCCAACTCCGGCCGTCGTCGCTTCCGTTCGCGGCCTGATCGACGAAGACCACCGCGTCGTTGTCCAGATAGTCCGGCACGCCGTCGCCGTCGGTGTCCCCGGTGCCCTCCACGCTGTCCGGTAGCGTGTCGTCGTCGCTGTCGAGATCGAGGAAGTTCGGGACGCCGTCATCGTCGGCGTCGTCCGTCCATTCTTCGCTGTCCTCGATGGTGTCGCCGTCGCTGTCGAGATCGAGGTGATTGGGTATCTCGTCGCCGTCCGGGTCGCCGCTGCCTTCGACGACGTCGGGGATTCCGTCAGCGTCGTCATCGTACCCCTCCGCGTGGTAGACGAACGTGCGGATGTCCCTCAGCGTGCCTACGATCAGGTCGTACTCGTACTCGAAGATCGTGTCCTTATCGAGCGCGACGGTGCGCAGCGGCGAGATGTAGCCGGTGGAATCGTCGTAGGGCCCGCCGCCGGGTGTTCCGTGGAAGCCGCCGGTGAACAGTTGCGTGACGGCGTTGTACACTCCGAGCCCCCAGCCCGTTTCGTCCACGAGTGCCGCCCACTTCTCGGTGGGCACACCGATCCCCCAGTGCGCCCACGGCGGGCCGGAGTTCTCGATGAGCGTGAGGTCCGCACTGGTGAACGGCGCGCCGCCGACATAGGTGTAGAGGTGGTACAGATCGCCGATCGTATACACGGCCGGCAGCTCCTGATGCAGGGGGGCGACGATCCAGAGGTCGTCCGTTCGGAAGGCGGTCAGACGGTTGCGCACGTGCACCGAGCTTCCGTCGAGGTTGATCCACGTCTCGAGGTGGCACTCCGCCGTTTCGTCGTTCATGTCCCACAGCAACGGCAGGGTCTTGACGTAGATCGTGGTGCCGTCGTTGCTCGAGGCCAGCACCGTCGGCGCGTTGTCGAAGGCGTCACCGGCCTGGATCGGATTCCAGGGCCAGGGGGACCAGTTCGGGGACTGCCCTTCGGCGGTGCGATCCACCTTTTGTCCGGCATAGTACGACTGCTGCACCTGGCGGCCGTGATCGTGCAGATTGATGAGGTTCCGGTCCGCCCCCGATACGGACAAGTAGGTGATCGAGCCGCCGAACGAGGTGATGTCCGCGCCGACCTCGAGGATGCCGTTGTCCAGATACAGCATCTCGGCCGCGGCGCTCGCGGCAAGCCCCAGGCTGAACGCGCAAACCAAGCCGATACGATAACCGAGGATCCCTCGCGTCATTGGTGTGTTCAAGCTACCCTACCCCGTCCCCCGTCCCCCGTGCCCCGTAACCCCCGTATCCCCCGTATCCCCCGTATCCCCTCAGTAGTCAGTGTAGCAGAAGGTTGCGCCGTGATCCAACCCCGGTTAGAATCCGTGCTCCCTTTGGGAACGCTCCGCCACAACCGTACGTTGAATCGACAGGAGGCGCCGCGTTGACCATGCGATGCGTACACATGGGCTTACCCTGCGTTCTCATTCTGCTTCTCGGCGTGCCGGTCTCGGTGGCGTCGGCGCCGGGCCTTGTAGCGCACTACGCTTTCGACGAGGGCGAGGGCGAAACGCTGCACGACCGCAGCGGCAACGGCCACCACGGCAACATCATCGGCGCTCAGTGGACGACCCGGCGCGGCCGGTCGGCTCTGCGCTTCGACGGCAGCGGCGACTACGTGGACTTCGGCGACAACCGCGCTCTCAAGATTACCGGCGACTCCACCTACCTGGCGTGGGTGCATCTCGACGCCTCACCCCACCCTGATGATGCAACGAACTGGACGGTTTTCGAGTGCGAGGACTACCGTAGCGAGGGCATCATCGTCCGCATCGACGGGGCCGCGAGCAAGCTGCTCTACCGGGCCAGCCACCCGGGCGCGAGCGCCTATCGCTTCGGCATGATCCCTCTCGACAACCACGCGTCGTACTTCATTGCCGTAACCAAGCGAGGTGAGACCGTCACCACGTACGTCGACGGTATTCCCGACGTGCAGATCACCGTGAAGGACATGGCGGTCGGTGCAGTTCCGTTCAAGATCAGCTCGACCTCGCAGTCGTTTGCCGGCACGATCGACACGGTCACGGTCTTCGACCACGCACTGAGCACGGCCGAGATCGTCGGTCGATACTGGGCGGGCGCAGCGCAACATGGCAAGGACGCGTCGCTCAAGGGCAAGCTCCGGCTTCGGCCGTTCGTCTACTACGACGACCGGACGGCGTTGGTCGAGGTGGACCTGTTCGGCGTCGTTCCGCTGCGAGCGGGCGAGATCGCGGCGATCGAGCTCGGCCCGCCGAACGCCGCTCCGGTGCAGCGCCATGAAATACCATCGATCCCCGACACATGCCGCGTCGCGCATCGATTCGACTTGAGCGGGCTCAGCCCGGGCGTGTACGAGATCCGAGCGATGGTCCGCGACGCGGAGCGGATGCGGTCCCGCGAGGCGGTGACGTTCCACTACCCGGCCCCGGCGGTGACGGTGCCTGCCCCCGCCGAGCGGGTCGCCGGCCCGCTGCCCGCGCCGGCCCGTCCGGCGGATTGCCGCGTCGACGCTACCCCCGGCGGCGGCTGCCGCGTTTCGATCGAAGGCCAGTCGTTCCCGATTACCTCGTCCTTTACGTTTCCGAACGCCGGCGAGAACAAGCTGGTGTGCGCCGAGCAACCGGACGCGAAGGGCGAAAAGGAATGGAACGTGCGCACGACGCGCGTCGATGATTCGACGTGGCAGGTCGAGGCGAGCGGCTCGCATTACGCCCTGTCGCGGCGGATCGTCACCGAGCCCGGCCGAGTGGTCATCTCCGACACGATCAAGAACCCCACGTCGCAACCCGTAGGGATTCGATTCCGCAACCGCGTGGCTCTGAAGGACCGCGGCATCGACAAGATGATGCTCGCGGGACGCAATGTGGGCGCCGCCGTCGACAACCGGCCGCTCAAGACGTGCCCCACGCTCTTTGTGGGCAAGTCCGGACTCGGTCTGGGCGTCGTGGCCCTCGACGACGTGTACATCGTCCAGTCGCGCGGCGCGTACGATACCGAATCGATGAGTCTGGGTTCCGACGAGTTCGCCGTCGGTGCCGGCGCGTCGTACACACTCGAGTGGGCCGTCTACGGCAACACGACCGGCGACTACTACGACTTCATCAACGCCGTACGGCGCGACGAGGGCCGCAACAACGTCACCGTCGAGGGCGGCTGGGCGTTCATTCCCGGCTCGCAGCACAAGCGCGACGCGAGCCTGGCTCCTCCGCCAGAGTACTACACGATTCGCAACCTGCGCTACGCGGCCATCGGCTGCCTGTCGTGGTGCTCGGACGATGCGTCGATCTCGTTGGAGGGCATTGAGTTCGTCGAGTACCCGACGGAACGACGCAAGGTGCGGGAGCTGCTCGATGCGGTGACGAAGACCCGGCCGGACATGATGGGCATGTTCCACGTGGCCCAGCAACTCTACGCCACGAACCGGCCCGAAACGTTGTACCCCGATTCGCGCGTGATCCAGGCCGACGGGAAGCACGCCGTGTACCCCTACGAATACGCCAACAGCAGCTACTTCAGTCGCGAGCGCCTCGAGGACAACTGGCGGTGGTGGATCTACTACCCCACGCTCGAGAACAGCTACGGCAAGGCCCTGCTCGACAGCGTCGACGTGATGATGGACGAGATGCACTGCCGCGGCGTGTTCGTGGACGGCTTCCTCTGGGGCTACGGCGGCGAGTACACGTATGACCGCTGGGACGGGCACAGCGCCGACATCGATCCGAAGGCAAACACGATCACGCGCCGGAAGGGATCGACGCTGCTGCTGACCCAGGACGCGATGATCGCCTACGCCCGCAAGGTCCGCGACAAGGGGGGCGTGGTCATCGCCAACAACACGATCCCCACGCGGACCATCGGCCGCGAGCCGCTCATCGTGGACAAGGAGATCAACGAAGGCCCGTACGTGCACCTGTCGACGACGCCGGTCGCGTTGGGCAACCCGGCCGCGATCGGCGGCGAAGTCGATGTGTACCGCGACGTGCTCAGCAAGCTCGAGTGGGGCAACCTGTACTTCTACTACGGCGAACCGGCCAAGCTCACCTACGAGTCGGTGCCGGCACGGATGTATCCGATCACCGTACAGGAGATCCACCGCGGCATCGTCAAGGGCAAGGAGCGGGTCGTCACCATGCGCAGCGGCGTCTACGGCTGGCCCGGCAGCCGCGACCTGCACGCGGTCTACCGGTACGACGCCCGCGGTCACCGCGTCGGCCACGTCTGCGTCACCACGGCGGACGCCTCGTCGGTTCGCACCGAGATCATGCTGGGCGAGAACGAATCGGCGGTGGTCGAGAAGGTCCCCGTGACCGTAGAGTCGACCAGTCCGGTCAACGTCGTGGTCGAACGATACGACCGGAAGGAGCTGGTCATGACGGTCAACGGCCAGGGAACGATCAAGGTCGTCCCCCGCGGCGGCGAGCCGCGATCTTTCGAGCTTGCCGGCCGGCAACGGATCGAGATCGCGCACGGCAATTGAACCGAAGGGTGGGTTGAACAGCCCACCTGCTTCTCGCGGCTTCCTGACCGTGTGGCTAACGAGGTGGGTCACGACCCACCCTACACGTTGACGCGTGTTGAACAAGGAGCATGTGTGTGAACAACGATTCGTCCCGTGACGCGAACGGCCTGACCGACGTGAAGCAGCTCGGTCTCTTCGCGGCCATCGCCAGCCTCAGCTACGTCTTCTGGATCGTCGGCGCGATGGAGATGGTCGAGCGCCTCGCATTCTACGGCGTGAAGGCGGTGGCCGCACTCTACGCCACCGATGCGAAATCCAAGGGCGGGCTGGGGATCACCGCGACGGAGTTCGGCACGATCCTTCTCGTCTGGGCATTCGTGCAGTCGCTCGTACCGATCTTCACCGGCGGCCTGTCGGACCGCTACGGCTACAAGGAAACCATCTTCGCCTCCACCGTGGTCAAGATCCTCGGCTATCTGATCATGGCTTTCTTCCCCACCTACTGGGGCTTCTTCGTCGGCGCGATCGTGCTGGCCGCCGGCACCGCCATCTTCAAGCCGGGCATCCAGGGCACGCTGGTCAAAGCGACCAACCGGCAGAACAGCTCGATGGCCTGGGGGGTCTTCTATCAGACCGTGAACATCGGCGGCTTCATCGGGCCGCTCGTCGCGGGGTTGCTGCGCAAGCTGGCGTGGCGGTACGTGTTCCTCGCCTGCGCCGTCATCATCTGCTTCAACTTCCTCCTTCTGCTGACGTACAAGGAGGTCGGTAAAGAAGAGCGCCTCGAGCGAGCCCGCTTACACAAGGAGGGCAAGCTCAAGCGGCAGAGCCTGTGGATTGAATCGCTGCAGGAACTCATCAAGCCGCACGTGTGGGTCTACCTGGCGATCTTCTCCGGCTTCTGGTTCATGTTCAACGCCCTGTTCGACGTGCTCCCGCTGCACATCCGCGACTGGGTCGACACGTCCGACATCATGAAGACGCTGTTCCCGGGCGGGGAATCGCAGAATTCCGTCATCAACTTCTTCGTGATCACCAACGAGGCGGGCACGGAGATTCAGCCCGAGGGAATGATCAACGCGAACGCGGGCATGATCATGATCACATGCTTCCTGTTTGCCGGCTTGAGCGCCAAGATGCGGGCCACCACCAGCATGGTCGTGGGCACGCTGCTCGCCTCGGGCGCGTTGTTCGTGTCCGGCTACTCGACGCTCGGTTGGGTCTCGCTCGCGGCCATCGTGGTCTTCAGCGCCGGGGAGATGTTGTCGAGCCCGAAATTCCTCGAGTTCGTCGGCAACTTTGCCCCCAACGACAAGAAGGCAATGTATCTGGGCTTCTCGCAGATCCCCCTGGCAATCGGATGGACGCTCGAGGGATACCTCGGCCCGGCGATGTACGACTGGTTTGCATCAAAGGACCGGCTCGCGCGTGACCTGCTGGCCGAGCGCATCCGCGGCGGCGCCGTGTCGCTCCCGGATGGCTCGGCCCTGCAACCCTACGCCGAGAAGGTGAACGTCGCGGCCGACGGATTCGCCGAAATGGCCCGCTCGCAGACTGAAACGTTCGTGGCCGCGATCCCTGAGGGCGAGGCCTTCGACTGGCTGGTCACGTTCACGCAGCAGGACCCCAGGGTCCTGACGAACCTGCTCCACACGCCGACCGTGGGCATGGTCTGGTACATCATGGGCGCGGTCGGCATCATCTCGGCCTTCGGCATCTGGCTCTACGGTCGATGGATTCTGACGCTGAAGGACCCGACGAGCGGTACCGACCCCGCTGCGTCGGAGTAGCAATAGAGACCCGCCCGCGGGGCCGGCATTCGAAGGGCAGCAAGCACAGGCGGTTGACTGCTCTGCGCCGGGTGCCATGCCCAAGCGCAGCGCCGGCATGCATGATGCTGCGGATGTGTACGGAGTTATACGGGCGGTTGCGCTGTGCATGGCGGCGCCCAGCCTGCTGACGCAGGCCGGGCTGGGCCATGGCACCCGCGCAAGGCGACGCCCGGCCCGCTCATGCGGACCGGGCTTGGCCGTGGCAGCAACACATGTTGAAGAGGTGGACGACGATCCACCCTCCGGCTGATCGTCTCGACCCATCCTACCGCTCACGCTGCGGCGGGCGCACCGTTGACTTCGACCTCCAACTGGTCGAGCAACTTGAACAACTCCCCGGTCACACCGTGGAAATCCCGCAATCGCTGCGCACCTTCGTGACCCTTGCCATCATGACAGAGCTGAGCGATCTCGCGGGCCATCGCATGCACCTTGGCGTGCCAGGTGTCGATCTCCTGGAAGACGGGCAGCTCGCCGAACTTCTCCGTCCCCTCACCGAAGTACCACTGGCCGAACTTACACTCCTTGTGACTCGCCACTTCCTTGGGATCCAGCGACTCCTTGCCCGCCACGAGGTCGGCCAGGCGGGTCTTCCACTGGTTGTGGGCCGCCCTCACCGGACCGCTGTCGAATCGTTTTGCGCTGAGTGTGAAGTGCTTGACCGCCTCCTGAAGCTGCTCGGCCAACTGGAGCATCTCGCCGCCGGCCGACTGCGTTCGGGCTGCACCTGCGGCGGCCTGTTTGGCCCCGGCGTCCACCCCCGCGATGTTCTGCGTGATTTCCTGGGTGGCGGTTGCCGACTCCGTGACACCCTTCGAGATGCTGTCGGCGGCCGTCGCGGTCTGCGACACGTTCGCGGCAATCTCCCGGGTCGTGCTGCTCTGCTCCTCCACCGCCGACGCGATGGTCCGCGAGACCTCGTTGACGTTCACGATCACATCGCGAATCTCGCCGACCGACCGCACGGCGTCGCCCGTCGAGTTCTGAATGCCCTCGATCCGCTGGCGGATATCCTCGGTGGCTTCTGCGGTCTGAGTGGCCAGTTCCTTCACCTCGGTGGCGACGACCGCAAACCCCTTGCCCGCGTCGCCCGCTCGGGCTGCTTCGATGGTCGCGTTGAGCGCCAGCAGGTTCGTCTGCTCGGCGATGTCCTGGATGACCCCGATGACCTTCCCGATCTCCTCCGCGGCCATGCCGAGCTGACCGATGCTGTCGTTGCTCGCATCCGCCAGTTGGGCCGCGTTGGCCGCGACGCCGGCAGCCGACTCGGCATTCTTGGCCACCTCGCCGATGCTGGCCGTCATCTCCTCCACCGCCGACGCGACGGTCTTGACGTTGGCGGTCATCTCTTCGGTGGACGCCGCCATGCTGCCCATGTTGACCGACATCTCCTCGGCAGCCGACGCCACCGAGCCGGACCGGACATTCGTTTCCTCGGATCCGGCGGCCAACTCCGTGGCCGTCGCCGACAGGTCGGTCGAGGCGTTGGACAAGGTTGTCGTAGTCGTGCGGATCCGCTCCATGGTGGCACGCAGATCGTCGACGATGCCGTTCAGTGCTCGGGCGAGATCGCCGACTTCATCCTTCCGGTCGATCTCCAGATGTCGCGTCAGATCGCCCTTGGCCACCGCCGCGGCGAACGCTACCGGCTCGTGCAGACCTCGCGCGATGTCACGCACGACGAAGACCGCAAGGGCGACGCCGATGAGGACGGCGACCCCTCCGACCGCAAGCGAGATGGTGGCTCGCCGATTCGCATTCTGCGTGAGACCCTCGGCTTGGGCCGCCGAGGCTGCCTCCGTATTCGACAACACCCCATAGCCTTCAGTAATGCTCCGGACCGTGTTGTCATAGACCCCCACCACAACGCACAACAGGACCAGCATGGTCCCGAACCCGAACCCCAGCTTCTTCCCGACCTTCAGATCTCGCCACTTCATCGCGTTTCCCCCGATCCATTGCCAAACGTCACCAAAACTCGGTGGGAAGCCATGGGGACGTGGAGCCTCTCGGCACCTACGTCTCCACCCCACTCGTTACGTAGCTCATGTCTCGGACCGTTCTATCCGGACCGAGAACGGGCAGTACAACGTCGCACTCTCGGGCCGACTCGGCCGTCGTCAGCATTGCTTCCTTTCGACACTGTCCGCGGATCACCGAGGCCACTGACCGTCCGGCCAGCAACGACCGAATGTCTTCGTGCAGGTTCAGCAGACCGCCATGTACGCGGCAGGTCGCGTCGGATTCCACGGCGCAACCTCGCGACGCGAGACCGTACCCGTCGGGCGGCGGTGCCAGCGCGTCCAGGAGTTCCAACATGGAGATCTCCTCCAGACGTCTGACCAGCCGGTGGCCTCCCGATCGTCCGGATGCCGACCGCACCAGACCTGCGGCACGCAAGCACTGCAGGATCTTGTGGGCGTGCTCCACAGGGACATCCCGCGACTCGGCAATCTCGTGCGTCGGTGCGTAGGTCCCCCGAACTTGCCGGCTCAGGTAGCAGAGGAGGTAAACCCCGTGAACGACCGTCTTGGACAACAGCATCGCGCGGTTCCGGTTATCGGTCCGTGACGACGCACGACTGTCGTGCTCTGCGGGTATCGTGCTCAGTACGGGCCGCCTTGAGCTAAACCCGGAGCGACGGCCCCCAGGTTTCCCCCGTGCTCGCATTGGGCCGCGTGGGCAAACGTGGAACAGGCCTGACAATCACCGGCCGGACGCCCTGCGGGTCTCCCCTAGCCGGTGGGTGGGGTCCACTCTAGGAGCGCACGCGGTTTCCGCCTGCGCACAGGAGTCGTCGAAGAAGATCCGCCGATGGTATCCAGGGAGTCGGGGTCCGGCCGCCGACCGCGTGTCGGCCTATGGGCGCTCGGGGACACGCCCGCGCGAGAGGACATCATGAACAGTTGGCCGGGGAAGCCCTACCCGCTCGGGGCAACGTGGGACGGGGCGGGCGTGAACTTCGCGCTGTTTTCCGAGAATGCCTCCGCGGTCGAACTCTGCCTGTTCCACGTGGCCAATCCGAACCGCGAGACGGCTCGGATCCGATTCACGGAACACACCGCCCAGGTTTGGCATGCCTACCTGCCGGACGTACGGCCCGGGCAACTCTACGGCTACCGCGTGCTCGGCCCCTACGAACCGAAAGCGGGGCATCGTTTCAATCCGGCCAAGCTGCTGCTGGACCCGTACGCGCGGGCCATCGCCGGGGAGGTCGGCGTCGGCGACGCATTGCTGGGCTACGCCGCCGGCAGCGCGGATGAGGGCTCTGTTCCCGATGAGCGAGACAACTGTGCCGACATGCCCAAGTGCGTCGTGGTCGACCAGGCGTTCAGTTGGGGCGACGACGCGCCGCCCCGAACGCCGTGGCACAAGACGCTGATCTACGAGTTGCACGTCAAGGGGTTCACGGCCCGCCATCCCGACGTACCCATGGAGTTTCGCGGGACCTACTCCGGCCTGACCTCACCGGCGGCCCTCAACTATCTACGGTCGCTCGGCATCACCGCCGTCGAACTGATGCCGGTGCACCAGGCTTTGACGGAACGTCGTCTGCGGGATCAGGGGTTGGTGAACTACTGGGGATACAACTCGCTCGGCTTCTTCGCCCCGGACGCCCGCTACGCCAGCTCCGGTCTGTTGGGGCAGCAGGTGGCCGAGTTCAAGAGTGTGGTCCGGTGCCTTCACCGGGAAGGGATCGAGGTGATACTGGACGTGGTCTACAACCACACGGGCGAGGGGGATCACCTGGGACCCACACTGTGCTTCCGGGGCATCGACAACGCCGCCTACTACCGACTGAACGAAGAAGACCGTAGCCGCTACGTCGACTACACGGGTTGCGGCAACACGCTCAACGCGATGCATCCGCGCGTGCTCCAGCTCATCATGGACAGCCTGCGCTACTGGGTGCTCGAGATGCACGTGGACGGCTTCCGGTTCGACCTGGCGTCGGCCCTGGCCCGCGAGCTGCACGACGTGGATCGGCTGGGGGCGTTCTTCGACATCATCCATCAGGACCCCGTGCTCTCGCGGGTGAAGCTGATCGCCGAGCCGTGGGATCTCGGCGAAGGGGGGTACCAGGTGGGCAACTTCCCGGTCCTCTGGGCCGAGTGGAACGGCAAGTACCGGGATACGATGCGGCGATACTGGAAGGGCGACGGCGGCCAGGTCGCGGACCTGGCCTACCGCCTCACCGGTAGCAGCGACCTCTACGAGCGGACCGGCCGGCGACCTTACGCCAGCATCAATTTCGTGACCGCTCACGACGGATTCACGCTGCGCGACCTGGTCTCCTACAACGACAAGCACAACGAGGCCAACGGGGAGGAGAACCGCGACGGCTGCGACGACAACCTGAGCTGGAACTGCGGGGTCGAAGGCCCGACCGACGACCCCGACGTCCTCGCTTTGCGGGCGCGACAGGTGCGCAACGTCCTGGCCACGATGATCGTTTCTCACGGCGTTCCCATGCTGACGGCCGGTGACGAAATCGGCCGGACCCAGGACGGCAACAACAACGCATACTGCCAGGACGGCGAACTGTCCTGGATCGACTGGGACCTCGAGCGGCCCGCGCAAGACCTGCTCGAGTTCACGCGCTACCTGATCCGACTGTTTCACCGCCACCCCGTGCTGCGGCG
Source organism: uncultured Planctomycetales bacterium (assembly GCA_964391465.1). Taxonomy (GTDB): domain Bacteria; phylum Planctomycetota; class Phycisphaerae; order UBA1845; family CAYMME01; genus CAYMME01. The sequence goes on from CAYMME010000076.1 coordinate 18,710, forward strand.
TCAGAAGTTCTTCCAGGGACGCAAGATCCACGGCTCAGAGACGAAGGACATCATCTGGCTCAGGCCCGACGGCAGAGAGATGAGCGACGAGGACTGGAGCAGTCCGGACACGCGTTGCCTGGGCGTTCAGTTGGCGGGTGACGCCATCGAGGAGGTCGACGATCGCGGGACGCGACTGGTGGACGACACACTTCTGATTCTCATGAACGCGCGTCCCGAGACGGTGAGCTTCATGCTGCCGAACAACAACGCCGAGGCACACTGGGAGTTGATGCTCAATACGGGCGACGCGATCGGGCGTCGCCGGCGTCCACCGCTGGCGGGAGGCGCGCCGTTCGAGTTGCAGGCGCACTCGTTGCTGCTCTTCCGCCTCGCGGCGCCGTGAGATGTTATGCCGCACCGCGAACCGGCACCGTCGTCGGCAGTGTGGTGTTTCAGGGTTGTCGAGGCGTGACTGATCCGAACCGCGCCCGTTAGGAAGCGGCCGCGGCAAGGCGAAGCATTGCCGCTTTCTCAGCCGGATGTACATCGGGTACGTGTCTGACGTTGGGTGCCACTGGCAGCTTGCCTGCCAGTGCCTTTGCCGAAGAACACGGGCGGGCAAGCCGCCCGTGGCACCCAGAAACACAATTTGTCGCTATTGGCAACAGGCTGAACACGCACCACATCGGGCCGGTTCGGGATGAACGCAGTCTGCCTGAGACACCACAATAGCGGAGCCGCACATGCCCGGACCCGGACGCTCGCCCCTGGACGAAGTGCACCGGCGCCTTCAGTCGTCGGCCGCGAAGTCGCGCAAATGCGACTACCGCGTGCCTGCGCTGTGGAACACCTGGGAATACGAACCGACACGGCGCGTCGGTGGCGGTGAGATCGCCGTCAACCCCCACTCATTCGTGCTCAGTTGCCTTCAGCGGGAGATCCTGCCCGCGCGCGGTCCGCGCCGGCTGGCCCGTCGCAGCCTTTCGCGTATTCAGGGCATCCGAGCCGCGAGCAGAAGCAACGTCACCGACGGACGGAAACGCCGCCGGGGAGGCGACTGGATCCGCCGGGCCACGCTCTATTCCATGCTGGTCAGAGCCACGACCGCCTGGGACCATGACGGCGACGGTCGCCTGCGATCAACCGGTCGGACCGAGACGGGCACGTTCCTCAAGTCGATCCTCCTCCTGCCCCTGCTGCGGCGCATGGGGGTCAACACGCTCTATCTGCTCCCGGTCACGGAGTGCAGTCGCCGGTTCCGAAAGGGCGAGGTCGGATCTCCCTACGCGGCCCGAAGTCTCTTCGCGCTCGAGCCCGATCTGCACGACGGCGTGCTGGGCCGCGACCCCGCCGATGTCGAGTTGGAGTTCAGCGCTTTCGTCGAGGCCGCCCACGCCCTGGAAATGCGGGTGATGGTCGATGTCGCGCCGCGGACGGCCTCCCGCGACAGCGATTGGCTCCTGGACCATCCCGACTGGTTCTACTGGATCGAGAAGCGAACCGAGCGCGGCTTCGGCCCGCCGCACATCGATGGTCTCCCCCAACGCAACCCGAAGCCGGCGGAGTTGGGCGACATCCTCAACCGTGGCGTGATGCGCCGGCATCTGTCGCTGTTTCGTCACGCGCCGAACGTCACTGCACCACAGCGATGGGAACGGTTCGTCCGCCAATGCCGGAGCAAACCGCCCCGCAACTTGCTGCGCGAGATCGAACGCACGTTCGGCGTGACGACCGCTCCGGCCTTCTCCGACGTGGTCAACGACCCCCAGCCGCCGTGGAGCGACGTCTCCTTCCTGCGTCTGTATCGCGACCATCCGACCGCTTCCGCGAGACATCTGGACGACCCGGCGGCCCAGCCGCCGTACGTCTTCGCGGACACGATCAAATCCAGCCTGTTTCCCGGTCGCAAGCCGAACCGGCCCCTGTGGCACAGGCTGGCGAGTGTGCTGCCGTTCTATCAGCGATTCGGGGTCGACGGGGCCCGCGTGGACATGGGGCACGCCCTGCCGCCGGCGTTGCAGGAGATGATCGTCGACAGGCCGCGCCGCACCGATCCGGACTTCTGCTTTCTGGCCGAGGAGTTCGACCACAACGCCGCGCCCGTCGCGCGTCGCGCCGGGTACAACGCCATCATCGGCTCATGCTGGGCCATGGAACCGCGGTGGGGCAAGGGCGCGTTCCATCGACTCGCGCACGAGGTGCTGCCTCGGACCGCGCTCCCCGCGCTGGCGACCGCGGAGATCGCGGACGGACCTCGCGCGGCGGTTCGCCCGGGGGGGCGGCGTTTCGCTCGCCTGACCGCCGTCGTCAACCACTTTCTTCCTTCCGCCGTTCCCTTGATCAACAGCGGGTCGGAGGTCTTCGAGCGCCAACCGATGAACCTGGGACTCGACATCATCCCGCCCGGGCGTTTCGCCCTGCCGCGCACGGACCCCTACTACGGCAAGCTCGCCTACTTCGACCGTGTTGCCCTGCACTGGCGAAACCGAGGTGGTAGCGCGATGGTCGAGCTGATGGAGCGGGCGGGCGATGTGCGACGGCGGTTTCTCGACACGCTCGTCGACGTCCGGTGTTACTTCGCCCCCCGCGTACTGGTCAACGCCAAGTGGGTCGTGGCCATCGGCTACCGAATCGGGCCCGGCAACACCGTGCTGCTGATCGCAGCCAATCTCGACTTGCAGCGCAACCGGCGCTGCGTCATCGATCGCCTGCCCGGCTCGCGGCGGGCGCGGCGATCGTGCGAGACACAACTGGAGATCTGCCGTGGATCCTCCGGCCCACGTTGTCAGTCGGGCAAGCTCGAATTCCGACTCGCCCCCGGTGACGTCAAGGTCATCCTGCTGTAGCGCTCGGTCCCACCGAGACGAGGTCGTCTCTTCAATAGTACGCGTTCGACGGGGTGGCATGGCCAAGCTCGGCGCAGCCGGGCGCCGCCATGCATGACGGTCCCAACGTGCGGCTCCGTGTGCGTTGCGCCGCGTGCCATGCCCAAGCGCAGCGCCGGCATGGATGACGATCCGAACGGGCGGTTACGGTTGCGTTGCGCATGGCGGCGCCCGGTCCGCGGGGGCGGACCGAGCCTGGCCATGGCACCCTGCCGGTCGACGGCCTGCGGGGCGCAGGCCGCTACGAGAGCAACTGATCCCGCAACGGCTCCGCTCACGCGCTCGCCAGCACCTCCAGGAACTTGGGCATGAACGCGGGCAGATCGGGCCAGCCGCGCGACGTGACCAGCTTGCGGTCGACCACCACGGGTTCATCGACGAACTCGGCGCCGGCAAGCTCGACGTCGGCCTTGATCCCGTGGTAGGCGGCGATGCGGCGCTTCTTCACCGGTCGGGCCGCGTAGACCACCTGCGGGCCGTGGCACATCGCCCCCAGGGGAAGGTTCTTGTCCAGGAAGTGGCCCACGAGCTTGAGTGCGGAGGCGTATTGTCTGATCTCCTCCGGTCCCCGGCCGCCGGGAATCAGCAGCCCGGCGTAGCTGGACGGCCTGAGGTCGTCGTACGCCACCTCGGCCTTGATCATGTAGCCCAGCTTCTCCGTGTAGTTCGAGTACTGCGGGTCGAAGTCGTGCACCACCATCTGCACGGACTTGGCCGCCGCCGCCGCCACCACCGGCACCGCACCTTCTTCCATCAGCCGGTAGATCATGTAGTACGTTTCCAGCCCCTCGCTGAACTCGCCGATGGCGACCAGCACGCGCTTGCCCTCGAGCGGTCCGCCCGCCCGCGCCTGGGCCAGAGCCGGCGCCGCGGCCGCAAGGCCCGCAAACCCCAATGAAGCAGTCACCGCCTGCCGCCGCGTGATCATGGTTCCGTCGTGTTCCGTCATCTCGATCTCCTTTCGGTTGGCCGAATCAGGTCCGCATGATCCTACCCCTCGCGATCCAAACCTTGAAGCGCAACCGTTGCGGAGCGGCGCTCTTGTCCTTGCGATGCGGGACGGAGCCTCCCCTGGTTTTCCCGGCTTCTTTGCTGCGTTGAATGCCCGAGAAAGAATCTCGTCCCCTTTTTCTCTTCGTTCCCCTTGCAGAGCGGCACACTGCGCGGCATTCTTGAGCGATGCCCAACAAGACCCGAGCGCCGGAACTGCCCTGTCCACCGCCCGTGCTCGACTTGGTCGAGCGATTCGGGCTGCACCGGGATACCTACCGACAGGCGACCTACAACGAGACCCAGGTGCGTCGCGAGTTCGTCGACCCGCTCTTCAAGGCGCTGGGCTGGGACATCGACAACGAGCAGGGGCATGCCGAGGCGTACAAGGATGATTCCGCCGTAACAACTCGGGTTTTCAGGGGCTCGGCCCGTCGTGGCGGCCC
>CAYMME010000077.1:0-23005 GCA_964391465.1 uncultured Planctomycetales bacterium
GGCCGACACGCTGAGCGGCGGGGACAACGGCGACTGGGTGTTCGGCGGCGGGAATTACGTCCCGAAGTATCATGCAGTGAACGACGTATGGTGCTCATCGGACGGGGTCAACTGGAAACGGGTAACCGAGCACGCGCCCTGGCATCCGCGCATCTGGTTCTCGTCGGTGGTCTATCGCACCCACATGTTGGTTCTGGGCGGATGGTCGAACAATCCGTCGCAGAACTGGGGTGACGTCTGGTACTCGCGCGACGGCAAGGACTGGAAGCGATTGCGCTCCAAGGTGATCTGGAAGGAACGACACGAACATTCGGCGTACGTCTTTCAGGACAAGATGTGGGTGGCCGGAGGGCATGCCCGTCCGCTCAACAGCGAGGTCTGGTCGCTCGAGCTCTCGAAGGATTGGCCCAAGGGCGAATGAAAACTGCGCTCAGCGAGACAGGAGGAATACCAGAACCATGAACAGCGCAGTTCCGCCGACCAGGCAGAACCCACCGAGGAGGCGCTTGCGAGGCCTGCGGGCCCAGAGATAGATGCCTGAGACGACCCAGATGACCGTCGAGATCGTGGTCGCGTCGACGATCATCGCCCAGCCGAGAGCAGCGAAGTACGGCTCGTAGCCGTACCGGAAGTGCAGGGCGTTGACCACCGAGTAGAACGACGCCGGCAGTTGCCTGTCGACGACCACGCTGCGGCGCGGCGGGAACCAGGAAACCCGGTAGTGGCCGGTGGCGCAGTAGCGGAACATGACGAACTGGTTGGCGTCGGGGGCTCCGATGATGCGATGCGGGCCTTCCAGGTCCACGTGCCGGAGGATGGCCACTGCCTGCTCCTCGGGAGTCTCTGGAAACTCCGGACCGGGAGTGAAGTCTCGTTGGCGGAAGGTCTCCCACGTCGGCGCGAGGTTCAGCCCTTTGGTGAACCACTCGTTGTGGTTCAGGCAGAACGCACTGATCGCATAAACCATCATCCAGGGGGCCAGGAACAGTCCGGTGTAGAGGTGCAAGGCCCTCATCCAGCGATCGCAGCACGCCCAGCGGTTGGTAGCCATATTCCTCTCTTCTCGACAAACGGTGGGTTCACCTTCATGCTACCGGGCAGGATTCGCAGCAGCAAGGAGCCGGGCCTACCCCCGCATGGGGTGTGGGGATACCCTGTGGACTTCCCGTGGCGACAGCAAAGGATCGTTGAATGAACGGACGAGAACTCATCCAAGCCCTGCACGGCGGGGAACGCATCTACGGCACCTGCGTGGTGTCGACGTCGAATCGCTGGCCTGCGATGATCGCCGGCACCGGAGTCGACTTCGTGTTCATCGACACGGAACACGTGCCGCTGCACCGCGAGCAACTGGCGACGATGTGCACGATGTTCCAGCAGTTGAGCATTGCCCCGATCGTGCGGATTCCGGCGCCGGATCCTTATCAGGCCACGGCCGTGCTGGACGGCGGGGCCGCGGGCATTGTCGCACCGTACGTCGAGACGGCCGAACAGGTGAAGGCCTTGCGAGGGGCGACGAAGCTGCGTCCGATCAAGGGACGACGCCTGCAGAATGTGCTCGACGGCAAAGAGGCGTTCGAGCCGGAACTGGATGCGTATGTCAGGGACCGCTGCGCCGGCAACGTCTTGGCCATCAACATCGAGAGCGTGCCGGCCATGGAGAACCTCGATGACATTCTGCAAGTGCCGGGGCTGGACGCCGTGTTGGTCGGTCCGCACGATCTGACCTGCAGCCTCGGTCTTCCGGAGAAATGGACGCACCCCGACGTGCTCGCAGCGCTCACGACGATCATCGAGAAATGCCGGGCCGCCAACGTCGGCGTGGGGGCGCACATCTCCTACGGAATCGAAGAGGAGTTGGCCTGCGCCCGCGCCGGCGCGAACTTCATGGTGCACAGCAGCGACATATCGCTCGTACAGGACACCTTACGCGCAGACATTGCCCGGCTCCGACGCGAACTCGGTGACCGCACCTAATCCGGCGAAGGCAAACGGGATCAGGGGGTGGCTTCCGCTCGTCCAACGGGGCCGATTGTCCTTGCGGTGGGGTTGAGGGCAAGGTGATCCCCGCGGCGCGAGACGCCCAGGGCGTTGTCCAGCGCGGCCGTCAGGGGGTCGGGGCCTTCGAGCCCGAGGCGTCTGCGGGTCTCGCGGCGAAGCCACCAGAAGCTCGAGTTCCAGGAGTAGAGGTGATGCCCGTGCGGCTTGCCGGTCACGGTGCTGATCGACTCGTGAAACGCCGGTAGGTGCGCGAGTTCCATCTTCAGCCGCCACAAGAGCTTCTCGCATACCCATTCGTCGTCCATGCCGTGGATCAGGCCGTCGAGGTAGTTGGCCGCATCGATGAGGAACCATGATCCGCCGTAGACGTACGAGCCGCTGTGACCGTCGAGCAGATCCCCGTTGGCCTTCGAGATTACGCGCATGCCGAACGGGGACTGGATCTTCATTGTGGTTTCGAGGTGTGTGCGGACCATCTCGTCGGGCAGGAGCTTCTTGCCGAACACAACGTACGTAAGTACCTCGCCGTACAGTGCGTCCTGGCCGACATGCTGCGGTTGCTTCAGGCTCGTGGCCATGTAGCCACCGGATCGATTGAACATGCGCCGATAGCCGGCGACGGCGCGGTCGATATCCGCGTCGGTGACGTCGAAGCCGAGTTCCTTGGCCGCCATCAACGCGCCGCAGTGGAAGCCCTGATTGGAGGACGGCGGGTCGCCGTCTTCGTAGGGCAAGATATCCATGTACGTCCTGAACGCCTTCGAGTCCGGCTTGAGGCGGGGCGGGAGGAACAGACCGTCGACCTCGTGCTTGCGGATGAAGTTGTACGCGCGCGAGACCATGCGCGGGTCGAGGTCGCCTCCGTTACGCTTCACCAGCACCGACCAGATGAGATAGTACTGTGCGTTGTCCTCGTAGCTGATCCGGTCGAAGAACACCGCGGCCTGCGCCTGGGCCTCCATCTCCGGATCGTCCAGGCCGCGGGCCATGTAGAAGCCGTCGGTGACCCACTGTTTCCAGCCGTACCCCACGCCGGAGATGAACAGGAAGTCGCTCTCGGGGCGCAGCAGGTTTCTTCGCAGGAGCAGATACGACGTGTTGCGCAGAATGGCTTCCAGGCCGGAGTTGTTGAAGCCCTTGCCATTGGCCAGGGCCAGATGCGCGGCGAGTTGGATGTCGTACTGGTTCCGCGCCGGCGACGCGAAGATCCACGTGGTCCACGATTGGCTCCGGCCCTGCTCGATGTGCTGCCAGCCGTCGAAGTCGGCACGGTAGACACTCGTCGCGTCGAGGTTGCGCGGGATCATGATCGTCCGGCGGGGCGATCCATCGCCGTTGGTCAGCGACAGGACCCGGTTTTCGACGTCGAACGACATGAAGCTGCGGTTTTCCCATCGCCCAGGCGTGTCGCCCACGATGCCGTAGCACCGATTCGCGTGGTGTAACCCCAGGAAGGGGAACGTTTGCAGTGAGTGTTCCTTGAACTCGGGTCCCGAGCAGCCCGGGCTGTATCGTTTCGAGGCCGGCTCCGGGCCGGTGAAAGAGCAGAACGTGCCGTCCGCCGTCACTCTCCAACCGAAATCGAGGTAGTACCGCTGATCGGAGTCGGCCTTCACGGTGACCGTTCGTTGGATCAGACCGTCGGTCACGTTCCGGAAGGTTTCCGTGATCGCCAGCCCGCCGGCCGAGCCGCCGCGAAGTGTCAGTACACCGTCTGCGGTGGCCGCTTCCGTATGGGCTATTTCGGTGCGACCGGACGGGTGAACCAGCGTGAGGGCGGCCGTCTTCGATCGGGGGGCGAAGACGGTGCGATCGCCATCAGCGATGAAGACCGCAACCGCGTTCGCGGATCGCTCCACCCGGGCCTCGATTCCGCCGTCAGCCGCCGAACAGGCAACAAAGGGCAGAACCCACGCGGCGCAATACGGCACGCGGCATGAACGTTTCAGTGTCATCTTCACTCCTTGCGGACTGACCCGGAGCGTCCCCCGGCCGGGGATGTTGCGGTGGGTCGTGGCTTCACCATGAACTCGAGTATCACCTTCGCATCGTCGTACGTCGTACTGTGTCCTCCGTCCTTGCGGTATATCAGCAATACGTCCCGGTTCAGCTTCTTCAGCACGCCGGCGAGTCGCACGACGCTTTGCGGCGGCACTACTGTGTCCTTGCCTCCGGCCGTGATTCCCACGGGCATGCTGAAGCGCTCCGGCCAATACTCCGCGCTGCGGTTCTTGTACTCCAGCGGACTGTCCGCCTTCGTGCCGCCGAAGGACTCGCGGATGGCATCCTGGAACTTCTCGTATTCCAGGTGGTTTGCGGTTCCGTTCATTGACGCAACCCCGGCGATCAGATCGGGATGCCGGGCCGCGAACGTCAGCGACGACGCCCCGCCCATGGACCCGCCGCAAAGGAAGACCCTCCCGACACGGTATCGGCGCTTGATTTCCCCGGTGATCTGAACCAGGTCGGCTTCCGCCTTCGGTCCCATCCATGATGTCTTCGCCCGATAGTCGGGTGACACGAAGATCATCCGATGCTCGGCGGCCACGTCGCGGGATGCTCGGCACTCGTCCCGCGAGTTCTTCACGAATTGCCAGCGATCCGCCCCGTGACCGTGAAGGGCAATGAGTACGTCATGCCGCTGCTCCAAGCGGAAGCCGCCGGGCAGCATCGCCACGTAGTGTTGCGTCGTGCCGTCGCAGTCCGCGACGAACGACGTGTCCTGCACGGTCCACTTGCGTTGCGGGTCAACCGCCGCCTCAAGCGGCGGGCTTAACGCACAGGCCAGCAGAAGCACATGATGCATGAACCATTCCTCCCATGCCGCCCCCATGCTTCGCCCGGGTGATTGCAGCCACTGTCGGTGGACCGAAGCTGTGGTGGGCAGACCTTACCACAACCTGATCAACTGATGCGACGGAAAACGAGGACTCCACGGGCGCGCGACGGCAACACGGCGTGGAAGGGGTGCGCGTTGTTGACGTCGAGCATGAGCGCGTTCTTCCGGTTTTCCACGGCTACTTCCGGGGGCGGGGATGGGCGAGTTCGGCCGCGGCGGAACGATCCCAGAGGTACTCCCTGGCGCGGAGGTACGCCATGTTGGCGACGCCGAACCCTTCAACGGAAGCCCGGTAGTCGTCGAGCGTTTGCAGTGCCGTGGCGTAGGCGCGCCCGTCCCCACCAGCCTGATAGGCGTTGAAGGCCTCGGCGGTCGCGAGCGTCAACTGGACGTCGCGCAGTCCCGTTTCCAGAAAGGCGACGCGTTTCTCGGCAAGTGGATCACCGACGGCGGTGCGTTTGGCCTGATCCAACAGGGTCCGGCCCTTGGACATGACCGGTGCCGTGAAGATCCGTCCTGCCCATCGATAGATGCGATGCTCGGGGTTGTCAGTGATGGGCGGAAGCACCGACTTGTCCGACCAGCCGGCCCGGTACGCCAGCGGCGTCACCGCGTTGGTCACGTGCTCCCAATGCGCGAAGTAGGCGCGCACGGCCGGTTCGGCCCTGGAAAACCCCTGGTAGTACTCATCCAGGATCTGCTCGACGGGCCATTCGGCTCGGCGGTGGATGCGGGCCAACACGTAGAGCGTCGGTCCCTGCGTGGCCCACGGATTGGCACCGGTCGGGAAGTCGGTCGCGACCAGACCGTGTCGGCAAGCGAACGAGAAGTCCTCGCCGAACTTGCGGGCCAGGTTGATCGGCAGATTGTGGCCGAAGATGAACCAGTTGGCCCGCAGATAGGCCCGAGCGCCGGCAGCCTCGGTCCAGCCCCGCCATTGGCCTCGAAACTCCTGCCGGGCCTGGTCACTCCATGGAAAGTAATACGCCGGAACGATCGCCACGACGATTCGATCATTGAGCCGGGTTTCGACGGGCGGACGGCAGTATCGACCGTAGGCGTACCCGAGGACGGTCGCGTCGGGACGGATCTCCCGGCCGCGTTGCTGAAGGGCCAGCCAGAACTTCGCGTAACGGTCCGACAGAGAGTCCGCGTCCGGGCCGTCCCAAGCTCGGCATGTGTCGCAAGTGCAGGCAGGGTCGCCGTCGCTCCCCGAGCGATAGTCGTTTTCCGCTCCGTTCATCCAGGCGTCGCCGCGTTCCTGCCAATCCCGGATCACCTGGTCCCAGAATCCGGGCTGGCTCACGCACATTTGGACATGGCGCGGGTCCCCGGCCGGTGCGCGTTTGCCGTCGGGTCGAAGCGCGAAGAACTCGGGATGCGTCCGGCCGAAGCGTTTCCAGTACTGCTCGAAGGCGTGTCCGTAGTCGAGGTCGAGTCCCTGGGCGAACCGGTGCCGGCGCATCCAGATCGCCTGGTTGTTGAAGTAGGCGTCCGCGACTTCTTTGGACGACCAGCCCGACCCCTTTCGGCCATCCCAGTCGCGCAAGCGTGTGGTGACGAGCGGCGGCCGATAGGTCTGGTCCCAGCGGGACACCTGTATGCTCTTCCGCTTGGGGATAACTTCGCCGAGCTTTCCCGGCCACAGCCAGCGCACACCCAGTTGCCGATCCAGAAACTCGTACACCGCCAGGAGCGTTCCCACGGCGGTCATGTTGTTGTGCAACCGCCCCTGGATGTTCCTGCTGTCGAGGACGGAGCCGCCGCTATCTCGGCCGACCAAATAGAGATTGCCGTTGGACAGTTTGATGCGGAACGCGTTCGGCGGGAGATCATCGACTTGGACACCGGCGGCGGCAGTACGTTGGCAGGGCCCCAGGACGAGCAGGCCCGCCGCGTTGGCGGAGACCACGTTCTCATTGCGGATCGGCAGCGTCGCGCCGGTGGCGACATGAACGTGATAGCGCAGTTCCTCGGCGGCAAACGTGACGACCGGCCGTGGTTTGTCAGGGACCAAGATTGCGGCGTTGGCACGGTTGTCGCGCACAACGTCGAATGCGAGAGCCGTCGGACTGAGAACGAAAAAGGAAGCCCACACTGCGGCATGAGGAAACGCAGGGAAAGAGGTCTGCGCGCGATTGCTCCTGACCGACGGCCTGGTCCGTTCTTCCGTGGTTCGCCGGAGCATTGGAGCCGCCCCAAAGAAGCGAATCCACGGAAGCCGGAGATGCACGGGCACAGGATTCCCTTCTGTCACTGCCTCTGTGATCGTCGGTCCGGGGCCGTGTAGTCGAAACGGTCCCACGGCTGCTCCGGGTTCGGTCGATACCGCGGCGCGGCGTCTCTCTCGGGCATTCCCTCGATGGCGGCCCACAGCCGCTTCTTTGCCGCCTGCGCTTGCGGGTCGTCGGCATCGATCAGGTTCTGCGCCTCCCAAGGATCGTACTGCAGATCGAAGAGCTTGATCGGCTCACGGTCCCGGCTGACCCACAGCTTCCAGCGCTTGTCCCGGATGACCCGGTCGTCGTAGACCTGGGCCGGAACCACGCGATTGTCTCGAAAGCTCGCCGGGCGGCCGCCCTGGGCGCAGATCCACTTGCGCGGAGCGTCGTCCGTCTGGCCGAGCACGAGCGGCGCAATCGACCGCCCGTCCACGATCCACTTCTCGCTGGGCCGAGCCCCGGCGAGTTCGGCGAGAGTGGGCAGGATGTCGGTGAAGTCCGTCAAGGCATCGGTGACCACCCCGGCGGGCACGCGACCGGGGCCGTTGACGACAAACGGCACGGCCGTCCCCGCTTCCACCATCCGGCTCTTGGCCCCGCGGACCTCCCGGCCGAGACGTCTGCCCGTGATCGCCCCGCTCGTTCCGTTGTCCGTCGTGAATACGGTGATGGTCTGCTTGCGAAGACCCAACTCGTCCAGCGCCGACACCAGGCGTCCGACCAGCTTGTCCGTGTAGCGGACCATGGCCTTGTGCCTGGCCGGCTTGCCCTCGGCCCCCGGTTCGTCGGGTGTGGCAACGAGGGGCCCGTGCGTCAGGCACATGGGGTAGTAGAGGAGCATGGGCTGCTCACGGTGGCGGCGCATGAAGTCGATCAGAAAGTCGCAGTACAGATCCGGACCGAACTTCCCTTGATGCGTACGGCTTTCGGTGCCAACGTGGATGTAGGGGTCCCAGTAGCGCTCGTGGGACTTGCGGTTGCCGCCCTCGCCGCCCGTCCACATGCACCACTCGTCGAAGCCGGCCTCGTCGAGGGCCTTCGGCTCGACGCGCAAGTCGTCAATCTGCCACTTGCCGGCGATGGCCGTGGCGTAGCCGGCCTTTCGCAAGACGCGAGCGAACGAGGCGTTGCGCTCGGGGTCGAAATGGCACCCGCTACCCCAACGCGGCACGTCGAAGTGGTTCGTCCAGCCGTGACGGAACGGATACTGCCCGGTCAGCAGCGTAACCCGCGTCGGCGTGCACTGCGGCATGCACCAGGCGTTCTCGAACCGCATACCGCCTCGAGCCAGCGCATCGATGTTGGGCGTCGCAATGCCCTCGGCCCCGTAGCAGCGGATCCATTCCTTGCCAAGGTCGTCGACCAAGACGAAGAGAATGTTGGGCCGACTCGGCCTGGATTGGGCGGCGCCATGAGCTGCGGCCGGCGCAGCGCAAAGCAATCCGGCCACGACGACCGAGAGGAATGAGCGTCGCCACGCGATCCGAGGCATCGAGGTGACAACCGACGGTGCGAAGGGATTGGGCATCGGCGCAAAGGTAGGCAGCGAAAGGCAAGACCGCAAGATCGCGGGCAGTCGAGGCTCGCTTGGTCAACCGCTGATCCCGGCGCAGATTCGTCGTGACGGTCCGCCCGGGTTATGGTAAGCGAATGGGTCGTGGCGGACGCGGCGAGCGGGTCTGCCCCGGCCGTCTCATGCATAGGAGGCGAAGACGTGCCAACACCACATGCGTTCCGCACAACAGCGTCACGATGTCGCGCCGGCTTCGGCGCCCTCTGGTGCGCTGTTGTCCTGGGGCTGTCCGCGGCCACCGTGCACGGGGCGGACGCAGCCGCACGACAGTGGTTTGTCTCCCCGCACGGCAACGACGCCTGGTCGGGCACGCTGCCGGATCCGAACGCGGCCAAGACGGACGGGTCGTTCGCCACGCTCGTCCGAGCGCGCGACGCAATCCGAACACACAAGGCTGCGAGCGACGCGACGGGCCCACTGACGGTCTTCCTGCGGGACGGCCTCTACAACCTGAAAGAACCCTTCACGCTGACGAAGGAAGACAGCGGCACCGCGGCCGCCCCGATCGTCTACCGGGCCTACCGCGACGAGAAGCCGGTGCTCATCGGCGGCCGCCGCATCACCGACTTCGTTCCGCACGAGGGCGGAATCTTGAAGACCGACGTAGGACGCCAGGGCCTTCAGGACGTCTACTTCCGGCAGCTCTTCTTCAACGGCAAGCGACAACACCTGGCACGGTATCCGAACCACGATCCCGGCGACCCGTACGCCGGGGGCTGGGCCTACCCCGACGGAAAAGAGGTCACCATGTGGACCACGATCCCCGGCGAGGACAAGCGTACGCTGAAGGTCAAGCCGGGTGATCTGCACCCGTGGGCTCGCGTCACCGAGGGCGAAGTGCTCGTCTTCCCGCGCTACAACTGGTGGAACAACATCCTCAGGATCGCCTCGCTGGACCGGCAGAGCCGAGTCATGAAGTTGGCCGGCAACGCGTCGTACCCAATTCGCCCCGGCGACCGCTACTTCGTCCGCAACCTGTTCGAGGAACTCGACGCGCCGGGTGAGTGGTACCTGGATCGCAGGACCTGGACCCTCTACTTCTGGCCGCCGTCCCACAAGCAGAAGGGTGAGGATACGGTCTACGCGCCGGTCCTCGAGACGGTGGTCAAGATGACCGGCGTGTCACACGTCACGCTTCGCGGCTTCACCATCGAATGTTGCCGGGGCACGGCCGTTGCGCTCTCCGGTTGCGCGGACTGCCGCATCGTCGGCAACACGATTCGCAACGTGGGCGGGCGATGCACGAGCGGCGACTCGGCGGTGTCCGTCTCGGGCGGGCGGAACGTCGGCGTCGTCGGCAATGACATCCACGAGGTGGGCAGCCACGCCATTCGCTTGCAGGGTGGTGATCGGGCGAGCCTCACCCCCTCCGGCCATTACGCCGAGAACAACTACATCCACCACACGGGCGTCTTCTACAAGCAGGGCGTCGGAGTCGTGCTCTCGGGGGTCGGCGGCCGGGCCTCGCGCAACCTGATCCACGACTGCCCCCGCTTCGGCATCCTCTACAGCGGCAACGATCAGATCATCGAGCTGAACCACATTCGCCACGTCGACCTGGAGACGGCCGACACCGGGGCGACCTACAGCGGCGGGCGCGACTGGCTCAGCCCCCGCGGCACCGTCATTCGCTACAACTACATCCACGACGTCTTCGGATTCGGCAAGCACGACGGGCACTGGACGACGCCGCACTACGCCTGGGGAATCTACCTGGACGACAACTCGGCCGAGGTGCACGTGCACGGCAACATCGTGGTGCGGGCACTCCGCGGCCTGCTGCACTTCCACTGCGCCCGGGACAACCGCGTCGAGAACAACATCTTCGTCGACGGGATGCTCCAGCAGGTGGAGATGAACGGCTGGAAAGACTACTCGCGATTCCTGGATCGCATGGGCTCCGCCTACGAAAAACACGTCGGGCTGCCCGCCTGGAAGAAGTACGAGGGACTTCAGAAGGGCGGTCACCCGAAGGAGGCCGTGCCCATGGGCGGCAACCGCATCGAACGCAACATCTTCTTCTACCGCAAGCCGGAAGCGAAGCTCTACAAGCATCGGCAGTTGCGTTTCGAGCATTTTGATTGTGACCGCAACCTGATCCATCACTTCGGTCACCCCGTTCTGACCGGCCTGACCGACGTACCACCGGAGAAGCAGTGGGCCGAATGGCAGAAGCTCGGCTTCGATCGCCACTCGGTCGTGGCCGACCCGCTGTTCGTCGATCCGGACAACGACGACTACCGTCTGCGACCCGAGTCACCGGCCTTCAAGCTGGGGTTCCAGCCGATCCCCGTGGAGAAGATCGGCCCGTACGAATCCCCCGATCGCGCAAGCTGGCCCATCGTCGAAGCCGCCGGGGCCAGAGAAGCCGGCTACCGGCGCGCGGAAGTCGGCATTCGAACCAGCGGCCAAGGGCAGTAGAGCCTGCCTCCGGTCGCGAGGGCGCGGCGGCTGCGGTATACTCGCTTGCAGACACCTTCGATCGACCGCGGGTGTGTCGCGAGCGAGACCGAGCTTCCATGGCGACCCCGGAGAACACCGAAACGCAGGGCGCACTGCTGAAGCTGGTGGCCCAGTGCGGTGATCAGACCCTCGGCGTGTTCAAGCTGGCCGATGGCGGCGAGGTCACGCTCGGCGCGTCAGCCAACGCCGAATGCCACGTTTCGGGCGAGAAGTTCCTGAGCCGCCGTCACGCCGTCCTGCGTACCCGGGGTAACAAGCTGGAAGTCGAGCGACTGGAGTCCGCTCGGAACCCGCTCCTGTTCAAGGGGGCGATTCACGACCGCTTCCGCATGAACCCGGGCGACTTCTTCGTCATCGGAGAGACCCGGTTCCGGCTCGTCGGTGGGACTTCCGAGTTGGACGGCAGCCGGGGCGTCGCGACGATGATCGACGCACCGGCCCCCGCCTTTCAGTTCACGCTCGGCGTCGAGGAACTCCAGGCTCGCCGCGGCACCAGCGACCGCATGCGCCTGCTCGACTTGATGGAACTGCCCGAGGTCCTGCGCACGCGAAGCCGCGAGGAGTTCTTCGTGTACGCGTGCGGCCTGCTGCGCACGGCGTGCGAGGCGCGGTGGGTCCGGGTGCTTGCGATGGACGAAGATGGCCCGGTCACGCTCGCCGAAGACGCGGGCGTGGATCAGCTCACCGAGAAGCCGTTGAGCCGCGAACTGGCCAAGTCCGCCCTGGCCGAAGAGCCCAAGCCCGTGGCGTACTGCTGGAGTGATCCGCTCGACTCGGGTCTGGAGGCCACTGCTCACGAAGGCATCGACTGGGCGATCTCCTGTGCGATGCCGGTTCCGGGCGAGCGGCCGAAGCTGTTCTACGTGGCCGGGGCCACACGGGGCGAGCCCGGCCAGATGGCGTTCGACAGTCCGACCGGCTCACGCCTGGTCCTGCGGGACACGACGCGACTCGTGGGTCTGGTCGCCGACATGATCGGCCGGGCCATCTCGCTCCAGAAGCTCGAGCTCTGGCAGTCCCGGCTCGGGCACTTCTTCTCCGACAAGCTCGTCCGGAAGATCCTCGAATCCGACGCCCAGGACGAACTCGCCCCCCGGATCGCCGAAGCCACAATCATGTTCTTCGACATCCGCGGGTTCTCCGAGATGACCGAGGACCGGCTCGAGAGCGTGCTCGATCATCAG
Source organism: uncultured Planctomycetales bacterium (assembly GCA_964391465.1). Taxonomy (GTDB): domain Bacteria; phylum Planctomycetota; class Phycisphaerae; order UBA1845; family CAYMME01; genus CAYMME01. The sequence goes on from CAYMME010000077.1 coordinate 12,283, forward strand.
GAGGATCTGAAGCGCGTCTTCACCGCGATGACGCAGTGCGTCTTCGACCACGACGGTGTGGTGATCCGCTACATGGGCGACGGAATCCTCTGCTGCTGGAACGTCCCCTACGCCATCGCCGAGCACGTCGATCAGGCGTGTCTCGCGGCGATCGAGATGGTCGAGACGATGCAGGAGGTGACCGACGGCTGGAAGTGCGGGATCGCCCTGGGCGTGGGCGAAGTGGTGGCCGGCTCACTCGGCTCCGAGCAAGTGTACGCATACGACATTCTCGGCGCGGCCGTGAATCAGACCGCCCGCGTCGAAGGAATCACCAAGATCGTCGGCGTGCCCATCCTTGTCACCGGCGAGATCGCCGGCCGCGTCTCGTCCGATCAGATCTCGAGCCGCCGCGTGGCCCGGTTCCGGCCGGTGGGCATGGAGACGGAAGTCGATCTGTTCACCATCCAACGCACTCCCGACGATGCCCAGACGCGTGAGGAGATCGAGGCCCGGTTCGCCGTGCACGCTCAGGGTCTCGAAGCGTTCGAGAAGGGTGACTGGGACACGGCCTTCAGCACGCTCCATCCGATCGTCCAGGACGATCCCGCGGCCATGTACGTGTACAAGCTGACGCTTGGGTACCAAAGCAGTGCCCCGCGCAATTGGCGCGGCGTCATCGAGCTGACCACCAAGCAATGATGCACGGCGAAAGAGGCTCACGAACAAAATGCACGCACCATCAAGGCGCGACGTCTTGGCCATGGGGGCCGCGATGATGGCGGCTCGATTCGAGCAACCGGCCGACGCAGCGGCAGCCCTGCGCAACGAAGACTTCGCCGCGTTTCAGGCCGCGCGGCGCAAGGAGCTCTGGAGTCTGCTCGGCGACCTTCCCGAGAAACGTGAGCCGAAGGCCAAGGTGCGCAAGAAAGAGAAGAAGCCAGGTTACACCCTCGAGCACCTGGAACTCGACCTCAACGGCCAGGAGATCGCTCCCGCGCTCTTACTCGTCCCGGACAAGATCAAGACGCCGGCCCCGGCCATGCTCTACATCCACTGGCACGGCGGGGACTACCCCGTGGGCAAGAACGAGTTGCTCCAGGGCACGCGCAAGATGAAGTCGTACGCGCCGGTCTATGCCGAGAAGGGCATCGTCACTCTGGCCATCGACAGTTGGTGTTTCGGCGAGCGCATGCCGCGACCCGACAACGGCGGGTGGGGCGAGTCCGACACATTCAAGCTCATGCTCTGGCAGGGGCAGGTGCTGTACGGGATGATGATGTTCGACGAGTGGCAGGCCTTGAACTACCTGTGCGCCCGGCCCGAGGTCGACCCTAAACGCGTCGGGGCGTTCGGCATTTCGATGGGCTCGACCAAGGCTTGGTGGCTGGCTGCTCTCGACCCGCGCATCCGCTGCTGCATCAACCTGTGCTGCCTCACGGACTACGAGCACCTCATCGCCACCCGCAAGCTCGGCGGGCACGGGATCTACTACTACGTGCCGCGGCTGCTCAAGCACTTCCAGACCCACGAGATCGTCGAGTTGATCGTGCCCCGCCCGCACCTCAGCCTGAACGGGGCCATGGACGGACTCACGCCGCCGAAGGGCGTCGAGCGCATCCGCGATCATGTCTTGCCGCTCTATGCGAAGCACGGACGCAAAGAGGACTGCCGCATCGAGCTGTTCGATTGCCACCATCAAGAGCTGCCGGAGATGCGGGCCCTCGTACTCGAGTGGCTCGACAAGCACCTCGTCCGCGCGTGACCGACATTGCGCGCATCAACCGCAACGCCTACCGATCCTTCCGAACCGCGCCCGCAAGGAACCGGAGGTGCCCCATCCTTGACTCGCCGAAGGCGTGACAAGGGTGGGGGACGGATGCGTTCGGTCAGATTCGACGCCCATCATCCAATCGCGCGGTCCGTCCCCCACCCTTCGCAAACTTCCGCGAAGGATGGGGCACCCGCGCATTCACCGCAGCGCACGCCGACGATTCCGAACCGCGCCCGTGAGAAAGCGGCCCGTGCGCGGGTCGGCAACGAGCGCGTTCCTTGCGCGGGGCAATGCAGAAACTGCCGACATCCGCACGGGCTGGTGCGCCATGACGACTGCGTACGAGCAGAATGCGCGCGTCGTGCAGTGCACGAAGTGAAGTGCGCGCCCGGTGGTGTTCTTCAGCGTCGCGATCGCTCGGCAAACCGCTAAATCCTTTCTGTCAAGTGCGCCGATTCCTTGCATGAGGGGACATGCACGCGATGTACGCGCGGTGACGCGTTGAGCTGTGGAACGGATTCGTGAAACGGACGACGCTGCTTTGGGCCCTCGGAGCGAGCCTTACCTTCACCGGAAGCTGCGCGCCGCCTGCGCCGCCGGACGAACCCCAGCAAGACGACTCGGCCCAGACGCCGCCGGTCAGTGCGATCCTGGACGAGACGCCTCCGGACTTGCCTCCCGCGTCCGAGGTCGTGCCGGCGCCGCCCGTACCGACGGGATCACCATGCGACGCGCAATTCGCCGTGTGCTTCGATGCGTTCGCACGGCAGCCGCTTGATCTCGCGGCGCATCGCCCGATCAGTCGCTGGAATCGCACCGCACTCACATGGCGGCTGGCGAACACCGCACCCGGTCTGGACCCTCAGGGTCAGATCGACGCCGCCGCCCGCGCGATCGCGTTCTGGCAGGATGCGTCCAGCCTCGAGTTCGAGAAGGTCGCGCACAACGCCGACATCACCATTACGTTCGCGTCAACCGCGCAGGACGATGCGGTTCTGTTCGCGGAATCCACGAACTCGCTCGGGCACGCGTTCCTACCCGGCACGGACAGGGCCGGCGAGGTCCGCCTCGACGCGGACGCGAACTGGACAACGGGTGCCGACCCGGATGGCGTCGATCTGTCGACAGCGATCCTGCATCTGCTCGGTCACGCACTCGGGTTGGAGCACGCACTGAACCCGAATGCGGTCATGGCGCCCGGTTACACCGGTCCGGCGACGGCACTGCAACCGGACGACGTGGACGCGATCCAGCGTCTCTACGGCAGCGCGGACCTGACCGTCGAGCCCACGCCGATCGCCGGGCCGACATCGTCCGACGCGCAGCGGAGCCTCCTTGCCATCAGCGATCCGGACACCGACGGGGACGGCATTCCCGACACGGTCGAAATCCTCGCCCTGGATACCGATCCGCTGAGCGCGGACAGCGACGCAGACGGGATCGACGACTTCGACGAAGTGTTCCGCCACCACACGCCACCGGCCGGGACCGGCGAGGACAGTGACGGCGACGGTCTGTCCGACGCCGACGAGTCCGCCTGGGGCACCGATCCGAACAATCCCGACTCCGACGGAGACGGCCTGCTTGACGGCGACGAGGTGCTGCTGCTCGGGACACATCCCCTGAATGCGGATACGGATTCCGATGGCGTCGACGATGCGGCCGACGACTATCCCACGAACGCTCATTTCCCCGTCGTTGAAGAGGATGATGAACCCCCGCCCGCGGGCTTCCTTGGCGGAGGTGGGGGTGGTGGCGGCGGCGGTGACCCGCCCGCGCCGGGGACGTTGCAGTTCAGCGCCGACACGTACAGCGTCTCGGAGACGGGCAGTGAGGTGACCATCACCGTGACGCGGACGGGCGGCGCCGATGGCGTAGTGGAGGTCGACTACGCCACCAGCGACGGCACGGCTGCCGTCGATGCCGACTACACGGCCGCGTCGGGGACAATCACGTTTGCCGATCAGGACACAGCCGCCCAGACGTTCACCGTTACCATCCTTGGTGACGCACTCGTCGAAGGCGACGAGACGGTCAACCTGACGCTGGGCAATCCCGCCGGCGGCGCGACGCTCGGCACGCCGGCCACGGCCGTGCTCACTATCACCGACGATGACGACGACCCGCCCGCGCCGGGGACGCTGCAGTTCAGCGCCGACACCTACAGCGTCTCGGAGACGGGCAGTGACGTAACCATCACCGTCACGCGAACCGGCGGCGCCGACGGCTTGGTGGAGGTCGACTACGCCACCAGCGACGGCACGGCTACGGTTGACGCCGACTACACGGCCGCAGCCGGAACCGTCTCATTCACCGATCAGGACACGGCGTCCAAGACGTTCATCATTACGATCCTTGATGACGCGCTCGTCGAGGGCGACGAGACGGTCGACCTAACGCTGAGCAACTCCATCGGCGGCGCAACGCTCGGTACGCCGGCGACGGCGGTGCTCACGATCACCGACGATGACGACGACCCGCCCGCGCCGGGGACGCTGCAGTTCAGCGCCGACACCTACAGCGTCTCGGAGACGGGCAGTGACGTAACCATCACCGTCACGCGAACCGGCGGCGCCGACGGCTTGGTGGAGGTCGACTACGCCACCAGCGACGGCACGGCTACCGTCGACGCCGACTACACAGCCGCAACCGGGACCGTCTCATTCGCCGATCAGGACACGGCGGCGAAGACGTTCACCATTACCGTTCTCGACGACGCGCTCGTCGAAGGCGATGAGACGGTCAATCTAGCGCTAAGCCATCCTCAGGGAACAACGCTCGGTACGCCGGCGACGGCCGTGCTTACGATCACCGACGACGACGACCTGCCCGCACCGGGGACGCTGCAGTTCAGCACCGACACCTACAGCATCTCGGAGACGGGCAGTGACGTAACCATCACCGTCACGCGAACCGGCGGCGCCGACGGCTTGGTGGAGGTCGACTACGCCACGAACGACGGTACGGCCACCGTCGATGCCGACTACACGGCCGCGTCGGGGACGATCACGTTCGCCGACCAGGACACGACGGCGAAGACGTTCACCGTAGCCATCCTTGATGACACCCTCATCGAGGGCGACGAAACGGTCAACCTGACGCTCAGCAACCCCACCGGCGGCGCAACACTCGGCACACCGGCCGCCGCCGTGCTCACCGTTACGGACGACGACGACCCGCCTGCGCCGGGGACGCTACAGTTCGGCACCGACACGTACACCGTCTCGGAGACGGGCAGTGACGTGACCATCACCGTCACGCGGACCGGTGGGGCCGACGGCGTGGTGGAGGTCGACTACGCCACCAGCGACGGCACGGCTACCGTCGATGCCGACTACACAGCCGCATCGGGAACAGTCTCGTTTGCCGATCAGGACACGGCGGCGAAGACGTTCACCGTTACCATCCTCGACGACGCGTTCGTCGAAGGCAACGAGACGGTCAACCTGACGCTGAACAACGTCACCGGCGGCGTGACGTTGGGCACGCCGGCGACGGCCGTGCTCACCATCACCGACGATGAGGCACCTCTCGCCTCTCTCGATGCAGTCACCGTCAATCCTTCGGCCGTGATCGGTGGGGGGCCGTCAACCGGAACCGTCATGCTGACGAGTGCCGCCCCCGCCGGCGATGCCGTGGTCACGCTGAGCAGCGACGACCCGAACGTAGCGACGGTGCCACCGAGCGTCACGGTGTTGGAGGGCACGACGCTCGCGACCTTCGCCGTGGACACAGTTGTTGTCACGGCGGCAACGCCCGTGACCATCACGGCTACCTACGGCGACGACACGAGGGATACGGTCCTGACCATTATCGCCGACGACTGCAACGACAACGGGGTCGATGACAGCGACGACATCGCCGCCGGGACAAGCGCGGACTGTAACGGCAACCTCGTGCCGGACGAGTGCGAGACCGACTGCAACACGAACGGTGTGCCCGACGAGTGCGATCTGGCCCCGACGCTCGCGCTCGTCGAGAGCGCCGCGGTGACCGTGGGGACCGGTCCGGTCGCGATCACGGCCGCCGATCTGGACGGCGACACGCATCTCGATCTGGCCTCGGCCAACGTCGGCAGCGAGACCTTCGGGAACGTCTCGATCCTGCTCAAAGACGGCAGCGGAGTCATCGGGGCGGCGACGACCACCGGCGCGGGCCGCACGCCGACCGCGATCGTCTCGACCGACCTCGACGGTGACGGCGACATCGATCTCGCAGCGGCCAACGGCGAGTCGAACAACGTATCCGTGCTCGTGAACTCGGGTGACGGCGTGACCCTCGGCTCGGTCACCCTGCTCGTCGGGTCCGGCCCCGCGTCGGTGGCGACGGGTGATTTCGACGGCGACGGCAACACCGACCTGGTCACGGCAAACACGAGCTCGAACGACGTCTCGGTCCTGTTGAACAAGGGTCGCTACCGGCATGGGCGGTGGCTGGGTTTCGCCGCGGCGACCGACACTTCAGTCGGTGCATCGCCTCCGAGTTGGCCGACTGCGGTGACGGCTTCGGACTTCGACCGGGACGACGACGTGGACCTGGCCGTCGCCAATCTGAACGGCCTCAGCGTGTCGGTGCTGGAGAACGACGGGACCGCAGCGTTCACGAAAACCGAGCAATTGTCCGTCGGATCCCAGCCCCAGTCGATCGCGGCCGTGGAACTCAACGGCGACATCTGGCCCGACCTGGCCGTGGCCAACACGAACTCGGCCACCGTGTCGGTGCTGCTCAACCTCGGCAACGGACAGTTCGACGCGGCCTCCGATTACCCCGTCGGCTCGGCCCCTCAGACGCTGGCCGCCGGCGATCTCGACGGCGACGGCCTCGCGGACCTTGTCGTGGCCAACCGCGGGTCGGGCAACATCTCGGTCCTGTGGAACCGGGGACTCGGCCTGTTCATCCCGGCCCCGGAGTGGGCGATCGGAACGAATCCGTGGGCGGTGACGGTCGGCGCCTTCACCGGCGGAAGCGAGCAGGACATCGCAGTCGTGGATCGCAATTCGAATACGGTGACGATCCTGGGGAATCAGTCGGCGCCCCCGGTCAGTCAGGACGCCGACGGCAACGGAATCCCGGATGAGTGCGACTGATGGCAACTAGGCTCAACCTACTTGCGGTGCCGGCGCTTGTCGTTGCCGCGCTTCTCTGCGCACCGGCCCACGGTGCGGACACGGTCGGCGTGGCCGCGTTCCTGGGTGACGTCGATTTCAAGGACTTCGACGGTGAGGCCGCCGTCGTCATCAGCAGGGATCGCTCCTGGGACATGAACGAGGAGCTGATGACGCCGCGCATCGACTGCACGGGGCGAACCGGAGCGACCGTCACCTGGCACCACGGATACCGCTCGCGCACGGGTCAGTTCGTCGACGTGCTCGTCACGCTCGACGGCGGCAGCACGTTCAAGGTCATCTACGGCGACGGCGTCAGCTCGGCCTTGTGCCCCGGTGTGTGCGTCTCGACCTCGTCGGGCACGGTGCACAACGACACGGTTACGGTCGACGTGTCCTCCATCGCCGACGGGCAGCCGGACGTGCGGGTCGCGTTTCGCTACTACGGCGACCAGGGAACCGACGTCCCGTCCGCCAACGATGACTGGTACTGGGCCATCGAAGACGTCGCGGTGACGACGAACGAAGGCGAAGTCTTCCGCGAAGGGTTCGACACGCCCACGCCGTTTGATGACGCCGATTGCGCCGACGCCGGTCAGTGGTGCGTCCTGGACGACGGCGACCCGGAGGACGAAGGGCCGCTGAGCACATGGTACTGGGGTACGGCTACCGCACTGCCCGACGGCTGCGAGCCGAGTGGAAACGACTGCAACGAGAACGGCGTCCCCGACGAGTGCGAGCTGGTCGACAACGACTGCAACGCCAACGGCGTGCCGGACGAATGTGATGTCGCGAGCGGGACGAGCACCGACTGCAACCGCAACGGCCGACCCGACCGCTGCGAGATGGCGGTCGGCGTCACGACGCCGGACGGCCCGGGCCTGTGTACCGAGGACTGCGAGATCGACTGCAACGGCAACGGCGTGCCGGACACCTGCGATGTCGACGACCGACCGGTCACGTACGACATGCCGAACGGGCAAACGCTGAACGAGCTGACGTATTGGGACGAGAAGTATGGCGGAGACGGCGACACCGAGACGGACGGCGCAGCGCTGTCCGACGGGCTCGGGCAACTCGTCGACGGGAAGACCGGCGCGGATGACCCCGCCGCCGATCTCGGGGACGGGGCCGGTTACGAGTGGGTCGGATGGAACAACGCACAGCCGACCATCACGTTCGACTTCGGTCGCGTCGCCAACTTCGAGACCGTCTCGATCCACAGCAACAACGTCCAGACCGACGGGATCGGCCTGTTCGGCTCTGTCGAGCTGACCTTCAGCGACGACGGAACCAACTTCGGCGACCTGATCACGTACACAACAACCGCCGAGGAGCGTGCCGACACGTCGGCCCAGTTGATCGAAATCACGATTCCACAAGACGCGCGGTACGTCCGAGCGCAGTTCCAGGAGCAGGCCGGGTACGACTGGATTCTGATCAGCGAGATCAGCTTCACGGTCCAGGAGGCGGACTGCAACGGCAACGGACGGCCGGACAGTTGTGACTTCACCGACGAGACGTTCGAGGCGACGGGCCTGCCCACCGCAGTTCCGCCCACGGCTGGCGGCGAGACCACCGAAGTCTCGCTGGTTGTGCCTATGTCCTCGCGGGTCGAGGGCCTGATCGTGACGCTCGACATCACCCACCCGTCGGTCCACGACCTGACGGCCACCCTCGTCAGCCCGGGGGGCGCGGAGATCGTGCTGTTCGACCACATTCCGGCCGTCGGTCAGGACTTCTCCGACACCGTGTTCGACGACGAAGCCACCGAATCGATCAACGACGGTGAACCGCCGTTCACCGGAGTATTCAGGCCGGACGAGAGCCTCGGCGCCCTGGTCGGAGCGTCCACGCGCGGGACCTGGACGCTGCGTGTCGTCGACGACGAAACCGGCGATGTGGGCACGATCAACCGTTTCGCTCTGAACTTCGCCGCGAGCCCCGACTGCGATGCCAACGGGCTGCCCGACGCGTGCGACATCGCCGACTGTCCGGACCCAATCGGCTTGGAGGGCCAGGCCCTTCTGGCCGCGCTGGCCTGCCAGGACTGCAACGCGAACGGCATACCGGACGAGTGTGACTTGGCCGAAGGCACGAGCCTGGACTGCAACGGCAACAACGTACCCGACGCGTGCGACGTCGAAGATCCTTCCGGCGCGGTGCAGCCGGTCGCGTACGACATGCCGAACGGACAGACGTTGAACGAGCTGACGTATTGGGACGAGCCGTACGACGGAGACGGCGATGCGGAAGCGGACGCAGCGGCTCTGTCCGACGGGCTCGGGCAACTGGTCGACGGCACCGTGGGTACGGACGATCCGACCGCCGACCTCGGGGACGGAGACGGGTACGAGTGGGTCGGCTGGAACGACATCCAGCCGGCGATCACACTCGACTTCGGCAAGACAACCCGCTTCAAGACCGTCTCGATCCACAACAACAACGCCCAGACCGATGGGATCGGACTCTTCGGCTCGGTCGAGCTGACCTTCAGCGACGACGGGAGCAGCTTCGGCGACATGATCACGTACACGACGACGACCGAGGAGCGTGATGACACGTCAGCCCAGTTCATCTACGTCGACGTGCCGCGAACCGCGCGGCATGTCCGGGCGCAGTTCCAGGATCAGGCCGGGTACCCCTGGATCCTGATCAGCGAGATCGGCTTCACGGCCCGGGAGCCGGACTGTGACGAAGACGGCGTGCCGGACGAGTGCCAGCTCACGGACAACGACTGCAACGGCAACGCGGTGCCCGACAACTGTGAGCCGGACTGCGACGAGGACGGCGAGCCCGATGAATGCGAGATCAGCAGCGGTGCCAGCCTCGACTGCAACGAGAACGACATACCCGACGACTGCGAGTTGGACGGGAACGACTGTAATGAGAACAACGTGCCCGATGAGTGCGACATCTCGAGCGACACGAGCACGGACTGCAATCAGAATACCCTGCCGGACGAGTGCGAGATCGACGAGAACAGCAGCGCACCGGGCGCGCCGTTCTTCTGCACCGAGAACTGCGAGCCCGACTGCAACGAGAACGGTATGCCCGACGCTTGCGACCTCAGCGACGAGCCCTTGGTGTACGACATGCTGAATGGACAGACGTATCGGGACGAGCCGTACAACGGGGACGGCGACGCGGGCTCCGATGGAGCGGCACTGTCCGGCGGCGTCGGGCAACTGGTCGACGGCGACGTGGGTGCCAATGATCCGGCCGCCGATCTCGGAAGCGGCGGCGGCTACGAGTGGGTCGGCTGGAACGGCACGCAGCCAACCATCACGTTCGACTTCGGTCGGATCGCCCGCCTCGAAGCCGTCTCGATCCACAGCAACAACGCCCAGACCGGCGGGATCGGCCTCTTCGGCTCGGTGGATCTGACCTTCAGCAACGACGGGAGCACGTTCGGCGACACGACTACATACACGACGACGGCCGAAGAGCGTGCCGACACGACGGCCCGGTTCATCGAGATCGCGATTCCGCAAGACGCGCGGTACGTCCGGGCGCAGTTCCAGGAGCAGGCCGGGTTCACCTGGATCCTGCTCAGCGAGCTCAAATTCGCCGTCCGGGACACGGACTGCGACGACGACGACGTTCCGGACGCGTGCCAACTCACGGACAACGACTGCGACGGCAACCTGGTCCCCGACCAGTGCGACCCGGACTGCGACGACGACGGCAAACCCGATGCATGCGAGATCACCGACGGTGACGCCACCGACTGCAACGACAACGGCGTGCCCGACGAGTGCGACATCGCCTCGGGCGTCGAGACGGACTGCAACGGCAACGGTGTCCCCGCCAAGTCCGAGCTCACGGACAACGACTGCAACGCCAACGCGGTCACCGATGAAGG